>JAFGOR010000189.1 GCA_016926375.1 Bacteroidales bacterium
AAAAATGCTGAAATTAACTACATCAATGCCAATTACAGCTATGAAGATGCGTTGCTGCGGATGCAAAAAATGCATGTTAAGGCTCCATTCGCCGGTGTGATTGTAGATTTGCCCTATTTCACACCCGGTGTAAAAGTTGAAACCAATGCCTTGCTGGTAAGAATTATGGATTACAGCAAGCTCCACATGGAGGTGAACCTGCCCGAAAAAAGCATGGGCAAAGTAAAAGCCGGACAACTGGTAAGAATTATTAACTATACCTTGCCGGGTGATACCTTAACAGGTTCCATAACCCAGATATCTCCGGCGATTGATCCGGAAACACGTTCCTATAAGGGAGTCATCGTGGTGAATAACCCAAAGCTTCAGCTGAGGCCGGGTATGTATGTTAAAGGCGAGATTGTTGTGGCATCAGCCAGGCAGGTTATCGTGGTACCCAAAGATATCATTGTTTCCAAGCAGCGGGGTAACAGCGTTTTTGTTGTTGAAAAAGGAGTGGCCCTGGAAAGAGTGGTTGAATTTGGTATTGAGAATCCGCGTGAGGTGGAAATTGTTACCGGACTGAAGGAAGGTGAACAGCTTGTGGTAAAGGGCTTTGAGACGTTGCGCGACCGGTCGAAGGTAAAGGAAACCAAATAACCTGCCCGGTATGAAAAAAATAGCGCAATTTGCTGTTAACTACCCGGTAACCATCTCCATGATTATCCTGGGGATACTTTTGCTGGGCTATATTTCACTGGGGAAACTGAGTATTGATCTTTTCCCTGAAATCACTGCCCCCCGGATATTTGTAGAGCTCAGATCGGGTGAACGCCCGCCTGAAGAAATAGAGAAACAGTTTGTAGAGGGAATTGAATCTCAATCCATGCGATTGAAAGGCGTTTCCCAGGTGTCATCTGCCTGCATGGTAGGTGCGGCCAGGGTAAAGGTCGAATACAACTGGTCAACCGATATGGACCAGGCATTTCTCGACCTGCAGAAAGCCCTTACCAATTACAGTCAGCATGAAGATATCGATGAATTTGTTATCACCCAACACGATCCGAATGCTGCCCCGGTTATGGTGGTTGCCATGTGGCACCCCGAAATATCAGACATGAATGAGTTGCGGAAAACAGGCGAGAATTACATCCGCAATGAACTGGTTCGCCTTGAAGGTGTTGCTGATGTGGTGCTTACAGGGACTGAGGAAAAGGAGATACTCGTTGAAACAGACCCTTACCGGTTAAGTGCATACGGTCTGACAACCGATAACCTGGTTCAGCAAATCATGAGCATGAACCGGAATGTTTCGGGCGGCAGTATTGTTGAAATGGGCAAGCGCTATATTATTAAAGGAACATCACTGGTAGCAAGCGAAAGTGATCTTAAAAATATTGTTGTTGCCTTCAAACAGCCAAATAACGGTACTTCTTCTACTGCCGCTGCCGCTGCCGCTGCCACTGCTCCCGCCGCTTCTCTCACCAACCGCGTTCCGGTATTTCTCAGCGACGTGGCACAGGTAAGCTTCGCCAACAAAGAACCTGCAAATATAGTCAGGATTAACGGCAAACGTTGTGTGGGTATGTCGGTATACAAAGAAACCAGCTACAATACCGTGAAAGCTGTTGAAGAAATCAACAGGTCTTTTGAAACCATCCGCAAAGCTTTACCCGGTTATGAATTCACCATCGTTCAGAACCAGGCCTCATTCATCAGCAATGCCATAGGTGAATTACGTGATACGGCTTTCCTGGGGGCTCTGTTCTCCATTATTGTACTTTTTATTTTTCTGCGCCGCGGGGGCCTTACCTTTATTGTTGCTGTTGTGCTGCCTGTGTCGGTTATTGCAACCTTTGTGGTAATGTATTTCAGCGGACTGTCACTGAATATTATGACCATAGGCGGACTTGCACTGGGAGCGGGTATGCTGGTTGACAACGCCATTGTAATTGTTGAAAATATCTTCCGGAATATGGAAACCGGTGAGTCGCTGAAAAATTCCTGTATCAAAGGAACATCTCAGGTAGGAGGCGCCATTGTTTCTTCCACCATTACCACCATTGTGGTTTTTCTTCCTATTGTATACCTGCACGGTGCTTCAGGTGCTTTATTTAAAGATCAGGCCTGGACGGTGGCATTTACACAGGTTATTTCGCTCGTTGTGGCTGTGCTGATTATTCCCATGCTGTTCAACACTATGTATGCAAAGAAAAGCACGATTACAGCCACAAAGGCATTGCGGTTTGCCTGGTACACATCGTTCCTGGAACGGGTGCTGGAAAACCGGGGAAAGGTAGTGCTGGCTGCGTTAGCAATTCTGATTGCTACTGGTTTTATTCTTCCTTTTGTGGGAAGCGAATACATTCCCCAGGGAGGAACAAGTGAATTCAGCCTCGAGATCAAACTTGCCGAAGGTACACAGCTTGAGCGAACCGAAGGGTTGGTGAAAAATCTTGAATCCATGGTAAGTGAAGTACTGGCTGACAAGGCTGAGATCATCTACAGCACGGTAGGTCCATCGGCGAGCTCCAAATCAGAAAAATCGGTTTTCCAAAATGAAAATACAGCTGCAATTAAGGTGAAGCTAAAGCCGTCAGCCGTTAAGCAATCGGCAGCAATTATAGCCCGTGTGGAAGCACTGACCCAGGATTTACCCGATGTTGAGGTTTCTGTGGTGAAAGATGAAACTGCCCTGCAATCAACTCTGGGTACCGATGAATCTCCCCTGATGATTGAAGTAACCGGAAGAAACCTGGACATGCTGGATACACTTACCCGTGAAATAAAAACCGCAGTGACCGGTATTCCCCGTATTTACAATCTGAAAACCAGTATTGAGGAGGGTGCTCCTGAAATTGACGTGGTGATCGACCGCTATATGGCCTCACTGCATGGATTGACCGCCGATGGAATTGCAACCCAGCTGAAAGATAAATTGATGGGAAAACCAGCCGGAAAATATGATCATGCCGGTGATTTGAGCGACATAACGGTAAGATTGCCCGAACTCAGCCTGTCTGACTTCAACAACATCATGATTAGGGCAGGACAGAGAGACATACCCTTGCACGAAGTAGCCCGGATAGAACGATCGGTTTCCGCGAAACAGCTGCTGCGCAACAACCAGAACCGGATGGCCACTGTTACTGCTGATGTAGACCGAACAGCAGCATTTGACAAGATAATCGGAGCAGTCAGGGACAAGCTCACCGGCATTGTGATCCCGGCTGAATATAAAGTTGAAATAACAGGTGAGGAGCAGAAGCGCCGGGATGCCGTGTCGAGCCTGGGATTCGCCTTGTTGTTATCCATTGTATTGGTATACATGGTTATGGCTTCCCAGTTTGAGTCGCTCATTCACCCGTTTACCGTGCTGCTGACCATTCCACTTGCCGGTGCCGGTTCCATATGGGCCTTCTTTCTGCTGGGCAAATCACTGAACATCATGGCCTATATTGGTATCATCATGCTGGGCGGTATTGCCGTTAACAATTCCATTCTGCTGGTAGATGCCATCAACCAGTTCAGAAATGAAGGACATCCGTTGCGGGAAGCCATACTGAAAGCAGCTCAGAACAGAATCAGACCGATATTGATGACCAGCTTTTCATCCATCCTGGGCTTGCTGCCATTGACACTTGGATTCGGGGAAAGCGCGGCCCTGCGATCGCCTTTGGCCATAGCCCTAATAGCAGGACTAACCGCCTCAACCGTCATGTCACTGGTGGTAATCCCTTGTGTTTACTATATATTCGACCGGAAGAAAACAACAATGCCTGAAGCAGCTTAATTGAGCATGATGGATTTTATGATCAAACGAAGGGTTCTTATTGCCATGTTATTCGCCGCACTGGCGATGCTGGGCATATTTTCATACCGGCAACTGCCCGTTGAGCTGCTTCCCAATACCCAGATTCCCTATCTTTTTGTGCAGGTGGGCACCACGCTGGAAACCGACCCGAAATACATCGAAACACAGGCTGTAATACCGCTTGAAGGATCCATTGGCACTTTGAAAGATGTTGAGAAGATTGAATCAACAGTGGATCAGCAACAGGCTTTTATTCAGATTTCATACCGGCAGCAGGCCAACCTCAAAATAGCCTATCTGAAACTTTTGGAAAAGGTTGAAGAAGTCAAGCAAAACCTTCCCGATGGTTTTTATGTACAGGCACTCCGGTTTGATATGGAAATGATCAACAACAGCCTGATGACCATACAGGTAAGGGGAAGCGGGGGAGTGGACCGTGTGCGGGAAATAGTTAACAGGGATATTTATAACAGGCTGCTTAATGTGAACGGTATAGCGAATGTTGCTGTATTCGGCGGACGTGTGAAAACCGTTGAAATCAAGCTCAATGAGGAAGTCTGCAAATCATATGGAATTACTGCCGCCAACATCAGGGAGGTTGTTAACCGGAACAGCAGCTCAAGAACTTTTGTGGGGAAGGTCACCCGGGATAACCGGATGATTTTTGTGAACGTGGTTGCGGAATATGAAGACATCAGCACAATCAGTGATCTCGTAGTTAAAGAACAGGGCTCTGTGAGGCTAAGAGATGTGGCTGATATCACCTTTGGTTTCAAAAACCAGGATTCATACAGCAGGGTGAATGGAAAAGAGGCTGTGACCATCGAATTAACCCGCGATACACAGTCGAATATGATTGACCTGGCCAACAGGATGAAGAAGGAAATAACTGCCCTGAACCAGGAATTGGCTGCAAAGGATATAGAAATTGTGATCCAGAAGAATGCCGCCGAACGCATGGAGCGGAACATCAACCAGATTATTCAGCTTGCCCTGGTAGGAGGCCTCCTGGCCATTTTTATTCTCTGGATCTTTCTGAAAAACATCCGGCTGGTGCTGGCCATTGGGTTGGCCATGCCCATATCGGTATACACGGCATTCAATTTCTTCTATGCGGCCGGTATATCCATCAACAGTCTGACACTTCTGGGAATGGCACTGGCCATTGGCATGCTGCTCGATAACAGTGTGGTGGTAATGGAAAACATATACCGGCTTGCCTCGCAGAAAGTGGAAACAGATTTGGCTGTGACACAGGGTGTTTCGGAAGTGCGGAGATCCATTTTTGCTGCAACTCTCACCACTGTGATGGTTTTTCTGCCTTTCGCATTTTCAAAGAACTTTTTGGTTGCCATCCTGGGCAAGCATGTGGGGGTTTCCATTATTTCCACTTTACTGGTTTCCCTGCTGGTTGCACTGCTCTTTATCCCCATGGTTACCCATGTGATTCTGAAGCAGGGAACCAAAAGCCGGAGTGCCAATTTCAGCGCAATTTCCTTTCACAACCGGCTCAT
>JAFGOR010000190.1 GCA_016926375.1 Bacteroidales bacterium
GCCTTACGGCACAAGATCCTAAGTCTTGCGCGGCTACCAATTACGCCACATCCGCGGCAAAATTTCGCGCAAAGATACCACTTTTTACTTTCCGTGAAAATAAATTGTCTTCATTTTGACAACCAGTCATTTTCAACTATTGAAACGCTGTTATAATAAAAGATAAAAAAGTATTAAATTTACCACTTCAACCTAAAACGAACTGTCATGAAAAAACTGATTTTTTCAATGCTGTTTATATCGCTGATCTTGCCGGTCAGCGCTCAACAGGCTTACATCTCGACTCATCTTGAGAAAAAATGGGAAAGTACTTCAGAACTGAAAGTTCCCGAATCTGTGTTGTATGATGCTGTAAGGCAGGTAATTTATGTTTCCAACGTCACCGGATCTCCCACTGACAAAGACGGCACCGGATTCCTGTCGAAGCTTTCGCCGGATGGCAAAATAGAGGTTCTGGAATGGGTAACCGGCCTGAATGCACCCAAAGGCATGGGTATTCACGGCAACTTCCTTTACGTTACCGACATCACGCGGGTAGCCAAAATCGATATAACATCGGGAAAAATTGTAGAAACTTTGGAAATCCCCGGATCCAGCTTTCTGAACGATATTGCTGTTGATGATCAGGGAACTGTTTATGTATCCGACAGTAATGGCAATGCCATTTACGTGATTCGGAACGGCAAATCTGAACTGCTCATCAAATCGGCTCAGGTAAACGGGGTGAACGGCTTGTTCTTTAAAGACGGAAGCCTGCTGGCAGGTACTCAGGACCGTATTGTTAAAATCAACCCCGTGAACAAGGAAATCCGCGATTACATACTAAACACAGGGGGGATTGACGGGCTTGTTCCCGATGGCAATGGCAATTACTTAATATCCGACTGGCTGGGTAATGTGCACCTGGTTCATCCTGATAAAGCCAGGGTGAAACTGCTGGATACCACACCGGTTAATGCCAACGCGGCCGACATTGAGTACATTATCGATAAGAAGCTCTTGCTTGTTCCTACTTTCAGCGACAACAGGGTGGTTGCTTATGAGCTCCGGTAATTGGCGGTTCAAATTTTGACCAGTTCATATTTCCGGGTTCCCAGACCTATTTTTTCACTGTGAACCAGTCCGGCTTCCCAGTGTACATTGGGATGAGTAAGCGTAAATTTATCTTTCCCCTGGTAGTGGTCGTGTGCCTGTTCCTTATAGATGCGACTTGCTTCCAAAGCAGGCGCAGCTATAACCATATCCACACAGGCCTGATCCAGGGCAACCGGGTCAAACGAAGCAGCTATGCCGATATCAGGAACCAGCGGGTAGTCGTTGAATCCCCAGCAGTCGCAATCGGGCGACACGTTCATAATAAATGAAATATGAAAGCAGGGCCGGTCTTTTGTTATTGCCAGGGTGTATTCGGCAATTTTGCAATTGGTGAGCTCCGATGCTGAATCCCATACTGCAACAGCTGCATCATATTGGCAAACCGCAACACACTGGCCGCATCCCACACACTTCGCATAGTCAATCCGGGCAATTTTATCTGTACCTACAACAATTGCTTCCTGGGCGCAGTTTTTAACACATACCCTGCAGCCTGTGCAATTGTCTTCAACAATACGCGGCTGAGAAGTGGAATGCAATTCAAGCTTGCCGCCAACCGAGGCACAGCCCATGCCCAGGTTTTTCAAAACACCGCCAAATCCTGCCAGTTCGTGACCCTTGAAATGAGTCATGCTTACGAGAACATCTGCATCCATAACTGCTTTGCCAATTTTTGCAGTTTTACAATACTCCAGTCCTACAGCAACTTCTTTATAATCTGTGCCTTTCAAACCGTCTGCAATGATCACCGGGCAATCCACTACAAGCGGATTGAAGCCGTTCTCCCAGGCCGATCTCAGGTGATCCACAGCATTCGCCCTGCGTCCGGAATAAAGTGTATTTGAATCTGTAAGAAAGGTCCGGGCTCCCTTGCCGTTCAGATACTTCACCAGAGTAGCGGCAAAATTGGGCCTTATATAGGCCAGATTCCCCGGTTCTCCAAAGTGAATCTTGATGGCGGTCAATTTCTTGTCAAAATCAATCGTGTCAATTCCGGCCTTTCGGACCAGTATTTCCAGCTTGCGTTGCAGATTTAAGGTAGCATGGGCATGCAAATCTGTAAAATAAACTTTTGAAGACATACTGAATAATTTGATGATTTGAAAATGTGCTAATTTGAAAATGTGATGATTTGAGAATTTAATGATTATAAGATTATTCCATCAGACCAGTAGACCAGAAGACCAGAAGACCATCAGACCAGAAGACCAGAAGACATTCAGTTGTTTCCGCAATCAACTCAGGTGCTACCTCAATTCGAAGTTCTTTCCCAGGTAAACCCTCCTTACCTGTTCGTCATCGGCCAGGTCCTTGGCAGTCCCCGCCTTGAGAATTTCTCCCTCAAAAAGCAGGTAAGCACGATCTGTGATTGACAAGGTCTCGTGTACGTTGTGGTCGGTAATAAGTATACCGATATTTTTGTCCCTTAGTTTGGCTACGATCTCCTGGATGTCTTCCACGGCAATTGGATCAACACCCGCGAAAGGTTCATCGAGTAAAATAAAATTGGGTTTCAAAGCAAGTGCCCGGGCTATTTCAGTACGGCGCCGTTCACCTCCCGACAGCTGAATACCGAGGCTCTTTCTGATTTTCTGCAGGCCGAATTCATTCAGGAGCGATTCAACGCGGAATTTCTGTTCTTCTTTGGTGAGTTTAGTCATTTCAAGCACTGCCCGGATATTGTCTTCTACGCTCAGTCTGCGGAAGACCGAAGCTTCCTGAGAAAGATAACCGATACCTTTCTGTGCCCGGCGGTAAACCGGTTCATAGGTTATTTCCTCGTCGTCCAGAAATATTTTCCCGGAATTGGGCTGAATGAGGCCAACAATCATATAAAATGAAGTGGTTTTACCGGCACCGTTCGGGCCCAGCAATCCGGCAATTTCACCCTGTTCCACTTCAAAGGAAACATCCTTTACAACCGTACGGGTCCGGTATCTCTTAACAAGGTTTTCTGTCCTCAGTTTCATAACGCAAAGATATACAAATAACCCATGGTTAACCTGCAAGTGTTTCAGCTTCCCTGGCTTTTTCAACCCGCCTGGATAAAACAATGCCAACCTCATAGAGCAACAGCATCGGGATGGAAACCATCAATTGTGTGAACATATCGGGCGTGGGTGTGATAATACCTGCAACTATGAGTATGACAACAATGGCATGCTTCCTGTATTTCTTAAGAAAGGCCGGCGTAACCAGCCCGATCCGGCTCAGAAAATAAACCAGTACGGGCAGTTCAAACAAAATGCCGCTCACCAGCACGATTGAAGTAACCAGGGAAATATAGGATGCCAGCGTGGGAATGTTTTTCACAATACCACTTACCTGATAATTGTATAAAAAGTTAATGGAAAAAGGAGTGATCAGGAAGTAACCAAACAGCACCCCGAGCAGAAAAAGAAAAGTGATATAGAATACAGCACCCGTTGCATGCTGACGTTCATTCTGATACAGAGCCGGCCTGATGAACCGCCAGAATTCATAAAACAAATAAGGAAAACCCAGAACAAGACCGGCCATCAGACTGATCTTGATGTGAGCAACAAACTGGCCGGCCAGGGCGGTATTCTGAAGCTGAATGGGCTCGGTGTTCATGCAAAGGCCCTCAATATGAATCCTTTCTCCCAAAAGGCAAACCATCCGGTTAGTCCAGAAATCATACTTGCTGGGACCCAGCAAAATCACATCAAATACAAGATTTTTAAAAATAAACGCCAGGATGCTGATTGTAACTATAGCCAAAACCGATCGTATGATGTGCCATCTCAATTCCTCAAGATGCTCCAGGAATGTCATTTCCTCTTTGCTGTTGCCTGCCATGTAATTTCACCTTTCACTGAAAACCCTAAAATGTTAATTAATTTTAAAATGCCGGTTGGAGCATAGCGAAATAAGAAAAAAAATATTAATTTAGTTTACAAATGTATTTATTATTTTGAGATTGCCTTCAGACAGGCTTTTCATACCTGCAGAAACAACTGAACCTTTTTGTGTTAACAACGTATCAAGCCTGATTGTTTGTTATGCTGATCATTTTATCACAGATAATTAAGTTTTGTGCAGGCATGAAGTATGAATTAACTTGAACTAAAAAAATGAGTGTTGGCAAAGATATTTCATTGATTGAGGTATTAAAGAAGCATTTTGGTTTCACCAGCTTTAAAGGAAATCAGGAGGTTATTATACGCAATGTGCTTGACGGCAACGACACCTTTGTGTTGATGCCCACCGGTGGCGGAAAATCACTTTGCTACCAGCTTCCGTCCCTGATAATGCCCGGAACTGCTATTATCATTTCGCCGCTGATTGCCCTGATGAAAAACCAGGTAGATGCCATGCGCAGTTTCAGCGAAGAAGATGGCGTGGCTCATTTTATGAATTCATCACTCAATAAAGCCGCTATCAGCAAAGTCAAACACGATGTAGTTGAAGGAAAAACCAAACTCCTCTATGTTGCCCCTGAATCGCTTACCAAGGAGGAAAACATACAGTTTCTGAAAAAGATTAAAATCTCATTTTATGCTATTGATGAAGCGCATTGCATTTCCGAATGGGGACATGATTTCCGGCCGGAATACCGGCGTATCAGGCCAATAATCAATGAGATAGGCACCGCCCCCATTATTGCGCTTACAGCCACTGCCACACCTAAGGTGCAGCACGACATCCAGAAAAACCTGGGCATGCTCAGCGCCCATGTATTTAAATCGTCGTTCCGCAGGCATAACCTCTACTACGAGGTAAGGCCCAAAAAAAATGTGGCCAAGGAGATCATCCGATACATCAAAAGCAATCAGGGAAAATCGGGCATCATCTATTGCCTGAGCCGCAAAAAAGTGGAAGAACTGGCAGAAACACTTCAGGTAAACGGCATTAAGGCACTCCCCTATCATGCAGGTCTCGACTCGGCTACCCGTTCCAAAAACCAGGACAGCTTTCTCATGGAAGAAGCCGATGTCATTGTAGCCACCATTGCTTTTGGCATGGGCATTGACAAACCCGACGTCCGCTTTGTAATTCATTATGATATTCCCAAAAGCCTTGAAGGTTATTACCAGGAAACCGGAAGGGCCGGAAGGGACGGCGGCGAAGGTAACTGCATTGCCTTTTACAGTTACAAGGACATACAGAAGCTGGAGAAGTTCATGCAGGGCAAACCTATTGCTGAACAGGAAATTGGGAAGCAATTGCTGCTCGAAACGGTTGCTTATGCCGAATCGTCAGTATGCCGGCCCAGACAGCTCCTCAACTACTTTGGAGAAGAAATGGGTGAAACCTGCGACAACTGCGACAACTGCCTGCATCCCAAGGCCCAGTTTGAAGGGAAAGATGATGTTGTGCTTGTGTTGAAGGCCATCCTTGAAGTAAAGGAAAAATTTAAAGTCGACCATATAGCCAGTATGATTGCCGGAGTAAAAACCCCTGCCATAAAATCATATAACCACCAGATGTTGGAAAGCTTTGGCGCCGGAAAAAACAAGGATGCCAATTACTGGAGCATGGTGATCAGACAGGCGCTCATCAGAAGGCTCGTTCAAAAGGAAATTGAGAACTACGGCTTGCTCAAGCTCGATGAAAAAGGGCATGAGTTCCTGAACAACCCCGTGTCATTCATGCTTTCTGAAGACCACGACTATTCCGATACGGACGAGGAAGAAGAAAGCTTTGGCGGGTCGGAAAGACCGGGAACCGCCGATGAAGAACTGTTTAGCATACTGAAAAACCTCAGGAAGAAGTTGTCCAAACAGTTACAACTCCCTCCTTTTGTTATCTTCCAGGACCCTTCTTTGGAGGATATGGCCATTCAATATCCTATCTCCCTGGAAGAGCTTCAAAACATTACCGGGGTAGGTGCCGGCAAAGCAAAAAGATACGGCGCTGAATTTATTAAAATCATCAAGAGTTATGTTGAAGAAAAGGAAATTATCCGCCCCCAGGATATGGTGGTTAAATCCATTGTCAATAAATCCAACCTGAAAGTGTTTGTCATCCAGAGCATTGACAGACAATTGGATTTTGAAGATATTGCCTCAGCCAAAAATATTGAAATGCCGGCGCTTCTCGATGAAATAGAAGCCATTGTCAATTCGGGCACCAAGCTGAATATCGATTACTACCTCAATAATGTAATGGACCAGGACCACCAGCAGGAAATTTACGATTACTTCATGGAGGAAGCTGAGGATGAATCACTCGAAAATGCGTTGAAGGAACTTGGTGAAGACAATTATTCCGAAGAAGAAGTACGCCTGGTTCGCATTAAATTCATGTCGGAATTGGGCAATTGACCCTCAGCTTACCGGGGGATTGTTATGCCTGCCTTTCCATTGATATCCTGTGACCATTCCGCTGATTGAAATCCATAGGGTAACAAACGGATACATCAATGAAAATACAAAAAACTCCGCCAATGATGTTCTCTTCCGGCAAAACTGCATGTAGTCCCTTACCATAAGGTAATCGTTTAATGCCTTGCCGCAAAACATCAGGGGGAAAAGCCAGAAGTTTAACCCGGTAACCAGCAGAGCGGCGGACAGGAAAACGCAAAGGTTGACCAGGAACACAGTCACAGCGGTAAGTATGGTATCCCGATCCCTGTAATGTATACTCTTTGATACCCAGCGCCTGTGCTGATCCACATACTCCTTTACAGTGGAAAAGCCCTGTGTGGTTGCCACAGCATGGTACGACTTAAGCAGCCTTATTTTCTTGTCCTTCATTCTTTTCACGGCATGCAAAAAAAAAGTATCGTCACCGGAAACCACTTTTCGGTTGAGCGGATCATGCATTTGAACGAAAAGACTCTTGCTGAAAGCAAAGCATGCTGCATTGCAGTAAATGGGCCTTTCGGCAGCTGCAGCGCCTGCTCCCGAAGCAACCAGACTGAGAAATTCTACCTCCTGGTACTTACCGAAAAAACCCGGCTCGCAGGTTATATCCACCGGCCCGATAATCATGTCAGGCTGCTCCTCGCGATAAAATCCTGCCAGGATGTCAATCCATTTCGGCCGAAAAGTGCAGTCCGCATCGGTAGTGATGATCAGCTCATTCAAGGCCGACCTGATACCTGTCTCCAGGGCTGATTTCTTCCCCCCGGGAAAGATGAGATTACTGATTACCCTGAAATTGGGTAAAGCACTGCACAACTCCATCGCTTTGATTTCTGAACCATCCTCAGAATGGTCGTTCACAAGTATGACCTCAAATTTTTCCGCCGGATAGTCCTGGGTCTTCAGGGAAACGATCAGAGTTTCCATATTTTCGACTTCATTCCGGAATGCAACCACTACACTGACCGGCACCTTAGCACCCTGTTCAGCAGGTCTGAACCCGCGATATTTGATCCATTCATGCCTGTACCATTGTATAATATACACATATACAAGCAATACAGCGAAGGAGAATAAAAAAGTAACAATCATGGGGTAGCTTCAAGGAACCATCAGGTTTGGCGATGTAACAGCCATTTGTTTATCTTGTCGTACAGTTCATTGATATTCACCGGCTTGGTTATGAAATCGTTGCAACCGGCCTGCATACAACGGACCTTCTCTTCGTTAATGGCATTTGCAGTTTGGGCAATAATGGGGATATCGGGGTTGAATTTCTTTATTTCTTCAGTTGCCATAATACCGTTCATTTCCGGCATTTGAATATCCATGAGCACCAGATCAATACCCGGATGGCTTCTGCAAAGCTCAACAGCCTCACGTCCATCGGAAGCCCGCATAACTTCAGCCTTTGTTTGCCTGAGAAAACCTTCCAGAAATTTATAGCTGAATTTATCATCTTCAGCTACTAAAAATAATTTTCCATCCCAATTGTATTGAGCTCTGGTAACTTTATTTTCAGGTTGTTCTTCAACTTTTTTAACAACCGAAACAAATGGAATGGTAAAGTAGAAGGCCGATCCGCTATCCACCACCGACTCCGCCCACATACGTCCGCCAAGCAGGTCGACCAAACCTTTGGAAATTGCCAATCCCAGGCCCGATCCTCCATACTTTCGGGAAGGAGAGCTATCGGCTTGAATAAACCTCTCGAAAATCAGCTGAAGCTTGTCTTCCGGAATACCAATGCCGGTATCCTTAACATAAAACTTCAGATTTTTAGAATCCTCCAGGTTATAACCAAATTCAATAAAACCCTTATGGGTAAATTTAATGGCATTCCCGACAAGATTGGTAAGTATCTGACGCAACCTGGTAGGATCGGTCCTGACAAATGACTTTTCGTCCGGGAAAGCCTTCTTGGTGATTATTTTGACCTTGGATTTGTCCTTTTTCAGGCTTCGCGTCAGAAAGGTCGACTGCACCTGGTCCAGGAGTGCATTCAGTGAAAAATCATCCTGAACAATATTTACCTGGTCCGACTCAATTTTGGCAAAATCAATGATATCGTCGATCAGGTTGATCAGCATCTTGCCGTTACTGTTTATAATATTAAGGTATTTCTTTCGGTTGGCCCGGCTCAGTGTATTGTCGTTGAGCATTTCCGCAAATCCGAGAATGCCGTTCATGGGTGTGCGGATTTCATGCGACATATTGGCCAGGAATGCCGTCTTCAGCTTATCGGATTCCTCAGCCTTGTCTTTGGCTTTAATCAATTCATATTCAAGCTGACTTCGATGAAGAGCAACAGAAATCTGATGAACAAAAGTTTCGATGATGTGCTTGAATTTGATGATGGTCTTATTCAGAGTAAGAATGGTGATGTTCCCAAGGCGTTTGTCATCCCGGGCAAGTATAATATTATAGGTTTTGTGCAGGTGGATCAGTTGCCTTACTTTTTCGAGTTGTTCGGTGGAAATCGGACCGATCGGACTTTCAAACATCTCATCCTTAATGGTAAGCACGGTACCTACGTTTTCAGCAAGCGGAGAAAGACTGTCAGCAGGGAAAGACATTCCGATGAGAGGCCGTCCAATAATATGTTCAACCTGTTTGGTGTAGGGATCCAGTCCTGAAAAGCTCTCCACCACCATCTTCTTTGAAACATCATCGTACGAAGAAACCAGCACAACTGCATTTTCCAGAAATGTAGCCAGTTTTTCAGGTATGTACCAGTAAATTTCATCCTTGGATGAAAGTCCCAACAGTTCAAGGGCCGAATTACTTAAAAAGATCAGGTTGTCATGGTAAACCCGTTCTTTCAGTTCGGCCATTTTCCGATCGGACACATCCCTTGAATTAACGATGATTCCCCTGATTGCCGGGTTGCTTAACTGGTTGGAAAAAATGCTCTCAACATAAATCCATCTTTTGTTTTTATGAAGGCTCCTGTACTCCTTCTTGATCTGCCTGCCCGGATTTGCCAGGGCTTCCTTAATCACCATCCTGATTTGGGGAACATCGTCGGGATGCACCATGTCAAAGAAGGGTTTATGAAGCAGTTCTCCGATTTCGAAATCGGATATCTTGTTTTTTTCAGAACTTTCAAAAATAATCTTACCCTGACGGTTGATGATGGAGATGGCATCTGACGAATTCTGAAGAAGCGCCCTAAACTGTTCTTCCCGCTCATGCAGGGTTTTTTCCATCTGGGTATTGTCGGCTATTTCCCTTGAAATACCAGCAATCCCAACTACCTCGCCCTGGTCATCGAATATGGGTGTTTTAAAGGTCTCAAAATTGATGACGCCCTTGTCCAGATGCTCATACTGCTCAACAAACTGCCGTTTTTTGCTATGGATAACCTGTTCATCAGAATTTCTGAATTCCCGGGCTTTATCATGGGGACAAAAATCAAAATCTGATTTCCCGATAATGTCTTCAAGTTTCAGATTGTATGAATCAGCAAACGCCTTGTTGATATGAATGTAATTTCCTTTCAGATCTTTCAGCCAAACAAGATAAGGTATGTTGTCTAAAATGGTCTGGTATGATTCACTTCCAAGTTTTTCAGCCATTGTCATTCACCGGTAGGTTCA
>JAFGOR010000191.1 GCA_016926375.1 Bacteroidales bacterium
AGACGTTCTTTGAATAACCTGTTTTGGAGCAGTTAAGCAGTTCTGAAAGCATTGATTTTACTGCGTAAGGGGTTATGATTACGGCGCTAGGTTTTACGATCCGCAGATTGGGAGGTGGCACTCAATGGATCCGTTGGCCGAATTTAGCAGGAGATGGAGTCCGTATGCATACTGTTATAATAATGCAATAAGATTTGTTGATCCGGATGGAATGAACCCAAGCGAACCTGATGAACCGTTGGCTTACAACCGTAAAGAAATAGAACCTGAAGATGGGGAAAAAAATGAACAGGGGCTGGTATACTGTGCAGTTATTAAACAATGGGTAACACCGCAACAATACAGAAATTGGCGAAATCTAGTGCGACCATTTGTTGGGGCCAATTCTGAATCATCCACAGCTGAAAACAATACAGGAACAGAAACTTCCCAACCAAGGCCAAGTAATGGCCAATCGAATAGTGTTAATAACGCGTCCAATGTTAATGCCTCAGGAGTAGGCAATAATAGTTCTTTAAAGAATTTTGGTATTGCGGTATCAGCAGCAAGTTACGGTGTAAGCTTAGCTGAAATAAGAGGATACAATGCTACTTTTGGCGTATGGCGGGGCTTGTCAAAATTTCGATATTACTCTTCTGGGTGGAGCGGAAGCAATCAATATGTCTGGAAGACACTTAGTGTAACCAAAGTAGCGAGTACTTTCTTTTGGGGTTCAAACATCCTAATTGAGGGTTTTAAATATAGACAAGGACAATCTGGTTTAGAAACTGGTTTAAATATGAGCGCTAGTACTACATCTCTTGTTGTTGCAGCGAAAGCCGGAACGCCAGCAGGAATTGCGACATCAGTGGGGTATGAATATCTCAAATATATGTGGAATACAACTTATGGTTATGGAGAATCTGTTAATAATTTGTATAGGAACACCTATAAAGATTATTGGAAAGGAACTCTTCTAGATCCACAGTATGAATATTAGTATTATTAATTGAAGTACCTCAACCAGAATGAAATATGAGATATTTTTATTACAAAATATATAAGTTATTGTTAAATAAAGATAACACCAATGATCCAGTTTTGCATGCATTGGTCTTACTTATTGTTTTGCAGGGTTTGAATGTTTATTCAATTATTGATATAATCGATTATTTTGTTAAATTGGAAATATATAGCAATTTAAATGTATTATGCGGATTGATATTATTTGTGACGTTATTAGTTCCAAATTACATATACATATTTCGTAACCATAATGAAATAATAAAACGATACAAGAATGAGGCAAGAGAAGACAGAATTTGGGGCTTTATTGGATTGTTACTTTATGTGTTGGTTTCGATAACAGTGTTTTTTGTATTAGGAGAAACATTAAAATAAAAGTCTTCTTGAATACAGAACCCCGTTCGCCTGAGGTTGCAAAGGTGTTCGGCTTAGGCTGTGCCACACAACCTTCAAGTTAAGGATGTATATTGTTGATATTTGTTCATTTGCACATACTTACCTCAATATTATTGCAATTAAGGCTGAACGAAGCGATGTCCCCCGCTGGCGGGGGCCAGGGGGTGGACTTACATGAATTCATTTTATTTTCGTGTTAACTTAATATTCGAAAATTTATTAATACTGAGTATTAGTAGTTCGCGATAATCCACCCCCAGCCCCCGCCAGCGGGGGATAACGCATTTTCAAAACTCATCTCAAATTAATAAAGTAAGCACTTGCTTCATAGAATAATTTCTTAGCTTGACGGCTATGGGGCACAGCCTGAGCCGAACTGGGGGAATAAAATTGTAAGAAGCAAGGGGTGTCGACAAGCAAGCCGGATATCCATCACCGCCTGCCTGCAACCTCTTCCTCTTCCATAAACGGCATTTGCCGGTCGAACAGCACATCCAGCGAAATGAAGGTCTCGGTGCGCGAAACGCCCTTGATGGATTGAATTTTATCGGCTAGCACCACACGCAAATGCTCGTTGTCGCGTGCATAAACCTCGAGAAACATGGCCCATTGCCCGGTGATATAATGACATTGGGTAATTTCAGGTATTTTAAGCAGCTTTTCGGAAACATTATTGAATAAAGCCGCATTATCCAGGAATATACCTACAAAAGCACAGGTTTTATAACCCAGCTTTTTTGGATCTACATTGAATTGCGACCCGCTGATGATGCCGATACGAACCAGCCTTTGTACACGCTGGTGGACAGCGGCGCCGGAAATGTTACATGCCCTGGCTACTTCCAGAAATGGGGCACGGGCATTTTTTGTAAGAATCGAAAGT
Organism: Bacteroidales bacterium; assembly: GCA_016926375.1. Lineage (GTDB taxonomy): Bacteria > Bacteroidota > Bacteroidia > Bacteroidales > UBA10428 > UBA5072. Next base: position 2,285 of record JAFGOR010000191.1, read on the forward strand.
ATTTTCCGGTCCAAACTATCAATCTGAAAGTTGCTTTTCATATTATCAGCGTATTATTTATAATTTTTAACTAATATATAACTATTTATTCAAAAATGTAACTCATTCCCGGATGCATGTTTCATCTGACAACTATTCATTGCTGTTATTTGAAGAATAGGTATATTTTTGCTTCGGAATTGAATACTTGCTTAACAAAATATGAAATATGGGCAGACCGCTTATTGTACCCCGGAATTATAAAAGCTCACTCGACCTGAGCCAAACCGAAAAGGCCATCAAACTGGTGAAAGACACCTTTCAACAGCAATTGTCAGCCGAACTCAACCTGCGCCGGGTTACTGCGCCTTTGTTTGTGTTGAAAGGCACAGGTATCAATGACGATTTGAACGGCACCGAGCGTAAGGTAAGCTTTCCGGTGAAGGATATGAACGATTCCATTGCCGAAGTAGTGAACTCCCTGGCCAAATGGAAACGGATGGCACTTGCCGACTACTGCATACCCCACGGCAACGGCATTTACACCGATATGAACGCCATCAGGCCCGATGAGGAACTGGACAACATTCATTCGTTGTATGTGGATCAATGGGACTGGGAACGGGTGATTGCAGAAAAGGACCGGAACCTGGATTTTCTCAAATACATCGTGAAGAAAATTTACGAGGTATTGAAACGAACAGAATATGTAGTTTACGAAGAATACAGCAGCATCAAACCTTTCCTTCCCCATGAAATCACCTTTCTTCATGCCGAGGAATTACTTGCCGCATATCCCAAACTTCAACCCAGGGAAAGAGAATTCGAGGCGGCCAAAAAGTACGGTGCCATCTTTGTAATCGGCATTGGCGGCATGATGCCCAACGGCGAAAAGCACGACGGACGCGCACCCGATTATGACGACTGGACCACACCAACTATTGACGGATACAAAGGTCTGAACGGCGATATTGTTTTGTGGAATCCCATACTTGAGTCGGCTTTCGAAATTTCATCCATGGGCATCCGGGTTGACAAAGAAGCACTGTTAAGGCAGCTTGAAATTTGTGATGCACAGGACCGGGCCAACATGTTGTTTCATAAACGGCTGATTAAAGGTGAATTACCGTTATCAATCGGCGGTGGCATCGGACAGTCCAGAATCAGCATGTTCTACCTGAGAAAAGCCCATATCGGAGAAGTTCAGGCCAGCATCTGGCCTCCCGAGCTGATTGCCGAGTGTAATAAAAACAATATTTTCCTGTTGTAAAAGCGGAGGAAAAATTGCAACAAAGCCTGCCAGATAACTGGCAGGCTTTGTTGCTAAAATGGATTTCCTGACACCTAAAAAATCCCTTCCCTGTTCCATTGTGAAAAACTAAGTGTTATATTTACACCTATGCATTAAACAAATATCCCATGTCATTCACAGAATCCCTCATTGCCAAAATAAACCAAGGCGACAACAAAGCATTCCGGGCACTATACGGAAACGATCAGGCTGAACTGAAAAAGCAGGCCGAAAGATATACCAAATTGCTTCAGCAATTCCGGACTTCTTTCGGAGAAAATGAAGCTGAGATTTTCACCTCCCCCGGCAGAACCGAGATAGGCGGCAACCACACCGACCACAATTATGGTCGCGTGCTGGCCGGGGCTGTCAACCTGGACAATGCCGCTGTAGCCACCAAAAACGGCACCAATACCATCCGTATTGAATCGTTGGGTTACCCAAAATTTGAAGTTGATTTGACGTCGCTGAAAGCAGATAAAAACGAGCAGTTTACATCAGCCGCACTGGTCAGGGGTATCTGCTCACGCATGAAAGAACTGGGTTACAACATAGGCGGGTTCGATGCCTGCATTGATGGTGGAGTACCCAAGGGTTCGGGACTGAGTTCATCAGCCTCATTCGAAGTGCTGATTGGTGCCATGTTAAGTGTACTGTTTAACCAGGGCAGGCTCGATCCCATTCAGAATGCCATCATCGGCCAGTATTCCGAAAATAATTATTTTGGGAAACCATGCGGACTGATGGATCAAACAGCCTGTGCCATGGGCGGCCTGATTACCATCGATTTCAAAGATCCCGCCAAGCCGGTTGTAAAAAAGGTGAATTTTGACTTTGTGGCAACCGGTTTTGCACTGGTAATTACCGACACAGGCGGAAACCACGCCGACCTGAATGACGAATATGCGTCACTCCCCACCGATATGAAAGCGGTTGCTGCGGAACTTGGAGCAAAAGTGTTGCGTGAGGTGAGCCTGGAACAGGTGCTGGACGTTGCTCCCAAAATCCGCGAAAAAGTGGGCGACCGGGCCATTCTCAGGGCCATTCATTTTCAGGGCGACAACCAGCGGGTGGTAGACCAGGTGGCTGCACTTGAAAAAAATGATTTCAAAGCCTTTCTGAGCATGGTGGTTGACTCGGGATTCAGTTCGTACATGTACAACCAGAATATTTTCCCGGTAAACAACATCAGGGAACAGGGAGTTTCCCTGGCCCTGGCAATCAGCGAGCTGGTGCTTAAGGGTAAAGGCGCCTGGCGCGTTCATGGCGGCGGTTTTGCCGGTACCATTCAGGCGTTTGTGCCCAATGACCTGCTCGACAAATACGTTACCACACTTGAACATGTGTATGGCAAAGATTCGTGTCACAAGTTGTTTATCCGGCCCCAGGGTGCAGGTAAAATAGAGCTCTGATTTAAACCTATTCAATATAACATACAACATCAATCCTATTCATATGAACTTAATTAAGGAAGAAGCCTTCAAATCGGCACACAACAGCAAGCCCACACGGCTGTTGACTTTAAAAAACAGCAACGGACTGGTTGCCCAGATATCAACCTATGGAGCCATTGTGGTGAGTCTTTTTGTCCCTGATCGCAACGGGAACATGAAAGACATCGTGCTGGGGTATGACAACATCAACGATTATATCACAGGAAACGGGCCCTACATGGGCGCTGTCTGCGGACGCATTGCCAACCGCATTGGCAAGGGGCAGTTCACGCTCAACAACAAAACCTATAAACTGGCTGTCAATAATGGCCCGAATCATCTTCATGGAGGCAAGATCGGTTTCAACAAAATGAACTGGGGCATTGTCAAATCAACTCCCAACAGTGTGGAACTGGAACATGTTTCGCGCAGCGGTGAAGAAGGATACCCGGGCACATTAACCGTAAGGGTAACCTATACGCTAACCGATGAAAACGAACTTCGTATCGATTACCTGGCAACAACCGATGAAACAACCATTGTGAACCTCACCAATCATTCGTATTACAATATGGCCGGAGAGGGATCGGGTAGCGTTTATGGGCAGGAGCTCATGATCAATGGTGCATTTTTCACGCCTACCGACGAGGGCAATGTGCCCACAGGCGAAATCAAAAGCGTGAAAGGCACACCTATGGATTTCACGACTGCCAAAAAAATAGGAAAAGACATTGAAAAAGACGATGAACAGCTGAAATTCGGAAACGGGTACGACCACAACTGGGTGCTGAAACACCGTGCCGGTGAATTGGGCCTTGCAGCAGTGGCAAGCGATCCGGCATCGGGAAGGGTGATGGAGATTTACACTACGCAACCGGGCGTGCAGCTATACTCAGGCAACTGGTTGAATGGAGAAAAGGGGAAACACGGACATGTTTACAACAAACGTGAAGCGTTCTGCCTGGAAACCCAGCACTTTGCCGATGCCATCAACATACCGCACTTCCCGTCGGTGATATTGCAGCCAGGACAGGAATACAAACACACATGCCTGCATAAATTTAAGGTTTCAGAGTAATGATCAATTAGTAATGAACAATGAACAATAATTGGCATTGGTTGTGAAACAAAATGACTGCAAAACTAACTGACAACTAAAAGCCATCCTCCCCCTACCCTCCCGATGAACCGGGACAAGCCCTCCGAAGGGCCTGCCTGCCGCCTGCCTGCCGGTAGGCAGGGTAGGCAGGGGACATGGTACAACCTGCAACAAATACGTAAAACATAAAAAACACTCTATGACAAATAAAAACAACAGTTATCTCTTCCCGTTGATCGTGATGGCTTCCATGTTCTTTTTACTGGGCTTCATCACCACGATGAACAATTCGCTGATCGATTACCTGAAGAGCGCCTTCAACCTGAATGAAGTTGAAAAACAATTGCCCAATACCTTTTTCTACGGGGCCTACATTCTGTCGATCCCGGTTGGTTACTTGCTCAACCGCATCGGTTATAAGAACGGGGTGCTGGCAGGACTGGCGCTGATTTGTGCCGGATTCTTCCTTTGCATTCCCGGTGTTGCCATAGGATACTATGGCTTCCTGAGCGCCGTATCGGTTTTTGCCATTGGTGTGGTATTGCTTCAGGTTGCAGCCAACCCCTACGTAAATGCACTGGGAACACCCGAAACTGCAGCCAGCAGGCTTACGCTGACCAATGCACTGAATTCGGTGGCCACGGTTATTGCTCCCATTTTTGTGTCGATGCTGATTGTTTCAGCCAACACCGGGGGAGCTTCTGATCCAAAGGCAGTGCAGGGTCCTTTTGCCGGTATCGGTATTGTATCACTGGCCATTGTAGTGATCATGTTCTTTCTGAAACTTCCTGAAATTAAAGAAGAAGCGCCTTCCGAAAGCACAGCCAAAAAACTGAAATCAAGTGCCTATAAGTATACCCATTTGTGGCTGGGCTCACTGGCCATATTCTTTTACATGGGTGTTGAAATAGGGATCCCCAGTTTCTTTGCCGATTACTCTTCGCGACTGGGTTTTGATTTTAACGGCGAAATGCGCATCAGGATATTGATGTATTACTGGGGTGGATTGATGGTGGGCCGTATTGCCGGAATTTTCATACTCCGGAAATATTCTGCAAGCCAAATCCTGAGTGTATGTGCCGTATTGGGCGCTGCTATGCTGTTTGGCTCACTGACTATAGGCGGTGGCGATACCAAGTGGATTGCCTTAGTGATGTTTCTGGGAACCGGTTTGTTCCACTCCATCATGTGGCCCTGTATTTACAATCTGGCCCTTGAGGATCTCGGACCGCATTCCAAGGTGGGTTCGGGTGTTATTGCCACATCGGTTATCGGAGCAGCCATTCTTCCGATTATGATGGGTGGCATACAAAAAAGCGTTGGCCTTATCGTGGCCATCTGCTGCCTGTTCCTATATTACGCCTACATCACCTACTTTGCCGTGAAAGGATCGAAGATCAGGTAATATATCGTATGAAAACATGTGTTCCGGCGTAGTTACCAAAACTACGCCGAGCATGAGCATCAATAAAAAAACCGGTTCAGTAATTGAGCCGGTTTTTTTGTTTATGCAGTTAGCTGTTGGCTGCCACTGCCGCTGCTACTCGTCTCTTGTCACTTGTCACTCGTCCCTTCTTCGCTATCTCCGCTTCAACCGCTGGCTCACCTTTTCAAATCGTCTGCCCAGCTTATGGTATTCTTCAGACAGCATAGTCAGTAAAAACAGGCTTTGCTGGCGGTTGTAGTGCGTTACCACAAAGTCTGAAAGTCTGCTGAAAGTATCAATGCGGTCAAGCTTTTTCTTAATAGCAAAAAAAGCAAGATGCCGCGAATGCCTGCGTTTTTTCCTTCTGACAATACGGTTTACCTGGTTCCAGAAACCCAGTTCAGGCACCAGTTGCCGGATCAACGCGGTCCCTGCGCGTTTACTTTCCTTCAGGAAGTATAACATATCGAGCAAGGCGAGTTTTTCCTCGTCTTCATCCTTGCTTAACAAATCGGGGACGAGTTTTTTCATCACCTGTTTTTTCACCCGGAGGATGTTCCGGTACTTTCCTGTTCCCTCAACAAAGGCAGCCACCACATCCGACCAGAATTTGGCCTGAACAATCCGGGGCACCAGCATGAAATTCCCGACAGGGGCAAACAGAGTTGCCAATGGCCAGGCCATCACGCTCCTGAAGAAATTGGCCCTTATGGTTGATTTGTCGAACCCCCTCAGATAGTTATGTGAGGCAATATAAGCGCCATTGGTCAGGTTTATGAAAAAGAAACCGATTACCTCATACATCCAGCCTTCCTGCGGACCGGTCCATACAATATCATAACGGTTTTTAACAAAGCCCAGGATGGGAACGGATAAGCCGGTAAAAAAAAGCGATTGTGTCAGGTTGGTCCAGCTGACGTCATCAAAACTCCATTCGCGTAAACTGAAACCCTTGCCCGAGATGACATCCACAAAGATGTTCCGGAATCCGGTGATACCAAACCAAATGAGGGCATATCCCAAGCCCACTGTCAGATAAGCCGGAATAAACCCAATCATCACAAAAAACAGGTTTTTGATCAGCGGGTTCAGATATTCCCAGGCCCTGGACAGGGGAATAAATTCATCAGTTTCATCGGTGAGCACATGTTGTTTACCATTGTTCAGAGCGCCCAGGCAAATGATATCAGGCTTCTCCCGGATATTTTCATCCTGTTCACCGCCCATATGATGAAATACCTGTTCGGAAATTTCTGCCGGCAGAATCATGTGGTACTGTCTGAAATCTTTCTGTTGACGTTTCGGAATGCGATGGCTGAAAATGAACCCCATTCCCGGCAATAGCGCCGAGGTACCGGCGGCATCACTTCCGGCCACCGGTATGATTTTCCGGTGCCGGACCACATCCAGGGCGTCAGCCAAATGGCTCTTTTTATATTCCAGTTGATTTTCATCCAAAAAAAGAACCAGCTGCTCCCTGTTTCCCCCGTTCAGCAAGTTGATGAATTGTGCAAAGCGGATGAAGTCGGTTTTTTCAACCTGCAGCGTATCAACCGTGTTGAACAATTCCACCTGGGAGATCACCTGAGCTTCTTCAAGAATCATATTCACAGCAGCCTGCAAACCGTGCTCCAGCGGTTGTATCAGCCTGATGCTGCCTCCTGACTTATTCGATAATCTGTAAATGGCTTGCAGGCTTGAAACTGCTGTTTCAGCAGACAAAGCCGATTGATCTGAGAAATAAGCCAACCTGAGTTTTTCGGGATCAAGATTCCTGTATTGATCGCGGATTGCTGCATAGTTTTGGCAGGCTTTTTCAATTTCAGCAGGAGAAGAATGCTCCGGCGTTTTTCTTACCCTGATCTTGTTGGCCATAGCACGCATCAAACGTTTTTCGAGCAGGTCCTTCATCCGGGGATACAGGAATTCTCCCAGCTGGCGGCGCGAGAATATGCTGCTCCACATATTGCCTTTATCATCATCAATAGAAACCGGGCTCAGGTAATAAACTGAACCCGACTCATAACCTGCATTGATTTCTGCCAA
>JAFGOR010000024.1 GCA_016926375.1 Bacteroidales bacterium
AGCTCAAAAAGTGACCAAAAAAGCCGCCGCTGCTGATAAAAGGCTAAAAATCAATTCATGCGCTACACAAGAAAATAAACTCGGCCGCAGGAACCGGCCTCAAACATATTTTCTTACAAGCATTCGTATAGCAGGCAAGCCTGCAGTGAATTGATTTTCTTCACGCCTTTTCTCAGAGGCGGATTGCGCTACTTCAGGGGCGTTATATCGTTGTTTCATGTTTAAATAGTCCAGAAGGCACAGTATTTACAAAAGTTTGAGTAATAAGAAAACCAACCACATTACCACAATGTGTGCGGAGCAAAAAAAAAATACCAAATTGAGACGGCCTGCTGTCTGAGCGAAGTCGAGGCACGAGACGGAGCGAGTTCAGGCCGTATGCCTTTTTTTGTCACTTTTTGTGGCGACAAAAAGTGACAAAAAGAAAGCTTCGTTCTTTGCATCATAGCAAAGAATGAAGTGGGCCTGCCTGCCGGTAGGCAGGGATTCGGGGCGAAGCTCCCGGACGTATGCTAATTAGGTACTGCATTATACAACACATAGGCGTTATGAGCAGCTTGACTCATAGCGGATGCAGAGCAATCGTTTCATTGAGCTGCAACAAACGCCTACAGATGGTCATTTTTTTCTATATTTACCTATAAAATCAACCAATACAATCATGGCATTAAAATACAAAAGGGTGTTGCTTAAATTAAGCGGTGAAGCACTGATGGGTGAAAAGAAATCGGGCATTGATGAAACGGTGCTGGAATCCTATGCCCGGCAGATCAAAGAGGCCCAGGATTTGGGCGCTGAAGTGGGAATTGTTATAGGCGGTGGCAATATCTTCAGGGGCTTATCGGGTTTGAAAAGCGGATTTGACCGGATAACTGGCGATTACATGGGCATGTTGGCCACTGTGATCAATGGTCTGGCATTGCAAACCTTTATCAACCAGGCTGGCGGCAAAGCGCGGGTTTTAACTGCCATTGAAATGCTTCCTGTTGCCGAGCGTTACTCAAAAACACTTACGGAAACACTGTTTTCACAAGGCTATTCCATAGTTTTCACCTTCGGAACAGGAAATCCTTTCTTCACAACCGATACCGCAGCTGCTTTAAGAGGCGTTGAAATTGAAGCCGAAATGATACTCAAAGGAACCCGCGTTGATGGCGTTTACACTGCCGATCCTGAAAAGGTTCCGGAAGCCGTAAAGTATTCCGATCTCACATTTGAAGAAGCCTACAATAAGGGATTGAAGATAATGGATCTTACGGCATTCACCATGTGCCGTGAAAACAATGTGCCCATTCTGGTATTTGATATGAACACTCCGGGCAATCTCAAAAAGATTCTCGAAGGGAAAGAAGTGGGTAGCATCATACACAATTAGAAGCTTCGACAGCAGGGATTGTGACTGGAAACCTGCTTTATGCACAAGCCGGAATATTTTTTTCCTGAGTGGATTGAAAATATGATTCAATATTTTAATTTTGTTTCTGTTACATCAAACTCCTTAAAAAATGGAAGAAGAAGCCCGATTTTGCGAAGACATGGCAAAGGAAAAAATGGATAAAGCTATTCGGCACCTGGAAGACGAGCTGATTCATGTTCGTGCCGGAAAAGCAACTCCTGCCATTCTTGATGGCATTCAGGTTGACTATTACGGTGCCCTGACACCCTTGTCACAGGTTTCCAATGTGGGCACTCCCGATGCCAAAACGATTGTTGTGCAACCCTGGGAAAAAAATATGCTTCAAACCATTGAGAAAGCAATTCTCTATGCCAATATCGGACTAACCCCCATGAATAACGGCGAAATCATCAGGCTGAATATTCCGCCGCTTACTGAAGAACGACGCAAAAACCTGGTTAAACAGGTGAAGCAATTGGGTGAGAATACCAAGGTAAGCATTCGCAATGCGCGCCGTGATGCCAATGAGGAGCTGAAAAAAATGCTTAAAAACGGACTCGCTGAAGATATTGAAAAGGAAGCCTCCGAAAAAATCCAGCACATGACTGATGATTACATCAAAAAGACTGATGTAGTTGTTGCTGCTAAGGAAAAGGATATCATGACGGTGTAGCGGCCTACTCTCCCAACATCTTATACAACTCATCCAGTTTAGGCGACAGGATGATTTCCGTGCGCCGGTTTTTTTGCCGGGCTTCGGGTGTTTTTCCCGGATCCACCGGAAGATACTGGCTTCTTCCTGCAGTGGTAAGTCGTTGCGGGTTGATGGCAGATCCTTCCAGCAGGATTCTTACAATGGAAGTGGCTCTTAACACACTCAAATCCCAGTTATCTTTAAATGCCGATCCGGACAATACCTGAACATCATCGGTGTGTCCTTCGATCATCACATTGATGTCGGGGTTTTGTTCAAGCACGGAAGCCAGTTTTTTCAGAGCCTGAACACCCCTGGGGTCTACCGTTGTGCTTCCGCTTTTGAAAAGCAGCTTCTCATCCAGAGATACATAAACTTTACCGTTTTTGCGGGATACGGAAAGCCCCTGGTTTTCAAATCCGAGAAGCGCACCGGACACCTTTTGTTTCAGATCGGAAAGCAGGGTTTCCTGATCTTTCAGCCCTTTTTCCAATTCGGCAAGCCTTTCATTCCTCCGGTTCAGTTCAAGCTGCATCTGGTCAAACTCATCTTCCCGCACGGTCAGGTCATCCGACATTTTTTTCAGGTCGTTTTCACGTTTTTGAAGATCTTTCTGTGCTGCCTGCAATTCATCCATCAGCTTCCGGATCTCATTTTCACTGCCTTTCATCAGTGCATCACGTGATTCCTGAAGATCGCTGTAGTCATTCTTCAGCATCAGGTTTTCCTGCATCAACCTTCCTGATTCCTGTTTCCATTTCAACGTATCGCGGCCTGCCCTGGTGAGGTCCTTTTCTGCTGCCGCAAGGCGGGCTTTCATTTCTTTATTATCTACAGTAAGCTGTTCATTTGCTGCTTTCAGTAGTTCTCTTTCCTGTTGGCATGTTGTTGTTTCATCCTGCAGCGATTTGAACCGCGTGGGAGGTACGCACGAAATAGTCAGGAAGAACAACACGAATAGGATCAGGCTTTTACTCATTGCTACTCCGTTTATAATTTAATAAAAAATCACACCTCTTTGATGGTCTAAATTAGTTACCCTGTCAATATCTTCAAGCGAAATAAGCAATTAATTATTAACTTTGCATAAACCTGAACACAATTCAAATCAGGAAACAGCCCACGTGGAGAAACCCGGATGATGGATACGAAAAAAGAGCAGAAACTTCTTGAGCTGATTAATTATCCTGCTGATCTTAGGAAACTCAATAAAGATCAGCTGACGCAACTTTGCGATGAGCTCAGACAATTTATTATTGACCAGTGTGCCTCGAACCCGGGCCACCTTGGGGCAAGCCTGGGGGTTATTGAACTCACCGTGGCATTACATTACGTATACAATACTCCTGAGGACTCTATTATCTGGGATGTAGGCCATCAGGCATACGGGCACAAAATTCTTACCGGCCGCAGATCAGTTTTTCATACCAACCGCAAGTACAATGGAATCAGCGGATTTCCGCGCATGAGCGAGAGTGAATTCGATTCTTTCGGAACCGGCCACTCTTCCACTTCCATTTCAGCTGCACTGGGCATGGCTGTTGCTAACCGCCTTCAGGGCAAAAAACGAAATGTTGTTGCAGTTATCGGAGATGGTTCCATGACGGGAGGTATTGCGTTTGAAGGCCTCAACAATGCCGGATCGGAGAATTCCGATCTCCTGGTGATTCTGAACGACAACAACATTGCCATAGATCCAAACACAGGTGCTCTGAAAGAATACCTCACCGACATCACCACTTCAAGAACCTACAACAAATTGAAGCACGATCTCTGGCAATTGTTTGGCAAGATCAACAAAATAGCGCCGCATGCGCGCGACTATGCGCAGAAGCTGGAGAATGGCATAAAATCAATTCTCATGCACCAGAGCAATCTCTTTGAGGCGTTTAAATTCAGATACTTCGGGCCTATTGACGGACACGATGTGCTGCGTGTTGCCGAATTGCTTGAGGATATGAAAAACATCAAAGGCCCGAAACTGCTCCACGTGATTACTGTTAAAGGAAAGGGATTTCCCCTGGCAGAGATGAACCAGACCGTGTATCATGCTCCGGGAATTTTCGACAGAAAAACCGGTGAGCTGTTTAAAACCGGTGTTGAAAACGAACCGCCTCTGTACCAGGACGTATTTGGCATTACGCTGCTTGAACTTGCAAAAACCAACAACCGTATTGTGGGTATCACACCGGCCATGCCATCGGGATGTTCCATGAAAATTATGATGGATGAAATGCCCGACCGGGTTTTTGATGTGGGAATTGCCGAACAGCATGCAGTGACTTTTTCTGCCGGACTCGCAGCCCAGGGAATCATACCCTATTGCAACATTTATTCTTCATTTTTGCAGCGCGCATATGACCAGGTGATTCATGACGTGGCCATCCAGAAACTTCCAGTTGTAATTTGTATCGACCGCGGGGGTATTGTTGGCTCTGACGGAGCCACACACCAGGGGATTTTTGATCTCGCCTACCTGCGATGCATTCCCAATATGATTGTTGGTGCACCCATGACTGAAGAGGATTTGAGGAATATGCTGTATACAGCACAACTCAAAAATATCGGTCCATTTGCCATCCGTTATCCACGGGGCAGGGGGCGTAACAGCGACTGGCAAAAGCCTTTCAGGGAGATTGAAATTGGCAGGGCCCGCATGGTGCGATCAGGCAAGGACATTGCTTTACTTACCATTGGAAATGCCGGCAACCTGGCTCTGGATGCCCTGGAGAAACTTGAGGCCGAAAATATTGAGGTGGAGCATTGGGATATGCGTTTTGTTAAGCCTGTTGACGAAGCATGTCTTCACGCTGTCTTCAAAAATTTCAAAAAGGTGCTGGTTGTAGAGGATGGCGTGCTTGCAGGTGGATTTGGAAGCGCTGTTATCGAGTTCATGACCGATAACGGTTACCAGGCCAGCCTGAAGCGGCTTGGTGTAAACGATTCATTTGTGGAACATGGTACCCAAAAGGAATTGTATCAGGAATGCGGATATGATGCCGAAAGTATTTACAAAGCCTTAAAGGTGATGGCAGACAAACGGGTATTGTCAAAGGTCGGCTAGAATATTCGCCCCACAATCAATACATCATCTATCTGTTCCTGACCTCCTTTCCAGTCTTCAAATGCGGTTTCAAGTATTTTAAGCTGACCGTCGGCATCAAAGCTGCTGATATTAACCAGAAGTTCCTTCAATGTGGCTGTTTTGAACTTCTTGCCTTCAGGCCCTCCGAACTGATCGGCATAGCCGTCTGAATAAATGTACAGGGCATCTCCTTTTTCTATCGGGACCTCATGATTCGTGAAAGCTTTTTCCTTTCCTGTTGAACGTCCAATGGCAAACCGGTCGGCCTTGATTTCAATGAGTTCCCCTTTTCTCACAATAATCAGCGGGTTGAATGCACCGGCATATTCAATCATGCCGGTATCGGGTGAATAGCAAATCAGGGCAATGTCCATCCCGTCGTTCACTATGGATTCTCCTTTCTGGTGAAGGGTGGTAGCCACCTCCCGGTTCAACCTGTTCAGTATTTCCGAAGGTGTGTGGACGCCCTGTTCAATTATGATCTTATTGAGCGAAGTGTAACCGATGAACGACATGAAGGCCCCGGGAACACCATGACCTGTGCAGTCAACAGCAGCAATAAATTCCTTTCCCCCGGCACTGGTCATCCAGTAAAAGTCGCCACTGACAATATCTTTGGGCTTGAACAGAATGAAAGTATTGTCATAGGGAATATCGGGCGGCAAAATGGCAAATTGTATCCGCTTGGCATAGGTAATGCTATCGGTTATATCGCGGTTTCTGAGCGAGAGCTGATCATTGGCAACTGAAAGTGCACGAGTTCGCTCATCCACCTTATCTTCCAGGATTTTCTTTTCCTGAACCAGCGCTCTTTCCCTGATTTTGATATAGGCGGCTATAGAAATCAACAGGAGGCTGATAACCGTTACAATAAAATATCCGCGACGGTAAGGAGGAGGCAGTATTCTGAAACCATATTCGGCAGGAGCAGGCGTCCATTCCCCGTTTTCGTTCCGTGCTCTTACTTTAAAGGTATACCGGCCCGGAGGCACCTTGCTGTAGGTTTTAATACCCGAGTTTTTCTGATCAAGCCAGTTGTCATCATAACCTTCAAGTATTACCTGGTAATTGATTCCGTCCGGATTGGTCAGGCTGATGCTGTTGAATTCAAACACGATGTCATTCTGGTTGCTTTTGAATTTCCGGGCACTGCTCATTTCTGTGGTATCTCCTTTTACCAGCATCTGTGTAATTCGTATGCCTGGCTTTGCAGTGTCTTCCTCTGCCAGAATGTTCAGATCGCATCTGATTGCCCCGGCTGTAGTTCCGATCCAGAGAAAACCCCTGCTGTCCATGTAGGATGCATTGGGTTTGGTTTCAATGCCGGTAAAACCAACCCTTTTTGTATAGGAAAGAATTTTGTTGCTGTGCTGGTCAATCTTGTTCAAGCCCAGATTGGTGCCTGCATACACGTTGTTGCGTGAGTCGCAGTATAACAGATTGATGTGATCAGAAAGCATTCCGTCTGCTACATGGTACTTCTTTATTTCATCTTTCTCAATAACCAGCAAACCCTTTGAATCAGTTCCCACCCAGATTTTTCCCTCTTTGTCTTCGGTGATGCAGGTAGGAGTGATTTCTCCTGTGCTTTTGATCAGGGTAAAAACACCCTTATACAGGCTGGTCAGACCCTTATTATCATCGGCACCTATCCACAAAATGCCTTTTGAATCAGCGAAGAGCGCAGTGATCCCGTTGTCTGCCAGTCCGTCCCCCTGGGTGTAAGTGGTAATATACCGATCCCTGTTGATGTCATACTCGATCAATCCTTCAATGGTACCAATCCACAGATGCCCGTTTTGGTCAATCTCAAGAGCTTCCACGCTTTTTGAAAGCGTTTGCTGGTACGAAGTGATCTTCTCGTTAATGCCTGGTTGTGATATGAACCTCTTCTGTGATGCTTTATAAAGCAGAACACCCTGTTCGGCAGTGCCAATCCAGATGTTGTTGTTTCTGTCTTTTTTGAAAACCTTTATCTGATTGCTGATGAAACTGTTCTCCTGGTTAAAATGATGAAATTCAGAGTTGTTGCCGTTGGTTTTGTATACGGAGATGCCGTTGTCGCTCGTTCCAAACCAGATACTTCCTTCAGGTTCCTCAGTGATGGCCATAACCAGGTTATCTGCCAGGCCATCCCGTTTGGTAAAACTAACAAACCGCTCCCCTTTGAATATATCAAGGCCATGGTCGGTGGTACCAATGAGCATGTTGCCTTCATAATCTTCCCGAATGCACCAGATTCGATCGTCGTGTAGCCCGTTGGATGTGTTGAACACCTTAATCTGCATATCCTTATCAATGCAGCTGATCCCTCCCGGGTTGTATTCATTTTTCCAATGGCCAACCCATAAGTTGCCCTTTCTGTCTTCGGTGATCGAGGTAATCCAGTTGGAAGCCAGTCCGTCCTGTTTGTCAAAATCGCGGAACGACATATCCTGAGGATTCATCATCGTCAGACCTCCGTTGTAGGTTCCGAACCACAGGTAACCGCGGCTGTCTTCAAAAACAGTGGCAATACTGAAATAAGTTGACAAACCCTTTGGAGCAAAAATCTCAAAGGAATGATCTGTTTTATTGTATTTCCGGATGCCTACATTGGTTATGAAGTACAAATCGCCATTGCGGGTGAGCAAACTGCCAAATACCTGGTGCCAGAGATTTTTGCCCTTTAGAAAATGTTCATGTTCCAAAAACTGTGCAGGATCCTGAGGATTCCTGATAACTACAATGCCGTCTGATTCGCTGGTAATCCATAACTGACCGTCCTGATCCTGTATGATGGAGGTGATATTCGACTTTAAAATGGTATCTGACAGTGCTATTTTTTCAAATGTATTGCCTGGGCAACGGGTGATTCCTCCTCCTTCATGCCCAAGCCACAGCGTATTGTTGCTATCAATGAACAGCACCCTCACGCCTCCTTCGGCAAGTCCCTTATCCTGTGAATAAGAAATGACCCTGGTTCCGTCAAATTTAGAGACTCCCGACGGTGTTCCCAGCCAGACATAATGGCTTTTATCCTGAATAATTGAATAAACCTTGGATGCAAAACCCTGTTGGGTGCTGTAATTGTCGAAATAATACGTTTGTGCGCTCAGGTTCAGCATCCCTGAGACGACCAGGGACAATCCTGCGATCAGGCGTAGCCGCGAACTAGGCTGAAAGGTCTTTGTTTGCATGTTGGGTTATAGGTTTCGGCAGCTTTTCCCGGCTTATTTATTTTTCGACATAAAGAAAAACGTGCCGTCTTCATCCTGCAGGCCTGTTATTTTTCCAAACTTGGGCTTTTGCTGGTTGCTTTGCGATACCGCTGCATTCACCTTATTCACGATGGATTCAATGGGCAGGCAGGCGTTGGGATTGTTGGCGAGCGTGTTGGCAAATGTTTTGGTGAATTGCGAGTTGTCAACTGCCAGCTCATAACCAGCAGAGGAAAATACCTGAGCCGATTTAAATTTAACCGCTTCCCAGTCGTTACAATTCCTTTCTTTAGGTGTTTCACGCATGGCCTGGTAGAATGTAGGGCCCGATTCACAGGCATCGGTGATCACCAGGTTGTGCGTTATATAGCTCGAGTACGATTGAAGGGAAGCCCTGAGGGCGTTGAGGTTATAATAAGTGAATTCGTCATCGCGCCTGGCATCCACCGGAATCCAGTATCCGGTTTCGTTTATGAACTTGCCATGTCCGGCATACCATATGAGCAGGGCATTTACCTTATTACTCCGGAGCAGGTCCCTGAGCTCAATGGAGAAAAACCGTTCCATTTCCTTCTTGGTCATGTCCTGTTTGTGAATCACCTTATGAACATCGTACCGGGCCAATGCCGAACGCATGAGCGTCACATCCTTGGCCGGCCCGTCCAGGCTGGGGAAGGTTTCATAATTTGAATTCTCAATAAATATCACCCAGGTGCGCCCCATCGGGTTGGCTTCGAGCAAAGAAACACCCTCGCGGTTGAGCACAAAGGTCATTGTAGTATCGTTTCCATAGGTATCTGTAGCTGTTACACTGAATTTGCTCTTGTTGGCCACGTTGATAGTGGCGGTAAATTTTGGATTCAGTTCGTCCAGCATGAAGCTGGCGGCAACACCATCAATGAGTATCGATCTGATGTTGCTTTCATCGGAAACATTTCCCTCAATATACAGGTTGGCATTGTCGGTATCCAGGTATATTTCACCGTTGTCGCTTGCATAGGGCGCAATGATGGCAATGCCCGGGGGATCAATTTCGGTGCGGGTTATGGTGTAGGTGTTGTTTTTTTGGTTGTCATAAATGTCTTTCACCTGTAGGGTAACAAAGTCGGTTACCGTGATGTCAACATCAGCAGCAAATTCATATTGTTCTCCGCTTTTGAAAAAAGTAACCGGTGTTTTGTTCACCAAAACCTGCCCGATTTCGCTGGCATCATTGATCTTACCCCGGATGGCAAGAGATTTTTTGTTTTTGGCAATTTTCAGCGTGGAATCGGCAAACACGGTTGGTTCAACCAGGGAAATTTTCGGTGGTTGTGATTCGCGGTTCAGTTCAAAGAGCCTCTTTTTTGCCTGATTCAGGTGCTTTTGGGCAACCAGGTCGTCAGCGGACAATTGGGTGAGCGATTCATAATCTTTAATGGCCGACTTGAAATCGCCGACCTGTTCATAAGAATAAGCCCTTTTATAAACGGCTTCCGACAGTTTTTTGTCGATCATCAGCGCACGCGAGAAATCGTTGATGGCGTTCTGGTGTTGTGTGAATTCCTGGTAATACGTGCCGCGAATCAGGTACATTTCCTTGTCGTCAGGGTTATTGAACAATATCTTCGAAAGGTCGTCAATGGCTTTCGGATACTCGGTAAGTTTTGCGTAAACCCTGCTGCGGATGAGCAAGGCATCTTTGTTGTTGGGCTCAAGGTCCAACACGGCATTACAACTTTCCATGGCATCCTGGGGTTTGTTGAGCTGCAGCCTCAATGCCGCTTGTGCCAAATAGGCCTCAACATACTTATTATTCCTGGAGAGCGCATTTTTATAATCGGTTTCGGCCTGGTTATAGTTCTTCATCTTTTCCGACAGCTGCCCGCGGTAAAAATTATTCTCGGCATTGTCTTTCAGCTCCAACGCCTTATTGATAGACACCAGTGAATTCGAAAAATCTTCAAGGGCCATTTGTATCCGGGCGAGAAGCCTGAATGCAGGTTCCGATTTTTTGTTGAGCGCAATGCTTTTATTTGCCAGTTCCAGCGCATCCTTATAATTAGCCAGCGCAAAATTGACACGTGCTGCATCAAAATACAACTCGGGCTCCTTCAGTTCAAAAGTCAATGCACGTTTCAGATCATCGGCAGTATGCTGCAACTCGCCTATGGCTTCATACGACCGTGCTCTTTCCACGTATGCCTGGGCATATTCGGGGTCAATGGCAAGCGCTTTGGTAAACTGATCGATGGCATCCTTGTGGTTACCTGCTTCAACAAAGGTAAGCCCTGTTTTATAAAACTGACGCGCATTTTGTGCATTAAGGCTGTTTGAAAGGCAAGCAGCCAGAATAATAACGGCAAGTAGGATACTGGTTTTCATCCCTATGTAGTATTATTTTGTAATAAGAGATTCGGATATGCTCAGAATCAAAATTTTAAATGAAATCAAATTATAAATAGAATACGAAATAAATTCAAATAAGTTGTTTTACCGGAGCACGAAATTCATGCTTTCTTCGTGTCTGTCATTATGTTGTCATTCCGGTACAACATCAGCGCATCTTCCCTGATATGGATTTCTTCAGGATTTACAAAGGGTATTACAGGAGCGCCGACACCTCCGCCAAACAAAATCTTCCCTTTAAAAACCCGCGCTTCGTCCCACAGTCCTTCCTGAATGAAGCTGTCGATAAGCATGCGTCCGCCTTCTACAAAAACCGATTGTATTTCATGATTATACATATAGTTCAGTGCCTGATTGAGCATGTGGTGTGAAAAGTCGATTTTCACAAAAGTGGTAAGTCCTTCATTGCAGTCGCGTAATGTGTTGAACACGAGGGTTCTGTTGGTGTTGTCGAATACATGAAGGTCTTTCGGAAGGCTCAGGTTTCTGTCGATTACCACACGGATGGGCGATTTGCCGGGCCATTCGCGCACGTTGAGCCTGGGATTGTCCAGTTCAGCGGTGCGTGTGCCTACCATAATGGATTGTTCCTCGCTGCGCCACTTGTGTACGAGCATGCGCGAAATTTCGTTGGAAATCCAGGTGGGTTGTGCGGGTGTATTTTTTTTCCGGATGACATCAATGAAGCCGTCGGCACTCTGGGCCCACTTCAATACCACATAAGGCCGATTGTGCATATGAAAACCAAAGAAGCGCCGGTTCAGATTAATGCATTCCTTTTCAAGGACTCCTTTCACTACGCTGACGCCTGCCTGTTCCAGCATGGCGATCCCCTTTCCTGAAACCAGGGGGTTGGGGTCAACTGTGCCGATTACCACTTCGGGAATTCCGGCCCTGATGATCATATCGGCACATGGAGGTGTCCTTCCGGTATGGGAACAAGGCTCCAGGTTTACATAGAGCACTGATTTACCGAGCAGGTTTTTGTCTTTAACGGAATTAACTGCATTGACTTCCGCATGGGGACCACCAATTTGCCTGTGATAACCCTCGCCGATAATCCGGTTGTTGCAAACAACCACCGATCCCACAAGCGGATTTGGGGCAGTATGTCCAAGCCCCTGCGCTGCCAGATCAAGACAGCGATTCATATATAACTTATGTTGAATTTCGACAGTCACTTTCTTTTCTTATTTTTACCCAATGGAACCTCCTGCAATTCTTACCGACATTCAGAACCAGTTTACGTCCGGGTTGTCAGCCTTTTACCCCATGGATGAGATCAGAAATATCTTTTTTCTGGTTTCGGAACACCTGCTAAATTACAGCAAAATTGACATTCTTATGAAAGGCAACGAGCCAATTTCTGCTGAAGTGGCTGAAAATTTTAACCAGGTGCTGGTACGGCTCAGAAATTGGGAACCCGTTCAGTATATTCTGGGAAGAACCGAATTTTATGGCCTTCCGTTCAACGTGGATCAAAGGGTGCTGATACCGCGACCTGAGACAGAAGAGCTGGTTGAGTGGATCGTCAGGCAGGAAGGTGCCCGGAAGACGAGCATCCTCGATATCGGAACCGGAAGCGGATGCATTGCCGTTGCACTGTCGGCCAGGTTATCCGAAGCCGGCGTGTGGGCTTGCGATATTCAAAAGGAAGCACTGGAGGTAGCCGTTGAAAATGCAAGGAATAACGGGGTCGAAATCAACTTTTTCAGTTTTGACATGCTGAATGAGCAAAGCAGCCTGCCGTGCAAATTTGATGTAATGGTCAGCAATCCGCCCTATGTGAGGGAACAGGAGAAAGCCTTCATGCGCAGGAATGTTCTTGATTATGAACCATCCGCCGCCTTGTATGTGCCTGATGATGACCCGTTGAAATTTTACCGGAGTATCGCCTTGCTTGCCAGGAAATATTTGAACGACGGAGGTTCACTTTACCTCGAGATCAATGAAAAATTTCCGCAGGAAGTGGTGAAGCTGTTGAAGAATGCCGGATTGTATGCGGTTGAGGTAAAGCGCGACCTGGGAGGAAAAAGTCGTATGGTAAGAGGAATAAAATAGAACCTATGGAAACAGCCACGGCACTGGTTAAATTGCAGGAGATCTGCAGCCGGCAGGAAAAGGCTCCTGCCGATGTAATGGCGCTTTTGAAAAAGTGGGGAGTTGACCGGGAAAATCAGGAGGAAATACTTAATAAGCTCAAAGCGGAACGCTTCATCGATGAAAACCGTTATGCTTCCGCGTTTGTGAGAGACAAGATCAGATTTGACCACTGGGGAATTGTGAAGATCAGGTTTCAGTTGAATCACAAGGGAATCAACCCGGACATAATCGCGCAGGCGCTGAAAGAAATCGATAAGCAGGAATACAGGCAGATGATTTCCAGGGAACTTGACAAAAAGCGCAAAACACTGAAAGGAACCAGTCGCGAAATATGGGCCAAGTTGGCAAGGTACGGATCATCACGCGGATATGAGATGGATGTGATGCGTGATTTTTTGGAAGCGGATTTTGGCGAATAAGGCAGGATATTAATCACTGTATTTTTGTACATTTGTCGCCTTGATTTTAAACCGCACCACACATGATCACCATTGAACAAATTAAAGAGTTAACAGAGCGTACCAACGCCCTGGGGAGGTATCTTTGACATCGACAAGAAAATTGCCCTAATCAAAGAAGAAGAAGCGAAGACACATGCTCCTGATTTCTGGAACAATCCCAAAGTTGCTGAAAAGAAACTCAAGGAAATTTCCTTATTAAAAAGCTGGACCAACGGCTTTCACAAACTCGGAAAGGAAATAGAAGACCTCAGGGTGATATTCGACTTTTACAAGGAGGGAGAAGCCACTGAAGAGGAGATCGACAGCAATTATGCGGCTGTTCTATCGGTGATGGAGGACCTGGAATTCAGGAATATGCTCCGGAACGAAGAAGACAAGCTGGGAGCCATTCTGAAGATCAACTCGGGAGCCGGAGGTACCGAAAGCCAGGATTGGGCCCAGATGCTGATGCGCATGTACATTCGCTGGGGTGAACGAAACGATTATAAGGTTCGCGAAGTTAGCTTCCTGGAAGGGGATGATGCCGGAATAAAATCAGTTACGCTGGAGTTTGAAGGCGATTTTGCCTATGGATACCTGAGAGCCGAGAATGGAGTTCACCGGCTGGTGCGGTTGTCTCCTTTCGATTCGAACCACAAGCGGCACACTTCTTTTGCCTCGGTTTTTGTTTCGCCTGTAGTTGATGATGAAATTGAAATAGTGATCAACCCGGCCGATATAGAATTTGATTATTTCCGGTCGGGCGGCGCAGGCGGACAGAATGTGAACAAGGTGGAAACAGGAGTGCGCGTGAGACATTTGCCCACAGGTATTGCAGTTGACAACACCGAAACGCGCTCGCAGCTTCAGAATAAGGAAAATGCAATGCGCATCCTCAAATCGCACCTTTATGAAATGGAACTCAGGAAACGGATGGAGAAACAATCCGAAATAGAGGGCAATAAGAAAAAAATCGAATGGGGTTCGCAGATTCGCAGCTATGTATTGCATCCATACCGGCTTGTAAAAGATCTGCGTACAGATTATGAAACCTCTGACACACAAGGTGTGCTCGATGGTGATATCAATGCCTTCATTAAGGCCTTCCTGATGGAATTTTCCGGAAAATAATTACCTTAAATAATAAACTATGGAATACCGCACAGAGCACGATACCATGGGAGAAGTAAGGGTTCCTGCAGATAAATACTGGGGAGCTCAAACCGAGCGCTCGAGGAATAATTTTAAAATCGGACCCGAGGCCAGTATGCCGCATGAAATCATCAGGGCTTTTGCCTACCTCAAAAAAGCAGCTGCCCTGGCAAACTGCGATTTGGGCGTGTTGCCTCAAAACAAGTGCGACCTGATTGCCCGGGTTTGTGACGAAATTCTTGATGGCAAGCTGAACAGCGAATTTCCGCTGGTGATATGGCAAACCGGATCGGGCACGCAGTCGAACATGAACGTGAACGAGGTCATCGCCTACAGGGCACATGTGCTATCGGGCGGATCGCTTACCGACGACAAGAAAGTGCTGCATCCCAACGACGATGTCAACAAATCACAGTCGTCAAACGACACATTCCCAACGGCCATGCATATTGCAGCCTACCTGCTCACTTCCGGTGTCACCCTGCCCGGGATGAAAAAGCTCAGGGACACGCTACACCACAAAGCGCAGGAGTTTTCAACGGTAGTCAAAACCGGGCGCACGCATTTCATGGATGCCACCCCGCTGTCGCTGGGCCAGGAATTCTCGGGATACGTGCAGCAAATCGACAATTCCATGCGCGCTGTCAGGAATGCACTTGAAATGGTGCGGGAGCTGGCACTCGGAGGTACGGCTGTGGGAACCGGACTCAATGCGCCAAAAGGATACGATGTGCTGGTAGCAAAAAAGATTGCAGAACTTACCGGCAAGCCGTTTATTACAGCTCCCAACAAATTTGAGGCACTTGCTGCGCACGATGCCATGGTTGAGCTGAGTGCAGCATTGAAGCGCTCAGCTGTATCCCTCATGAAAATTGCCAACGACATCCGCATGCTGAGTTCCGGCCCCCGAAGCGGGATAGGAGAGATCGTTATCCCCGACAACGAGCCCGGATCGTCAATCATGCCCGGCAAGGTGAATCCCACCCAACCCGAAGCACTTACCATGGTTTGTGCACAGGTTATCGGGAACGACGTGGCCGTTACCGTTGGAGGCATCAACGGGCACTTCGAACTCAATGTTTTCAAACCACTGATTGCTGCAAACGTGCTGCAGTCGGCCCGTCTCCTGGGCGATGCCTGTGTTTCATTCAACGATAAATGTGCAGTGGGGATCGTACCCAATCATGAGGTTATCCGCAAGCACCTGCAAAATTCATTGATGCTTGTAACGGCACTCAACCCGCATATCGGATACGAGAATGCGGCAAAAATAGCCAAGAAAGCCCACAAGGAAAATAAGACGCTCAAAGAGGCTGCTGTGGAACTCGGATTGGTAACCGAAGCGCAATTCGACCTATGGGTTGATCCTGCCAAAATGATATGAAAGAATTGAATTATCAATATATCTCGAATAATTACAGATAGAAATTATTACAGATCTTATGGAAGAACAAAAAGACAGGCTCTTTGCCGGGTTTCCGCCTGTGTCGGTTGCCGATTGGGAGAATCAGATTAAAACCGACCTGAAGGGAGCCGATTATGAGAAAAAGCTGATCCGAAAGACGCTGGAAAACATCCGTGTTAAACCTTACTACACTGCAGAAGATCTGAAGGAACTGGCACATCTGGACCAATTGCCGGGTGAGTTCCCATTTCTGCGGGGTAATAAAGCCGGAAGCAATCAATGGGAAGTCAGGCAGGATATACAAGTTCACGAGGCAGATGCAGCCCTTAAAAAGGTTCAGTATCTGATTGAAAGGGGAGTCAGTTCAATAGGCTTTGATTTGAGTAGCAGTAAAGAATGGACTGCCCGTGAACTGAATCAATTAATTTCGGCTATTGACCTGCAAAAAGTTAGTGTTCATTTTTATGCCGGCGTAAATTCCGGCACTTTCGCGGAAATGTTTCTTAAAATGGTTGACGAACTAAACATACCGGGAGCAACCATTCGGGGCTCCGTTGATTTTGACCCGCTGGGCTGTCTTACCCTGACAGGCGGTTATTATCGTTCCGAAAAAGATGACCTGGCCGACCTGGATCGCATGCTGGGCATTACTACAAAATTACCCCAATTCAGGGTGATTACCGTTAACAGTCGCTTTTTCAGCAACTGCGGTGCATCGGCAGTGCAGGAACTGGCATTCGGAATTGCCATGATTGCTGATTACCTGAAAGAGCTTACCAACCGGAACCATCAGGTAAAAGAAATTGCCGGGCACATGCAGTGGAACCTGGGTACAGGTCCCGATTATTTTATGGAAATTGCCAAGGTAAGGGCGGCCCGCATGCTGTTTTCTGCACTGATGAAAGCTCATGACGCTCCCTTGGAAACAGATATATTTATTCACAGCACCACCACCAGTTGGAACAAAACATTGTATGATGCCGAAGTGAACATGCTCAGGTTAACCACGGAGGCCATGGCTGCCATCCTGGGCGGATGCAATTCGCTTTTGGTGAAACCTTATGATTCAGATTTCAGAGAGCAGGGCGCATTTTCGGAAAGGTGGGCACGCAATCTGCAGCACGTCATCAAAGAGGAATCCTATTTCGATAAAGTGGTGGATCCTGCTGCCGGTTCTTACTATATTGAAACACTCACCGATTCGCTGATGAAAAGCGCCTGGGAACTATTTCTCAAGGTGGATGAAATGGGCGGATACGCTAAGGCATTTGTGGCTGGTTTTATCGGTAGTGAAATTGGGACCACTGCATCAGGCCGCAGGGCCATGTTGGCCACAAGGCGTGAAATACTGCTGGGTACCAACCAATATCCGAACGCCAAAGATACCATGGTCGAAAAGGTGGTTGAGGGCATTGCATTCCCAAAACCTTTTAATAATCCCGTAAAAATTGCTGAGCTGCTTCAACCGGTTCGCGCATCGGTTGATTTTGAAAAACTGAGGCTGCGTACCGAAAAGCAAGGTCAGCGACCAAAGGTATTTTTGCTGACCATTGGTAATCTGGCCATGCGGCTAGCCAGGGCCCAGTTTTCGGGTAACTTCTTTGCATGTGCGGGTTACGAGATCATTGACAACCTCGGATTTTCAACTGCATCAGAAGGAGTTGAGGCTGCTTTTAAAGCCGGCTCCCACATTATTGTAGTATGCAGCAGCGATGACGAGTACGCTCAGGTAGCACCCGAGGTGGCCCGGCTGGTTAACAACAAAGCCATTGTGGTTGTTGCTGGTGCCCCGGCCTGCATGGACGAATTGAAACAGCAGGGGCTGAATGAGTTCATCCACATGCGTTCCAATGTCCTGGAGACACTCCTTCATTTTCACCAAATGCTGGGAATAGCTTGATTTCAAAAGGCCCTTTAGCAATACAAATTTCAGATCATTAAAAAATCAAATACATGAAG
>JAFGOR010000192.1 GCA_016926375.1 Bacteroidales bacterium
ATCAAAAATTTATTCAGGTGTTCCAGGTAATCTTGTTGCTTTTGCCTGTAAACTTTCATTTCAAAGGGGACATGAAGGAAATGTTGCTTTCATATCTATGAATCAATTAATTGACCATTATGTTGAAAGTCTAGGTGCGACTCATTTCGGAGGTAGGTTAATAATAATTGACACAAGTGCAGCATTAAAGCTAATGAACCGATATTTTTCAAATTTAACGCTATGAAGACTAAGAAGCCAGAATTGGATGTTGATTTTATTGGGATGCAGGGTTCATCATTAACCAAAGATGAAGAAAAGAAAATTAGTGAGTTTATTCGCCAAAATAAGCTCAAAAAGATGAAAACTACCTCGAAGAAAAAGTTGACCGTATAGTACAATGCACTATTGCCAACACCCGGTCATACGCAACCTGCCTGCCTGCCGGCAGGCTGTGCATACCACCGAACGTTAACTGCAACCGCAGAATAGAAAGATGAAAAAAGCTTTTACAATATTATTGGTTTTTACCTTGGCTTGGTCTAATTCGATAGCTCAAAATAATAATGAGGAATTATTATCAGGTTTAATTAGGCTGATCAATCTAATCGCGCAATTTAAAGCATCACCAGTTGATAATAATGTATATATTGATAGTCTAAAGATTAAAATGCAAAACGATTGTCATATTCTTTTGCTAAAGAAAATATCTGATTACAGATTGATGCACAATATATGGCCTCAAAGTATTCAGAATCTTGATATCTATGAAGATAGTACATTTTCAGGTTGCATTAATAACCTATCAGATATTGACACTTTTAAAGTAAGTCAAGATAGTTTATTCTATAATTACCCATTGAAAACAGTTGATAATATGATAATTCCACTGACTTTATGCATAGGTAAAGATAATGAGTTGAATATTTTATATATTGGTAACTACAGGACTGAGACTGAACAAATGGAAATGGACAAAAGAAAAAGCACAGAAGAATTTACAATTGAATGGTAAGATAGAAAATATGCGGCAGCAGCTAACATGCGGTCATATGCAACCTGCCTGCCGGCAGGCAGGCTGCGCATACCGCCACCGTTTGTGCACAATTAAAACGAACATTCTACATAGCTAAAACATAAAAAATCATTAAAATAAGTAACAATGAGAAAAGCAATTGTAATTATAGGATTGGTATTTTTCTTCCAGGCATTTTCATTTGGTCAGTTAGAGAAAGAAATAAACTCATCGGTAAAAAAAGTAACTGTATATACGCAAGGAGCTCAAATTGAGAGAGAAGCAACGGTTTCTTTGCTGCAGGGAAAAATGGTTTTAAAATTAGTTGGACTTTCTCCTTATATTAAAAAAGAAAGCATTAGAATTGATGGGGACGGTTCCTATTCTATACTTAATGTACAGCACCAAAATGACTATTTAAAAGAATTAGATAAAAATAAAGAAATCGAATCCTTGAAAGACAAGATCGAAGATCTTCAGTTTAAAGTTGAAGATGAAGGGACTTGGATAAAAATCATAAAAGATAAATTGGACTTTCTTAATGTAAATAAAGAAATCACTGGTAAAGAACAAGCGTTAAACCCAGAAACGTTTAAAACCTTAAATACAATTTATGGGAGCAATATAGAAACATTGAATTTAGAGATGTTGAAGAAGCAGAGATTAGTTAATGATTATCAAAAAGAGATTAACAAACTTAATAATCAACTGAATTCTTTAAATAGCAAATCTGATTTACCATCGGGGACAATAATAATTACTATTGAAGCGAAACAAACAAAAACCTCGAAGCTTAGTGTTAACTACTTAGTTGATAATGCTTCTTGGTATCCTTCATATGATATTAGATTTATGGGAGTCAATAAACCACTTACTGTAACATATAAGGCTAATATCAAACAAAATACAGGTATTGATTGGAATGATGTCAATCTTGTGCTGTCTACAGCCAAAACCAATATATCCGCTCAAATTCCAGAATTTGTACCATTCTACCTGCAATTTTATTATCCGGAAATTTCACAAGCTTTACAAGGAAGGGCTGCAGGTATTCAAATATTGGAAGATTCGGGTATTCCGGGCGCTGAATCTGAAATCAGAATTAGAGGCATCAGTTCAATTAATGACAAAAGCGAACCCTTATATGTTGTAGATGGAGTGCCACAAAGCAATATATCGTCTATAAATCCTAATGATGTTGATAAAATTGAAGTTTTAAAGGATGCCTCTGCCACAGCCGTATATGGTTCAAGAGGTTCCAATGGTGTTCTTCTTGTAACGACAAAACAGAACAAAGAAAAATCTTCAATCCCATTAACAATTACATCGAAAAGAGAAACTTCAAATGAGTACATCGTTGAAGCCCCTCAAAAAATCCAATCAAATGATAAAAATGTAAGTGTTGGTTACAAAGAAACTGATCTAAATGCGATATTTGAATACCAATCAATTCCCGGTTTATCTGAAAATGTATTTCTAATTGGAAAGATAGTTGATTGGTATAAAGCCGAATTTATTGATGGAGAAGCAAATGTGTACCTCGAGAATTCTTTTGTTGGCAAATCTTCAATAAATACAAAACAGTTCAAGGATACATTAGAAATTTCATTTGGAACTGATAATAATATAAGTATAAAACGAGAAAGACTAACAGAGTTCACTGAAAATCAACTAATCGGTTCTAATAAAAAGGAAACAATAGGATTTAAACTTACACTTAGAAACAATAAGTCATACCCGATAACGGCAAAAATAATTGATCAAATACCAGTTTCAACCACAAAAGATATTCAAGTTGAAACAATTGATATATCAGGTGGAAAAATGGACACGGATTCTGGTAAAGTTGTTTGGGAGATAGCTTTAAATTCAAATGAATCTAAAGAACTAATAATCAAATATTCAGTAAAATATCCAAAGGATAAAAAAGTGTTTATTGAATAATTAACTGTGCACAACAATATAAGTATAAAAAAATGCCAAGACAGTAGGTTATTCAAGGTTTGTAGCCCGCATCAACTTTTGTGTAGCTTGACAGGTAACCGCCCGTAATCGGCAACTTTTAATACAACCAACCGTTTGGCTGCAACCGACAAAAAACAGACTATTTAATAACCAAATAAACTTTTATTTATGAAACTTAGATTTATCTCCACTTTTATTCTTGTATGTTATACTGGAATAATGTTCTCACAACAGTTCGAACTCTTAAAAATCGATCCGAAATTTGAAATTTCAATGAAAAATGATCTAGCCATAGATAAAATGAATAATCTATGGGTTGCTACTGACAAAGGTGTTTTGGAATTTGTAAATAATAAATGGAATTTGTATCAAAATGATTCGATTAAATTTCAACATATTGACAAATTGTTTATTGATTCACAAAATCGAATATGGTGTATAAGTTATCTCCACAACACCTTATCTAAATCATATTTTGGAGGACTATATATGATAGATAACGAAAGGAATATCATTGATTTTTCAGATAAGTTTGAAAGTATTTTTATAACTGATATAAATGAAGATGCTGAAGGAAAAATATGGGTTACAACCGGTAAGATGCTAGCGGGTGTTACGAATAAAAAGAATCACACATTTAATACCTCCTTAGATATGATAAAAGGTATTCCTATAACAGATATAGCAAGTGATATTGTTGCTAAAAATGCACCTGGTGGGGTTTATAAATTTGATGGATCCAATTGGAATTGTATGACATCTGACGCAATGATACCGATAAAATTTGTAAGTAAAATAATAAAAGGAAATGATGCATTATTTTTTTGTGAAGAACGCGGAGGGAAAGAAAGATTAATTAAATATAGTGGGAATGAGTTTATAGACATATCATCCAAAGGTAATTATCCGGGTGATGAAGTACATGATATTGTATCAGACTGTGATGGAGATTTATGGATACTTACTGCAGACAATAGATTAAAGGTTTTTAAAATTGACCGGAATAATACAATAAATGAGTTTTATAAAATGAATCCATATAGATTAGGGATAGGCCGTTTTTATAAATTTGGTGACCATTTATGTCTAACATACTTAGGTACATTTATTGAATTTAACAAGACAACAAATACTTGGATATGTCCTCAAAAACAATCAAATCAAAACATTAAATATTTTATAAAAGATGTAACAATGAGTTCTGATGGTTCCTATTATATAGCTGATGGAAAAGGAATTCGCATATATAAGGACGGAAGCTTTATTGATACAAGGATTTTTGATAAAATAAAAATTGGAATGTTATTCTCTGTTCAAAATGATAAGATATTAGTTGGTACAAAAGATCATGGGTTATATTTATTGAATCGAGGAAAACTAGAAAAAATAAACAAAGATTTGCATGATCAAGACATGCCGCTAGGATATTCAAATATAAAATTAACACAAGGTAATGTTTCATACTTTTTAACAACAAATGGAATCCTTAAAGTTGTAATTGACTGAATACATTTTAGATATTAGAGTTTGACTTGATAAATAGAAAACACCAGGTGCCAACAATATAGGATTTAAGGCATAGTTGAGCCCAAAAAAAGGCAGTAGGAAAAATGCCCCACTGCCTCAAATCATCGAACTGAGAAATGAATCCCCACGCTCAATTGTGTTTTCCCAAAGGGATGGCTTGGCCATAAATCGTGTTGGGCTAAACCCTTGCAAATCAGCAGTAACATATAGGGGGATTGAACCGGGAGGGTATACTTTTTTCAAAAAAAATAAGGCTATAAATTATCTCTTTTATGCGGTAACCGGTTTCATAAAAACGATGCCACTGGTTTTTCATTCGGAGACAAAGCGGACAGTAGGGCTCGCGATAGTTCAGGATCAGTTGCGGGATTTTATTCCATACAGTGTCTTTCTTTTCATAGCATTGATTTGAGCTTCTCCCAAATGGTAAGAAATTGAAAACGTTTACTGCTGGTAAAGTATATGAACTAACTAAAGAATATTCACAAACCCTAACAGCGTTTTTATTGTATTTGGACTGATGATGTTTTGGCAAGCTCAATGTTTTTAAGTAGTTTTATAACAAGGGACAATAAAAAGGCTTCAAACTTTCAAACAAACAAATACGCAAACCGTTTGGGTTCAATTACGAGAACTGCAAGATTGTTTATCTTTAATTTGCTAATTACTCATTTATTAAAGCTTTAAAAATGAATAAATTTAGATTACTCACCTTTGTTTTATTTATAGGGCCAATTGTTCTATTAAGTTGCGAAAAGGAAAAATCAGATAATTGTAATTTACTAGGTTATGGTCTTGAATCTGATGGGAGATATCAAATTACTTTTGATTATCGCAATAACAAAGCATTTTTGCGGATAGACTATGGACTAATATGCAATATATCTACTAATCCGCTTAATAATTGCCAGGTTTCTGATTTTCCTGGGGCAATAGACAGTGCTGTATATGTAGGGGGCTTAATTAAGATACTATATAAATATTTAGGAAACCATATACTCATGGAGCATGATGAATTTGAATATGATGGTCAAAGAATTGTTGAAAAAAGAACCTATGATCACTATAATCGTGAAGAACCTGTTCTGGCAAGAGTTCAGGATTATAAATATAATAATAGCGGATTATTGAATGGTATTGATTACATGATTTATCTATCACCAGGAAATACATCTTATATAAGCGATACACTATTTAAGTATTTTTACTACGATGACTTTAAAAATCTGGTAAAAACAGTTAACGTTAGATACCTTACCAATGCTAATGACAGTACTCAAGCCAATTATGATATCGAGGAATTTTTAGATTATGACAATATGATAAATCCTTTTTATGGGATGCCATTTCAGGATCTATTCAAAACTTGTTATTATGGAGACGGCATATCAATCTATAGTTCACCTACTCCTTCGGTATTTGTTTATACTTCGCTGTCGAAGAATAATTTCCTTAGATATAAGCAAACACGCATTTTAAATGGAGATACAATACTGCAAACAGAATTGAGTCGATCCTTCGAATACAATACAAATGGGTATCCAATTATGGGGAAATACTCGTGTGAATAAGAATATTTCAGAACAAAATACTATTGCCAACACCCAGTCATACGCAACCTGCCTGCCCTGCCTTTCGGTATGCAGGCTGTGCATACCGCCGGCCGTTGACGGCAAGTGTAAAAGACAGACGAGCAGACAGATACGATATTGACAAAATTAAAATAAGAAAGGATTTAGCTTTTTGACAGGACAGGGCATATTTGAAACTATGGCGAAATTATCACAAATCAGTTGTTGCTCGAAGCTAAAAGGTACATATTGTATACCGAGAACACCATTAACGAAATAGCCGATATACTTTCGTTTACCGATGCCTCAAACTTTGTGAAATTCTTTAAAAAGAACGAGGGTGTTACACCTATAAATTTTAGGGACAAATATTTTCAATAATACCATTTTAACATTCATTCGTACCATGCCATAGGAAACCATACATCCTAATTTTGCATTATAAATTTAATAATTTTGTGCGTATGGAAATAGTAATAATTTGTTTGGCAGCCTTTTTTACTGCCGTTCTTACTTTTTTTTCAGGTTTTGGACTGGGAACTATTTTAGCTCCTGTATTTGCAATATTCTTTCCTATTGATATTGCAATTGCACTAACTGGCGTGGTGCATTTTTCAAACAATCTTTTCAAAATTGCTTTGGTTGGTAAAAATACAGATAAAACCGTATTGATGCGGTTTGGTATTCCTGCCATTTTAGCATCATTTGCAGGTGCATGGCTTTTACTGAAAATTACTGTTCTTCCTACTTTGTTTCAATACCAGTTATGGGGTAAGGATTTTGAGGTAACGCCAGTTAAATTAATTATTGCGGTATTGCTGATAGTCTTTTCTATTCTTGAAATTTCACCATCATTCCGGACAGTGCAATTTGGGAAAAACAAACTTGCATTGGGCGGCGTGTTAAGCGGATTTTTTGGTGGTTTATCGGGCATCCAGGGAGCAATACGCAGTGCATTTTTAATAAAAAGCGGACTAACAAAAGAAGCATATATTGCCACGGGTGTAGTTATCGCCTGCTTAGTTGATTTTACAAGACTTTCGGTATATGCTTCACGGTTTACTTCGGCAAACCTGCACGAAAACCTGACACTTTTAATTTCGGCAACCCTTTCAGCAATTGCAGGGGCATATTTTGGCAAAAAATTGCTTAAAAAAGTCACTTTGAGGAGCATCCAACTCATCGTTGCGGTAATGCTCATACTCATTTCAATTGCATTGGGTATAGGATTAATTTAAAAATTAAAAATATGAAAACAATTGATTCTGTAATCCGAAAAAGGTTGACAGATGCTTAATGGTGGCCAGCCATAGTCATAGGGGCTGTATTTTTCGGGCGTGTCCCCGATAGGATTGGTCTATTACAAAGCAAGATTGATCAACAAAATATAAAAAATATCAAACTGCATTTAACTGATTTTATTACCGTAGGTTCAGGATTGCACGATAATTCCGTTGATTATGTAATGCTTTTTAATATTTTGCATCACGACACCCCCTGCCAAATTTTAACCGAAGTTGTAACATTAGATAGTAACCCTAAATTCCTTTCATATGAAAAATTTACTTGTCATATGTCTGATTTTTCAGTCAGTTGCTTTATTCGGACAGGAAGTAAGCACGGCAAAGCACAAGGTCAAAATTGGTGCGGGCTTTTCCTACTTTCCGGTTACAGAGGTGATGAGATATCTGGGAAGAGATGAAGGTGTTCCGGAAATTGATGGAAAAGCATTTTATTCAGCCGGAATTACAGGTGTATTTTCTTTAAAGAAGAACCTTTCAATGGCAAGTGGAGTCTTTTTATCTCAGTATAGGGTAAAGGTGGACCCCTATGAACTCAATCAGCCAAATTTTAATGAAAACATTTCCGTGCTGTATGTACCGCTTTCTCTTAGGTTCAATTTTGGCAAGCATGTTTATTTCTCAACCGGACTGTTATTTGGTTTTGATTTCAGTAATCCCGGCGAGCTGAAGAATCAAACGGGTATTGGGATGATACTGAGTCCGGGTGTTTCATTTGATTGTTCAGACAAGATTTCATTTTTTCTTAATCCTTATTTGAATTTACCTTCGATGGTGTCTTTTAATTACGGACTGAACAATGACCGAATACTGGAAGCCTCAATAAGACTGGGTTTTTTATACCAGCTTTAAATGACTGTATTTTAGCTCTTCCCAGCTCTTTTCCGATCGTGTTCGCTCAGCAGGATTTTACGCAACCTGATTGAAAGCGGCGTGATTTCGACGTATTCATCTTCCTGTATGTATTCCAGGGCTTCTTCAAGGCTGAATTTCACAGGCGGGATGAGCTTTGCCTTCTCATCACTTCCTGAAGCCCGCATGTTGGTTAGTTTTTTTGACTTGGTGACGTTAAGCACCAGGTCGCCTGCCCGGCAATGCTCACCTACAACCTGTCCGGCATACACTTCTTCCTGAGATTCCACAAAAAACTGCCCGCGATCCCTGAGTTTATCAATGGCGTAAGCAAAGGCAGTGCCAGTTTCCATGGCAACAAGTGAGCCATTAACACGGCGCTCTATAGTTCCTTTAAGCGGCTCGAAATCCTTGAATCGGTGCGACATCACTGCCTCGCCTGCAGTTGCTGTGAGCAGGTTGCTCCGAAGCCCGATGATACCACGTGAAGGTATGTCAAATTCAAGATGAATACGATCACCGCGCCTTTCCATCATAAGCATTTGCCCCCGGCGTGCAGAAACCATTTCAATAGCCTTGCCGGAATATTCTTCAGGGAGGTCGATGTACAAAATCTCCATGGGTTCGCAGGGTTCTCCGGCAATGGTTTTGATGATTACTTTGGGCTGGCCGACCTGGAGTTCATAACCTTCGCGTCGCATGGTTTCAATGAGAATGGATAAATGCAGCACACCGCGTCCGAAAACAATGTGGGAGTCAGGCGTTCCTCCCTGCTCAATGCGCAGTGCCAGGTTCTTTTCCAGTTCCTTATCAAGCCTTTCTTTCAGGTGCCGTGAGGTTACGTATTTGCCTTCCTTACCATAAAACGGCGAATCGTTGATGGTGAAAAGCATACTCATGGTAGGCTCGTCCACATTGATTGATTCGAGTGCCTCTGGTTCTTCAAGCTCCGCAATGGTGTCGCCAATATTGAAGCCTTCAATGCCAACAAGAGCACATATATCTCCGCATGCTACAACAGGAACCTTACGGTAAGCCAAACCTTCATAAACCGACAATTCTTTGATGCGCGTACGAATAATGCTTCTGTCGCGCTTTACCAGTGAAACGCCCATGCCTTCTTTTAATTCTCCCCGATGCAATTTACCAATAGCAATCCGGCCCAGGTAATTGGAGTAATCGAGGTTGGAGATCAGCATCTGGGGCGAACCTTTTATAATAACAGGTGGTGGTATATGCCTTACAATGGCATCCAGGAGCGGGGTGATATCGCCGGTGGGCTTTTTCCAGTCATCCGACATCCAGCCGTTTTTGGCAGAACCATAAATGGTGGGGAAATTCAACTGGTCATCTGTACCGCCCAGGTTGAACATCAGTTCAAATACCTGTTCCTGAACTTCCTCGGGACGGCAGTTGGGCTTGTCTACCTTGTTAATGACCACAATGGGTTTTAGCCCGAGATTGAGCGCTTTCTGCAATACAAAACGGGTTTGAGGCATGGTGCCCTCAAAGGCATCTACCAGTAGCAATACACCGTCGGCCATATTTAACACACGTTCAACCTCGCCTCCGAAATCGGAGTGTCCGGGTGTGTCAATGATGTTGATTTTGATACCGGAATAAGTTACCGATACATTTTTTGCCAGGATGGTGATACCTCTTTCCCGCTCCAGCTCATTGCTGTCCATCACCAGTTCACCAGGGCTCTCGTGAGCCTTGAAAAATTTGGTTTGTAAGAGAATTTTATCTACCAGGGTGGTCTTTCCATGATCTACATGGGCAATAATCGCTACATTCCGGATATCCTTCATTCAAAAATAAAATAGGGCGCAAAGATATAATAAAACTTGAAAATGTAATGAAGTGAAAGAAATCCTGCCGGATTAAACTGATTTTTAATCAATCGGCCTGTTCGGGCAAGTTGTGAAAAATTTGGCCCGATTGTGAAAGTTGTGTAAATTTAGCACAAAGAATGACACTGACCCCTTTTTTTAATCTGCCAAATGAAAAAAATACCGGTTATTATGACCTTTCTTTTATTTATGGGTTTACATGCTTACAGTCAACCACTTCAAACGGTTGATCAGGTTGATATTGAAAAATACATGGGGCGCTGGTACGACATTGCATCCTACCCGGCACCTTTTCTGAAAGGATGCCGGTGCACCACCGCGGATTATGAAATTGTACCCGGGAAAAAGTTTATTCGGGTAACCAACCGGTGCATCCGGTTCAAAAATGGCAGATCGAAAATTATTACCTCACAAGGTAAAGCGTTTGTTGTTAAAGGTTCAAAGAACACAAAGCTCAAGGTTCAGTTTTTCTGGCCATTCCGGGGGGATTATTACATCATCGGACTGGCTGATGATTACAGCTGGGCCATTGTGGGGCACCCCACCCGTAAATATCTTTGGATTCTGAGTCGTGATTCATTCATTCCCACAGATACATACAATTACATCCTGAAAATTACAGGTGAGCAGGGTTATGATGTGAATCGGCTGATAAAGACTTCACAGAATTGTGATTCTGCAAAATAGATTTTCATAATATCTGATTTCTCTCTATTTTTGCCGCCTTAATATCGTGTTGCAGCTTCTTCAGGAATTTTTCATTCTGTTTGTTGTAACCGCCTATTGTTTTCTCATGCAATTATCGAAATTTTTCAATCTGAACAGCGAAAAGGGAGGTGTCGCTGAATTACTTGCAATTGCCTTTCCCATGATCATTGCCACGGCATGCGATGGTGTAATGACATTAACCGACCGGCTTTTTCTTGCCCGCCTGGGCCCTGAACTCATGAACGCTGCCATGGGTGGCGGCGTTGCCATGCAGATGATGATATTCTTCTTTATGGGCCTTACCGGATATACCAATGCTCTGGTGGCACAATTTTATGGATCGGGTCAGAAAAATATGGCAGCAGTGGCTGCATTTCAGGCTGTTATTGTGGCATTGGTAGCGTATCCTGTGGTGTTATTATGCAGACCTCTGGCGCATAGTTATTTCAATTTTATGAGCCTGCCGGCTCAGCAATTGGAATACCAGATTGTTTATTTCAACATTGTAATATACGGTGCTGTATTCAGCATCTTACGAAACAGCCTGAGCTGTTATTTTTCGGGAATCGGGCGCACCAAGGTTGTCATGTTTGCAACTGTAACTGCCATGGTGGTGAACGTAGGACTCGACTATGTTTTGATTCCCGGGAGATATGGATTTTCTTCAATGGGAATCAGGGGGGCTGCTTATGCCACTGTTATCGGGGGAATATGCGGCCTGCTTGTGTTGATAATAGCCTATATTGGCAAGAAGAACTGGCACAATTTTGAAGTAGCACGATCATTCCGGTTTGATGCACAGGCCATGCGCAAATTGCTTTATTTCGGGTATCCGGCCGGTTTGGAATTGTTTCTGAACTTTCTGGCCTTCAGCGCCATGATCTCTCTTTTTCATTCGCAGGGTAACGTGGTGGCAACAGCAAGCACCATTATGTTTAACTGGGACCTGGTATCCTTCATTCCATTGCTCGGTATTGAAATTGCGGTTACCAGTCTGGTTGGCCGTTATATGGGGGCCGGCGATCCCGATACAGCACATCGGGCAGCCATCTCAGGCATCAAAACGGGAATTCTGTATTCCGTTTTCATTCTTTTTCTGTTTGTACTGATCCCGGAAACCCTGGTTATGGTGTTCCGGCCTGAAAATCCCGATAGCGTATTTACGGAAGCAATACCCATTGCCAAGGCCATGATCAGGCTGGCCTCGATTTACGTGCTGGTGGAAGCTGTTATGGTAGCCATTGTGGGTGCTTTAAGAGGAGCCGGAGATACGCATTTCACCATGCTCATTTCGGTGGCCGGCCATTGGTTGCTGCTGCCCATTTTGTACCTGCTGATGAATGTACTGGGTCAGTCAGCTGTAACCGGATGGCTGGGACTTATCATCTTTTTCAATATTTTCTGCGGTGTGCTGGTTCTCAGGTACCGCAGCGGAAAATGGAGGAAGATTAAGGTATTAGGGGGAGGGGAGCAGTAGCAGCGGCAGTAGCAGCTAAAAAAAGCACCGGGCATTATTCAATATATATGCAGGGTATATTTATATATATAGAATATTGACAATGTTGCTTCCAAATTTTCGGTGAATATTTTGGCTGCTAAGGCTAAATGCACTATCTTGCGCACCTTAATTTAAAATAATCTATTATGCTACATTATAAAGAATTGGGGTTGGTGAATTCCAGGGAACTGTTTAAGAATGCTGTGAAGGGCGGATATGCCATACCCGCATTTAACTTCAACAATCTCGAGCAGATGCAGGCTATTATAAGTGCCTGTGTTGAAACAAAATCCCCGGTTATTCTCCAGGTGTCAAAAGGTGCCCGTAAGTATGCCAATCAAACGTTGCTCCAGTATTTGGCCAAGGGTGCAGTTGAGTATGCCAAGGAACTGGGTTATGCCATTCCGATTGTACTTCATTTGGACCATGGCGATTCTTTCGAAACTTGCAAATCATGTATCGAGAGCGGCTTTTCATCGGTGATGATAGACGGATCACATTTTCCCTATGAGGAGAATGTTAGGCTCACCAGGCAGGTTGTTGAATTTGCTCACCAGTATGACGTAACTGTTGAAGGTGAATTGGGTGTGCTGGCAGGTATTGAGGATGAAGTTGTAGCTGAACATTCATCTTATACCCGGCCCGAAGAAGTTGAAGATTTTGTAAAGAAAACCGGAGTTGATTCTCTGGCCATTTCCATAGGAACATCACATGGCGCATTCAAATTTAAGGTAAAACCCGGTGAACTTCCTCCTCCGTTAAAATTTGACATTCTTGAGGAAGTTGAAAAACGCATTCCCGGTTTCCCCATTGTACTGCATGGTGCTTCTTCAGTGCCCCAGGATATCGTAGCCGAAATCAACCAGTATGGAGGCAAAATGGAAAATGCCACTGGTGTTTCTGAAGATCAGCTTCGCAAGGCTGCTGCTTCTGCAGTTTGTAAAATCAATATCGATAGCGACGGCCGGCTTGCAATGACGGCTGCCATTCGTAAAGTTCTGGCGGAAAAACCCGAAGAATTTGATCCGCGTAACTACCTCGGTCCAGCCCGCGATAAGCTCAGGGAACTTTATAAACACAAAATTGTGAACGTGCTGGGTAGTGCCAACAGGGTTTAACATTACCCCGGTAACATATTTTTTAAAATGTAGAGACGCATGATTATGCGTCTCTACGTGTTTTATGCGTCTCTACGCATTTTATGGCGCACTTTTTGTGCGCTCTCTGAACATGTGGTTGTAATTCTATCGGAATAAACTAATTTTATAACTTGTTTTGATTCAACCTGCGAAATTGTCTGTATGAAAGCAATTTTAAGAAAGCACCTTCTGATTCTTGCACTTACCGGTCTTTCTTTATCCGGCTTTTCCCAGTTTTACAACGGCCATCAGATGAGTTTTGGCAAGAACCGGGTTCAGTTCAATGAATTTGTGTGGTCGTTTTACCGCCATGAAAAATACGACGTCTACTTCAACGAGGACGGGAAAAATCTGGCTGACTATACTGCTGACTATGCCGAACAAATTGTACCCCGCGTGGAGGCCTTTTTTGATTATACCATGGAAAAGCGCATACTTTTTGTGGTATACAACAGGCTCACAGATTTCAGACAAAGCAATATCGGGCTGGTTACCGGAAAGGATGAATACAATATTGGGGGTACTACCAATGTAAGCCGCAATAAGGCATTTCTTTATTTCGAAGGAGATTTTGACAAGTATGACCAGCAGATTGTTGCTGCCATTACCCGTATTGTGGTTAACGAGATGCTCAATGGCTCTGACCTGCTCGACAATGTGACCAGCTCAACGCTTATTAATGTTCCCAAATGGTATAGTGAGGGACTGGTGGCATACCTTTCAAAACAATGGGACATTGAAACGGAAAACGTGGTTAAAGATGGCATTGTAAATGGCCGTTACGAAAAGTTCAACCGGCTTACCGGAGATGACGCGGTTTATGCAGGTCATTCCTTCTGGAAATATATCGCAGACACTTACGGGGAAACGGTAATTCCCAATATCATTTATCTCACCAGCATCAGTAAGTCGATTAAGTCGGGTTTCTTAAATGTGCTGGGATTTAATCTGAAAGATCTTACCTACGAATGGACAGGTTATTATATGAATCTTTTTGCTGACGATGCAGGTGCTCAGAAAACTCCTGATTCCGGAAAAATGCTGAAGAAAACCAGGAAAGGAGTTCGGTATGAACATATTAAAATCAGTCCTACAGGTAATTACATTACCTATGTAACCAATGAGATGGGCTTATACAGGATATGGTTGCTGGATGTAAAAACCGGTAAGAAAAAGAAAATCATCAGGCGGGAACACAGGCTGGAACAGATTATCGATTACAGTTATCCGGTTATGGCATGGCATCCCTCAGCCAGGTACATTGCATTTATTACTGAAGAAAAGGGAGGATTGAAACTCTACTATTACAACATTACCGAGAAAGAGCTTGCCGTAAGAAATTTCCTGTACTTCGACAAAGTGCTCAGCTTTTCATTTTCCAATGACGGTTCAAAATTTGTTTTTTCCGGGACACGGTTGGGGAAAACAGATATTTATGTTCATGACATTGCATCGTCAACCAACCTGCAGATTACCAATGATATTGCCGATGATTTGGATCCCCGGTTCATTGATGGGGACCGGAAGATTATTTTCAGCTCAAACCGTTTGTCGGATACCCTTTCAGCTGTCATCGGAACACAAGAAAGAGCAATTACCAATGAACTCTATATTTATGATTTTAAAGGCCGTTCAGATGTGCTGATGCGTTTGAACGACAACACCAGCAGTAATAATTCCAACCCCGAAGAAATTGGAGAGAACAAGTTCATTCAGCTGAGTGATGACCTGGGAACAGTAAACAGATATATTTCAACATTCGACAGTACTGTCAGTTTCATTGATACCGCCATTCATTACCGCTATTTTGCCGAAACGGCGCCTTTGACACAGTTTTCCAGAAACATCCTGGAGCAGGATTATCAGAAATCTCCGGGATTGGTTGCAGATGTTATATTCAACGAGGGCCGGTATAACATTTACATGAATCCGCTTGATGAACTGAATGTGATAACTGAAAAAACAGAAGTGACACCGTCACAAAAAGCACGCAGAAAGATTTGGTCGGCAAAGGATAGTATCCGCAATGTGAAACAGA
This sequence comes from Bacteroidales bacterium, assembly GCA_016926375.1. Classification (GTDB taxonomy): domain Bacteria; phylum Bacteroidota; class Bacteroidia; order Bacteroidales; family UBA10428; genus UBA5072. Next base: position 15,447 of record JAFGOR010000192.1, read on the forward strand.
AAGTTATACCGATTACCCGGGTTACTGACAACACGGTCATATCAGGTGTTGATACCATCACACTTGAGGGCAACGCAATTGATGTGAATAATTATATTTTTGAAATAGAGAAGCTCAATTCATACAACGAGCAACTTAAGAATAACCAGCTCAAACTCACTGCAGACACTTCAGAAGATGCCAGGCCCAAGATTCGGCTTTATCAGCCTGTATTTTACCAAAACAACATGGTGGCGCAGATTGATTTCAACTTTTTGAATGCATCATACCAGGCTTTCACCGGGGGTGCGTATTATTTTAATCCCGGTTTCAACGTATTGCTTAAAATAGGCGCCAACGATTTGTTTGAAGATTTGAAAATAACCGGGGGCGTGCGTTTGTCGCCCGATTTTGATGCCAACGAATACCTGTTAAGTTTTGAAAGCCTAAAGAACCGGCTTGACAAGATGTTTGTCTTCCACAGGCAGGCGTTTAAGAATGAAGGTTATTATGAAGGTGTATCTTTTGTAATCAAAACCCATTCACACATATTTTCTTCTATACTCCGTTACCCGCTGAATCAGGTGAAGTCATTGTCAGCTACCCTTTCCTACCGCAATGACCGTACTGTATTCCTTTCAAGCAACCCATATCCAAATCCTAACAATTTCCTGAACACACCCAATATATACAGGAACTGGATCGGCTTAAAGCTCGAATATGTTTTTGACAATACCCGGCCGTTGGGGATTAACCTGTATTCAGGTACCCGGTATAAACTGTTTGCTGAGGTTCAGGAGCAGGTTGACAAGGGGTTGAGTGAACTGGTAGTTTTTGGTGCTGATTTCAGGAATTATACGCGTTTGCACCGGACCTTGATTTGGGCCAATCGTTTTGCCTGGAGCTCTTCTCAAGGTTCGAGCCGGATCATTTATTATTTGGGGGGTGTGGACAACTGGATCAATTTCGGGCAACGGCCACCTTATTTTACCCCTTTTAGTGAAATTCCCATTGATGAAACACAGAATTATGCATTTCAGGCTGTTGGTACCAACATGCGCGGATTTTCACAAAACATTCGGAACGGGAATAATTTTGCTGTTTTTAACAGCGAAATCCGATTCCCTGTATTCAAATACCTGGCAAATTACCCTTTAAGCAGGAGCTTTTTTGAAAATTTTCAACTGGTTGGTTTCTTCGATGTGGGTTCAGCCTGGTCAGGTCCCACACCCTGGTCGAGTCACAACGCTTATGATAATGAAATCATTCAGCAGGGGCCATATAAAATAATAGTCGACTCAAATCGAGATCCGATAGTTGCCGGTTATGGTTTTGGCATACACTCGCAACTACTGGGATATTTTATGAGATTCGACTGGGCCTGGGGTATCGAAAACAGGGAAATTGTGCCCCAGGTGTTTTATTTTTCCATGAGCCTTGATTTTTAATAAAATGCCATCAACAACAATCTGGTAAATAAAAACATGTCAGTTAACGAAGTAATCGTACTTATCCTGATCGGCCTTTCAGCCGGAATTGTTTCCGGTTTACTGGGCGTTGGAGGCGCCATTATCATTGTTCCGGCTCTTATTTTCTTTGTGGGTTTGACTCAACATCAGGCGCAGGGAACCAGCCTGGCAATCCTGGTGTTTCCGATAGGTTTTCTGGCCTTTTGGAATTACTACAAGCAGGGTTATGTTAATTTTAAAATTGCGGTTGTTGTTATGCTGGCTTTTTTTATCGGAGGTTATTTTGGATCGTTGCTGGCAGTGCGGGTGCCCGAAAAAGTTTTGAGAATAGCATTTGGAGTATTGATTGTTGTTATGGGTTTGAGAATGATAATTAAAAAATAGTCAAATATATTACTATGGATATTCATCAGAAAATTCTGCAGCAGGCTTCGGCCTATTTCGAAGATGTGGTTGGCATCAGACGTCACATCCATCGGTTCCCGGAATTATCCTATGAAGAATTCAAAACATCTGCCTACATACAGGAGCAGCTGAACTGCTTGGGCATTCCTTTTAAAACCGGATTTGTTAAAAACGGTGTAATTGCCACAATTGAGGGCAAAAATCCAAAAAAGCGTATTATAGCCCTGCGGGCAGAGATGGATGCCTTGCCCATTGCAGAAAAGAATGAGATTCCATTTAAGTCTGAAAACACGGGAAAAATGCATGCATGCGGGCATGATATGCACATGGCAGCTTTGCTGGGTGCTGCCCGGATAATTCATACCTACTGCGAAGAGTTTGAAGGATCTGTTCTGTTAATTTTTCAACCGGCTGAAGAAAAGCTTCCGGGAGGTGCCAGCCTGATGATAAGTGAGGGCGCGTTTGCCAATGGTAAACCTGATCTGATCATTGGCCAGCATGTGTTATCGGGTCTTAAAACCGGCACTGTTGGTTACCGGTCCGGGGTTTACATGGCTTCCTCCGATGAAATTTACATTACCGTTAAGGGTAAGGGCGGACATGGTGCCGTGCCTCACCAACTCGTGGATCCGGTACTGATATCCGCACATATCATTGTGGCACTTCAACAGATAGTAAGCCGAAACGCCAATGCTTCTGTGCCAAGCGTGCTCTCATTTGGTAAGGTGGATGCACCGGGAATTACCAACGTTATACCTTCTGAAGTAACTATCGAAGGAACATTCCGCACCATGAACGAGCCATGGAGAAAGGAGGCCCATGAAAAAATTACCAAAATGGCCAGCCTTATTGCTGAGAGTATGGGCGGAAGTTGCGACGTAACTATAAAACACGGGTATCCTGTTCTTGAGAATCATGCAGGGTACACTGAAAAAGCCATCCGGTTATCACGCGAATTGCTGGGTTCTGAGCATGTTATGGAAATGGATCTTCGGATGACTTCTGATGATTTTGCTTATTATTCCCAATACTGTCCCTCAGTTTTTTACCGGTTTGGAACAACCGATCCGGAAGAGAAGTTCATGTCACCTGTTCATTCAGCTACCTATATGGCCGATGAAAGGGCATTGATTACTGCCATGAGCAATCTGGCCTGGCTAACCCTTTCGTTTCTTAAGGAATCATAAGGAATTGTTACACCTGATTTTTTTCTTTTGTGCATTTCAATTAATAGATTAAATTTGGCGCATTAACGATTAAAACACTTTGTTATGGCTTATGTAATTAGTAATGAATGCACCGCTTGTGGTACCTGTTTGCCCGAATGTCCTTCCGAAGCAATAAGTGAAGGCGATATCTATACGATTGATCCTGATAAGTGTATCGATTGCGGCGCATGTGCTGATGTTTGTCCGGTGGATGCACCACATCCGGTCTAAACCGAAATTATAAATTTCTGATACAACCCTTCAGGCTGAAAGCTTTGAAGGGTTGTGCTTTTTGTTACAGTTCATCCATTACAATCAGTCAGACTATGAGCTACCAACCATCGTGGCGTGAAAAGTTCCAGGTACGCTCGTTTGATATTGGTTTGAATGCCATGACGCGTATGAGCAGCCTATGCGGCTATATGCAGGAAGTAGCCGGCAGGCATGCCAATCACCTCGATGTGGGGTATCATTTTATGCAGCAATCGGGAAAGGCTTGGGTGCTGTCGCGTCTTTTTATCAGAATACACCAATTGCCAGCCTGGGGGCAGGAATTTTATGTTGAAACCTGGCCATTAGGTACGGAACGGATTTTTTACCGGCGTGATTATCAGATTGATGACGGTAGCAAGGTAATGCTGAACGCTACTTCATACTGGATACTGCTGGACCTGAATACCCGAAGACCTGCGTTTGTACCTCTCGATGAAGCGGTAATCAAACACAACCAGGGCCGGTACAGCATGCCCATGCCGTCAGAAACTTTTCGTGAGGTGGTTTCGGATGAGTGGCAGTCTCACCAGGTGAAATACAGCGATCTCGACCAGAACAGGCATGTGAATAATGCACGTTATGTGGAATGGATCTTCAATGTGCTGGATCAGGATTTGCTCGAAAAGTCAGCACCAACCTATTTTGCCATTGAATATAAGCATGAGGCCAAAGCAGGTGACGTTGTTGAATTGCGCACCACAAGGCCGGATGATAAAAAACCTGCCTTTTCAGTTGAAGGCAGGTTCATGAATTCCAATCAGGTAAGCTTCCGATCAAAGATTGTCTTCTGATCGCTCCTGTTTCTTATCCTGAGCATTATTTAGCGCTGTTCACCTTATCAAGGATTTTCTTCTCAATCTCCTGAGTAAGTTCGGGGTTGTCTGCCAGCAATTGCTTAACCGCATCGCGACCCTGACCCAGCCGGGTTTCTCCGTAACTGAACCACGAACCGCTCTTTTTTACAACTTCAAGCTCCGTTGCCATGTCAATAACTTCACCGGTGCGTGATATCCCCTCTCCATACATAATATCAAACTCTGCCTTACGGAAAGGAGGTGCCAGTTTGTTCTTAACAATTTTTACCTTGGTGCGGTTTCCGAAAACCTCTTCACCTTCCTTGATCTGGTTAATTCTTCGTATATCAATTCTTACCGATGCGTAAAACTTGAGTGCATTACCACCGGTGGTGGTTTCCGGATTGCCAAACATGACTCCGATTTTCTCCCTGAGCTGGTTAATAAAAACACAACAAGTATTTGTTTTGCTGATGGTAGCGGTAAGCTTTCTCAACGCCTGCGACATTAAACGGGCCTGCAGACCCATTTTGGAATCACCCATCTCGCCTTCAATTTCTGCCTTGGGAGTTAGTGCAGCCACTGAATCGATAACGATGATATCAATAGCTCCTGAACGTATCAGGTGTTCGGTAATTTCAAGGGCCTGTTCGCCGTTATCGGGTTGTGATATCAGCAGGTTCTCAATATCCACGCCAAGTTTCTGCGCATAGGTGCTGTCGAAAGCATGTTCCGCATCAATGAATGCTGCAATGCCTCCGGCTTTCTGAGCCTGTGCAATGGCGTGTATTGCCAATGTAGTTTTTCCGGATGATTCGGGGCCGAATATCTCAACAACCCTTCCCCGCGGGTAACCACCAACACCAAGGGCTATGTCCAAAGCCAGAGAACCTGAGGGTATAGCGCCTACTGTAACCACAGCACGATCTCCAAGTTTCATAATGGCACCCTTGCCAAAGTCTTTCTCAATTTTTCCTAATGTGGTTTCAAGCGATTTAAGCTTTTCTTTCCTGATGTCGTCGATGGTTTGTTCTTTTGCCATTATTTAATTTGTTTAATTGATTCCCAGTTCATCCAGGATCTGCTGTGTATGGTCGCCCGTATTCACCTTTCTGATGATCTTCAGGATGTTTCCCGATTCATCAATCACGTAAGTCGACCTCAGCACACCCATGGTTTTTTTTCCGTACATGTTCTTCTCTCCCCAGGCATCATAAGCCTGCAGAATACTTTTATCAGGATCGGAAATCAGGCTGAAAGGAAGTTCATATTTGCTTCTGAACCGGGTGTGTGACTTTTCATCATCGGGACTCACTCCGACAATGGCAAAACCCCTGTTCAAAAGGTCGCTGTAATTATCCCTCAGGTTACAGGCTTCGGCAGTACAACCGGGAGTGTCATCTTTTGGATAGAAATACAAAACAACCTTTTTTCCTTTAAAATCCTCCAGGCTTACCCATTTTCCGTCCTGGTCCTTTCCTTTAAAAACAGGCGCCTTGACGCCTTCAATTAACTGTTTCATAGTATTCAGGTTTAGTAAAAATACAAATTACGGTTCGATGATTCCAACATTTTTTAAGAATTAATTTCAGTAATATATTAACACCAGAGGAGGATGAATGTTTGAAGGAGATACCATGAATCTCCTCTGTTTTCTGTTTTGAATGCAACGTTGTCTTTTTGCATCGGAACAGTTGTGTGCCTGATTAAAATACAGTAAATTAAGCAACAATTCAACCCGCTTAGCGTTTGTTGTATATGCGTTACCTGAACATGATAGTGCCGGCCCTGTTGTGTGTTTTGCTTCATCACCCCGCATATGGGAACAAGCCTGGTAAGTTATACCGTCTGGACTTTGGCGGTGGCAGTAATGATCTTTCCTTTAAAGTTGGAGTCAAAGGGGGCGTCAATTTTACCGTGATCATGCCTTTGGAGCGTTTTTCTGTGCTCCAGCCCATTCAGGGAACCGATGCCACAAGTGGCGAAAAGGATTATGCGGCATTATACCGCAACCTTGGATTTCAGTATGGGTTTATAGGCTTGCTTCAGATAGGCAAAGCACTCAGCATTTCCCTGGAACCCACTTTCAGTAATTATTCAATTAAATATGATGCCACATCAACCTGGACGGATGCCTCAAATCCCGCTGACCGCATCGTCATAAACACCAATTACGCCGATAAACTCCGGTATTTCGAAATTCCGCTGGTGTTGAGGTACCAACTGGGTTCACAGCAGATAAGACCATATCTGGCTGCAGGTTTCTTTTACGGTATGCTCACCGGGGCAGCAGGCAATGTGGAGTCATCAACGGTGCAATATATCAACGATGTTGAAATACCTGTGGAAAACAGTATTTATGAAGGCGATATCTCAAACAATTTCATCAATACTCGTCTGGCTGCTTTTCCCGGAGCAGGAATCATGGTTGATTTCAGTTTTGCCACGCTCTTTGTTGAGGCCGACTATTATTTTACCTTACATAATGTGACTGATGAATCATCTCGTTATTCGAACCAGCAATCGGTTGGGGGTTATTACAATGTACCCGACAACCTGCGGCCCGACAATCTGGTGATTAACCTGGGAATCCTCTTTAATATTAACCGTGCAAGCCTGCAAGGGGGGCAGGGCAGGGGAAAGGGATCTGCTGTTGAATGTCCCCCGGCTTTTAAAAAACGATGATGTTATGTGTTACCCTGCTTATTTGAATTGGTATTTTCGGCTGCTGCCTGTTTTATGCATATTGCTGTGTGCAACTTCATGCGACATCAGGAAAAGTGATGCCGAACCGTCAGCAAGCTTCACTGCTGTGTACGATCACCCCGATATGGATTTATCATTTTATCCCATTGACATGGTGCAAACCAGTGATGAAGGTTTTTTGGTGCTTTCGGTTTTTACGGATACGGCACTCAGCACCTTTCCACTGATACGGTTGATGAAAACCGACAAATCGGGCAAGCTTGTCAGGGAAGAGCTGGTGAATGCAGCATATTGCAGTGCTGTTCCTTCATTGGTAAAAAATGGCAATGTGTGGCAATTTGTTTGCATGGATGCTGTTAATCAGAATGTCAAGCTCATGGAAGTCAGTGAAGATCTTTCAGGAATTGCCGAAGTTTCTGAACTTTCCGGAAAATACCCGTTGTACTTGTATGCCGACAGCCGGCATGATTTTGTTGTGCTGAGTTTCGACCGGATTGCACGCACCTCGGTACTTACCAAGTATACTGATGAAGGAACACAGCTATGGCAAGTCAGCTTCAATATCATTGAGGATTATAAGAATCAGGTGGAAACGCACCTGAAAAAAGGCAACAGGCAGTTTCCGTTTTTCATCACACAGGCCGGATCTCCCAATCTCGCCCATTACCTGGTGAATTGTTTTTACAATTATACCATGACGTTGCTTTTTGCCGGACAAACCAGTGGTAACCGCACCGGCCAGCTGAATACCTACCAGGATGATGCTGCAATCAGTTCTATTGCCTTTCTTGATAATTCCCGGTTTGCTGTTTCGCGTTATTACATGGGTGCTAATTACGTTTTTCCATCGGTTGAACTGGATATGAATAATACACAGGGAGCCGATACCTTCGATGATATTCAGTTGCCTGAACTCACTGCCGATGCTGCTGTAAAGTCACTGGCCACCACTTTGAACAACAGGGAGGTTGTTGTGATGGCCAGTCAAACCAAATCAAACCGACTTGTACTTTATTTTTTCGATAAAGCTGAAGGAGCACTGCTCACTACCCGGTATCTCGCATCAACCAACCCGGTAAAGATTGCCGGCCTGATAGAAACAAGCGATAACGGTCTTGCATTGCTGGCGCAAACCTTTGTGGCCGGAAGATTTCCAAGAACGGCCATTTTCAAGGTTTCACCTGAGGACATCAGTTTTGATTAATCCGTGTTGATGGTTTTACTTTTTGATGATTTTAACAGAATCAGTGAATTTGCCATTGTCAACCCGGATGATGTATTCCCCTGTATGCAGATCGCTGAGATCAACTTGTGCTTCATTACGCCCGTAATGTGCTGCGTTCATAGCGGTTTTCTTAACCTCTCGTCCTGAAAGGTCAATAACTCGTATGGTTAATGGAGTCGGGGTCTGCACAAAGCAGGCAATGGTGGTTTTATTTATCACAGGATTTGGGTAACAGCCAATCAGCCCGGTTTTTCTGTTTCCGTTAATCCGGTCATCAATGCCTGAGGCCCCTGCAATCAGATCGAGTCGCTGACCGGTCCACTGGTCAAATCCTGTTGCCTGCATGGCCTCATTTGAAGCGCCCAGCCAGTCCTGTACCACCGATGTATATACCTGGCGATAGTCGCTAGTATACTTCAGGTTTCCGTTGTTCAGGTCGTTCAGGTTGGGGTTGGTACCCAGAATGCCTCCCTTGAGGCCTTTCCCGAAAAGGAATACCGGAGTTGCTGAACCATGGTCGGTGCCATAGCTGGCATTTGAATAAACACGGCGGCCAAACTCGGTAAAGGTCATGGTAAGCACATTGTCCTCAATATTCATAGCAGCCAGGTCATCCTGGAAAGCCTTGACGGCAGATGACAGGTGATATAAAAGTGCAGCATGTGTTCCCAGGGTTGCATCGTAGGTTTCAACCTGTTCGCCATGGGTGTCGAACCCGCCAATGCGGCAAAGGAAAATCCGGGTTTTCAGGTCTCCTTTCAACAGGCGGGCAATAAGCCTGAGCTGGCCCGAAAGCGTGTTATTCAGGAACGGCTCGGGAGCGCTGAGCGGATATGCTTCAGGATATTCCACAGTAAGTGAATTGCTGCCCAGGTCATAAGCCTCTTTCAGCCTTCCGGCATACTGGTTCGACTTTTTTTCAAGTTCCATCAGGTAGCGCAGCTCATCACCGGCATGGCTGTCGGGGAACAAAATGGGTGGTTCCACGCCAACGGTGGTGATCAGATCGTAAAACTGATCCGGGTTGTGGATGTTGATGCCCATGGGAATACCTTCTTCGCGATGAAAGGCGATGGACATCAGGTTTCCCATCTCAATACCAATGGGGTCGGGCATGTCGTCTGAAGGATATGCTCCGGGGTAACCCGGGTAAGCATGATTGAGAAATCGGCCCATCCAGCCCGATGAATAATCTGTGGTTGCTTCACCGCCCATCATCACAATATCTCTGCCCCGGAAATGAGACATATTCATATCGGGGTACCCCACGTTTTGCACTATGGCTGCCTTTCCCTGGTCGTACAATTCCTTGAACCCAATCATGTCGGGGTGCAGTCCAATCTGATCTTCAATGGCCAAAGTAGTGTCTACGTTGATAAACTTGCGTGGTCCGCTTTCGGGTATAGCAATATTAGCCCTGTAAGTATAATAGGTGTCGTATTGGTTTACGGGTATCAGCGTGTTCAGGGCATCGTTACCGCCGTGTAACTGGATAAAGATCAGTACATTGTTATTACCATTGGCGGCTGCCGCTTTGAGGTTGCTGTTTGCGGCCAGTAATCTTACAGGCACTCCCGATAACATTACTGAGCCGGCGGAGGCCATGCCTATGTTGCGTATGAATTTTCTTCTGTTCATGGCGGTTTGGTTTAGAATAACTGAAATTCGGGTGTTTGCATCAGGGCGGCAACCAACGTTTCGAGCTGGTTTCTTACCACATCGTCATTACCACCTGAAGTGTACAGGTTCCATTCAGTGGTCCAGGTGGCAGGTGCCAGATTGTCTAAAAACACATCGTTGAGGAAGTAATTGTACCGGTCGGTATCTATTTCAACTGCCAGCAGGTTCCGGGTTAAAGTTTGAACCACAGTTTCGGCATCGGAAGGGTTTGAAATATTTCCCGAATTCCTTACCCAGTCGACTATGTCGAGTTGGAAACCGTAATCTCCGCCTTCGTCAAGCCTTCCCATGAGTATGTTGGAGAAATGGTAACGGTGACCGATGGCATTGGGGGTTATCCAGTCGCGGCTATAGGTAGGTTCCTGGCTGTATGGCGGGTATCCTGATACATCAATGGGCTCATAGAAATCAATGCCCTGTTCGAGAATCATGGGGAGGATGCCATCAAGGTATGACTTTTGATAAAGATCACTCAAAGATGCAGGCATGTCCACATTAAAGAAACGCAGCGAACCGACGATGATTTCAAGCGGACTTTTGATGAGAGCACCGATGGAATTGTCGCTGGTAGTCAGTGTATCGGTATCGTAAAAGTGTTCGCTTGCAAGCAATTGCCGGAGAACGGGTTCCATTTCATAATTGCCGGTTCTGAAAGTTGTTGCCAACGGATTGATGATATCGGTTTCAACTTCCGCTGATATATCCCAGTAAACAAAAAAGCGGTAAAGCTTTCGGCAAATGAACCGGGCTGTTTCCTCGCGTGCGAAGATCATTTCGATCAGGTCATCGAATTCTTTGATGGCTGCTTCTTTTGTGGCCAGGTTTTCAATTATCTCGTTGGGCTGAATGGTTTGATTTCCGAAGGCTGCAGTAAACACTTTGGGATTTATATCGTGCCTTACAGCCAGTTCGGTAGCAGGCAATCCTGTAGAATTTTCGGTTTCAAGTTTGCCGGCAGGAATGTTGGTATCGGGGTCCGGGTTGGTGAAGGTGGGGTCGAACCGCCAACCGGTGAGCACCCTGCAGGCAGCTTTGATGTCGTCTTCGGTGTAATTGGTGTAATTGCCTTCGGCAAGCTGGGGTCCTCTGCCAATGGAATAAAGTTCGAACATCTCACGGGCAAAGTTTTCATTGGGACTGTCCTTATCATTGGTTTCACCGTCGATGTATCGCAGCATGGCATTATCGAGGCAGATTTTTTTGAAAAGGGTTTTAAAGTTCCCAAAGGCGTAATACCTGAACAAGGCGTTCTGGTAATAAACGGCTTCACTGCTGCCGATAACCGACCATGCCGCAGGCAGGTGGGTATGATAGAAATAGGTAATGCGTTCCTGCAGGTTATTACCCGATTTACGCATCTGTTCGAGGTGCCAGGCCCTGAAGAAATTAAACAGGGTGTCCTGATCACTGTTAACGTCTTCAACAGCAACGGGTTTTGTGGGTGGATTCACCCAACTGTCGCCGGTAAGCACATCAACAGGCGGATCAGGAACGGCAGGAGGGGTAAACAGGGTGTCGAGAGCCGCTGTTGCAGTAAGTGCAGCAAATGTTTCAATATCGGCCGGCCCGGGACCCCATGTTGCTCTCCGGAGCAGGTGGGCAGCCCCTTTTTTGCCCAGAACCCCGGTAATCGGATTGAGTGATGCCATAGTTTGTTGGTTTAGTTTATTTGCCAGTAAATGAAAATGATTGTTTAACAGATGATTGCCAATGAACGTAATCAGAATAAAGTTACAACATGTTTTGAATTTCACCCAACAGGTTGGTCAATTACATGCATAAAAAAACGCTGATTACGAAAAATTATTATGGTTCAGTAATTTGTTTACCGGGGCAGGTAAACCAGTTTTTTGGTTTCGAAATAGGGCTCAGCAAAGTAGTCGCTGAGGTTAAATACCCGGGCGTTCTTTATAACACTGAGTTCTGCGGAGAGGTCGCCTCCTTTCAGCGCCAGTAAACCATTTTTCAGCGTGTTGAATCCTCCGGCACGGATGTTTTTCTTTACCCACCCAAACAGTATGGCTATCTCGGCCACAGCCCTGCAAACAACAAAGTCGGCCTGGGTAGTGAGTTCCTCAAGTCTCAGGTTGCGGGCGTCAACATTAGCAAGTTCAATTTCGCTCCGGATGGCATCTACAACCCTGATTTTTTTGGCAATGGAATCTACCAGGATGAATTGCACTTCAGGAAAGAGTATGGCCAGGGGTATTCCCGGAAAACCGCCACCTGTGCCGGCATCGATGATTGCGGTGCCGCTTTTAAAAGAAATGATCCGGGCAAGTGACAAAGAATGCAGTACATGATGCAGGTAAAGGTTTTCGATGTCTTTGCGCGAAATCACGTTTATTCGCTGGTTCCAAAGCGCATACAATTCTCCAAGACGTGAAAACTGTTCGGTTTGACGCGGGGTAAGTTGCGGAAAGTATGTTGCAATGGTTTGCATGAAGTGGTGCCGTGCAAAACAATTACATTTTTCCTGTTGTATTTTTGAGAATGTTGAAGAGCAATTCGCGGGCCCGGAATAACTGAGCTTTAACAGTACCAATGGGCAATTCGAGCTCTTCGGCAATTTCTTCGTACGAGAGTTCGCTGAAATATCTCAACTCTATGAGTTTGCGGTAGCGTGGTTTCAGTTTTGAAACGAGCGACCGCATGAGGTGTATCTTTTGCTCGTTGATCAGAGATTCTTCAGGATCAAGTATCGGAGCCTGGATATCCTTGGTGGCTTTCTCGTGTTCTTCGTTGCTGTGATCAAGTGAAACGTGACTTGTTTTCTTTTTGCGGATGAAGTCGATGCAATTGTTGGTGGCAATTTTGAAAAGCCAGGTGCTGAAAGCGTAATTTGGTGCGTATTGATTGATGTTCTTAAAAGCTTTGCCAAAGGCTTCAATGGTAAGGTCTTCAGCATCGCTGGCATTGTTAACCATTTTTAGCAGCATGTAGTAAATGGCGTCGCGATAACGGCCCATCAATTCGGCATAGGCGCGCTGATCACCCTGGGTGGCGCGCTGAACCAACATATAATCGCGTTGCGCTTTCTCGGATAGATTTGTATTTACTTCCATTGAAAATTTGAAGGTCTGATTCGGCTAGATAACAAAAGCCCAAAATTAATGAACAGTGACAACAAGTCAAACAATAACGAAATTAATAATAAATTTTTCTCATTTAAACGGATCATTGTTTTTTTAATAACAAAGATCTGAATGATCATACGCAATACGAAAACCAGGAGCACCCAAATCCTGTGTACTGGCGAAAAAAGCAGGGCAATCAGGCTGGCATAAAAGATCAGTCGGCTGAACGGCTCAAGTGCCAGAATAAATTTATGCGAACCTTTATAGAGGCTGTTTGTTGAAAAGTGACGTTTCTTCTGGTAACTCCATTTATCAAAGGAATCTTTTGGCGCAGTGCGTGTGTGGCTCTCATGCGCATATTCGATAGCCGTATTTGTACCGGTGGCATTTTCATTCACAAACAAGTCATCATCACCCGAGGCCAGGTGAAAATGTCCGGAAAAGCCTTTGCCTGAATAGAAGAGTGATTTTTTGTAAGCCAGGTTTCTGCCAACTCCCATGTAAGGTATCCGGCAGAGAGCCATGCTGAAATACTGCAGGGCAATCATCAGCGTATCGTACCGGATGTACTTGTTCAGTATACCGGGAAGAGGAAAATATCCGCCATAACCCAAAACAATCGCGGTTTTATCAGAAAAATGGCCCGACATGAGTTTCAGCCACTGATTGCTTTCAGGCTGGCAATCGCCGTCGGTAAACAACAACCGCTCATGCTTTGCTGCTTTGATACCAATGGTAACCGCAAGTTTTTTCCCGTGTGAAAACTTTTTATCTTCCTTAATAACGCTTGTTCTTAAGTTGGGGTATGCTTTCATGTATTTTTCCAAGATGTCTTCCGTTTCATCCGAGGAGCAATCATTCACAACAATAACCTCGAATTCGGGATAATCCTGGGTAAGTATGACCGGGAGAAATTTGTCCAGGTTGTCAGCTTCATTGCGTGCGCAAATAATCACCGAAACCGGTTCAAACACGGCATCCTCCTGTTTCTTTTTATGAAAAACAAACCTGCTGAAGATGCCCAGGTAGTAAACCAACTGGATGACAAACGAAAAAACAAAAACGAGCAGGATAATAAACCATTGTTTATCAGCTAGTAATTCAGAAATTGCTGGCATTTGCTTTAATTATTCTCAGCGGCCAATTTACTCAAAGTTTTTGATGTATGCCAAATTCTGACAGCTCAACAGACAATTTTCATGGTAATAGTTATATATTTGCGGCCAAACAAGGTTTTCATGGAATTCAGGATATTCAATCGAGATTCGGCTACCCGGGCGCGCTCCGGAAGGATTACAACCGGGCATGGAGCGATTGAGACTCCTGTGTTTATGCCGGTTGGCACAGCAGGAACGGTTAAAGCGGTTCATCAGCGTGAGCTTTCTGATGATCTGAATGCGAAGATCATTCTCGGAAATACCTATCATTTATACCTGCGTCCGGGTATTGATATCATCAGGCAGGCAGGCGGACTCCACCGTTTTATGAACTGGAGCCGGCCCATTCTTACCGACAGCGGAGGTTACCAGGTGTTCTCACTGGCATCAATCAGGAAACTTACCCGGGAAGGTGCTCTGTTCAGTTCACATATTGACGGATCGAAGCACTTGTTTACACCCGAAAAAATCGTGGATGTGCAGCGGGTTATTGGTGCCGACATCATCATGGCTCTGGACGAGTGCACGCCCTATCCATGTGAACACAAGGAGGCCCTAAAGTCGATAGAGCTTACCCACCAATGGCTTGAAAGGGGTTATTCGCATTTTCGAAATACCGAACCGCTATATGGGTATGAACAGTCGTTTTTCCCCATTGTTCAGGGCAGTGTTTATAAAGATCTCCGCGATATGTCAGCGCGGGAGATTTGCAAATATCCGGCTGATGGTTATGCAATTGGCGGCTTATCCGTTGGAGAGCCTGAAGATGTGATGTATGAAATGATAGACGTTGTAACTGACATACTCCCTGATGAAAGACCACGTTATCTTATGGGAGTAGGTACCCCGGTGAATTTACTTGAAGCCATTGCCAGGGGCATTGACATGTTTGATTGTGTTATGCCCACCCGAAACGGACGGAATGGCATGCTATTTACCAGTAAGGGCGTTATGAATATGAGGAATAACAAGTGGAAGGATGACTTCAGCGAACTTGACCCCGATGGCGCCTGCTATGTTGACCACCATTATTCAAAAGCCTATCTGCGACATCTGATCATATCAAAGGAAATTCTGGGTGCTCAAATTGCCTCACTGCATAACTTAAGTTTTTATCTTTGGCTTATGGATGAGGCCAGAAAGCAAATCCAGGCAGGCACTTTTGGGCCATGGAAAACCCGGATGGTTCAACAATTGATTACCAGGCTATGAAAAATCTCAGGATGATGATTTTGGATTGGTACATTATCAGGAAATTCCTGGGAACCTTCTTTTTTACCATTGCGCTGATTTTGGCCATTGCTGTAGTTTTTGACCTTTCTGAAAAAATTGATGATTTCCTTGAAAATGAAGCTCCGCTCCGTGCCATCGTTGTTGATTACTACCTGAATTTCATACCCTACTTTGCCGTATTATTCAGTCCGTTGTTCACCTTCATAACGGTAATCTACTTCACATCAAGAATGGCATACAATACCGAAATTATTGCTATTTTAAGCAGTGGTGTAAGTTTCAGGCGGATTCTCTATCCCTATTTTATTTCGGCATTTGCGCTAACCGTGTTTGCTTTTGTACTGAGCAATTACATTATTCCGCATTCAAATGCCCGTAAGCTGGCTTTTGAGGAGGAGTATTACCACAGTTCTCCCAAACAAAACCGCAACAGGGATATTCACAAACAAATTGAACCGGGGATATTTGTATACCTCGAATCATACAACACCAACTTTAACCGGGGCCTGAAATTCTCTATTGAGAAATTTGATGACGGAAAACTGGTGTCCAAACTTTTTGCCGACGATATCGCATGGGATTCTGTTAAAAACAAATGGCACATTCGCAATTACTATATCCGGGAATTTCAGAACGAAAACCAGCTGGTTATACAGGGAAGGGATCTCGATACCACCCTGAATCTTCATCCGGAAGAATTCAGGCGCAGAGACAACGCTGTTGAAGCCATGAACCTGGGGGAACTTAACCGCTTCATCAACACCCAAAAGATGCAGGGAGCCGAAGATATTGATTTGTTCATGATTGAAAAACACAGGCGTTTTTCTTTCCCCTTTTCGGCCTTCATTCTTACACTGATTGGGGTGTCTGTTTCATCAAAAAAAGTGAAGGGTGGAATTGGTATGCAATTGGGAATCGGGCTTCTGATCAGCTTCTCATATATAGTGTTCATGCAGTTTTCTTCGCAGTTTGCTATTAGCGGTGCATTCAGTCCCTTTATTGCTGTATGGATTCCCAACGTGCTCTTCACCATCATCGCGGTATTCATTTACCGGTTGGCGCCCAAATAGTTCAATACTTATTATTCAGGTATTGGAGCGGATTATTTGCATTTCTTCTTTTTGACCTTATATTTGCTCCCTTCATTAAACAAAATTATCATGGCACTTAAAAAACATATTCTGGAACTTCAGAAAAAACGTCAGGAAGTCCAGATGGGCGGTGGTGAAAAAGCCATCGAAAAACAGGTGGCCATGGGCAAGATGACTGCCCGCGACCGCATCAATACACTTCTGGATGAGAATTCATTCCAGGAATACGATATGTTTGTCCAGCATGATGCAAGAGATTTTGACATGGCCAAAAAGGTACTGCATGGTGATGGTGTAGTTATTGGAACCGGTAACGTTTCGGGCAAGCCGGTTTGCATTTTTGCACAGGATTTCACGGTTGCAGGTGGCTCTTTGGGCCTGATGCATTCGCGCAAAATCGTGAAAATAATGGACCATGCCCTCAAAATGAAGGTTCCCCTGATTGGGATTAATGATTCGGGTGGAGCCAGAATTCAGGAAGGTGTGAATTCACTGGCCGGCTATGGAGAAATTTTCTTTCGAAATACCATTTCTTCAGGTGTGATTCCGCAGATATCTGTTATTCTGGGCCCCTGTGCCGGCGGGGCTGTTTATTCACCGGCGCTGACCGACTTCGTGTT
The DNA here is from genome assembly GCA_016926375.1 of Bacteroidales bacterium. Classification (GTDB taxonomy): domain Bacteria; phylum Bacteroidota; class Bacteroidia; order Bacteroidales; family UBA10428; genus UBA5072. The sequence goes on from JAFGOR010000192.1 coordinate 32,364, forward strand.
TGTGGTGGAAAATATCTCCAAGATGTTCATCACTGGTCCCGAAGTGATTAAAACTGTTCTGGGAGAGGAAATCTCTATGGAAGACCTGGGTGGTGCACGCGTGCACAGTGAGATAACCGGCAATGCACATTTCTTTGCAAAATCGGAACAGGAATGTTTTGACCAGATCAAGAAACTGCTTTCGATGATACCGGCCAACAACAAGCGCAAAGCAGTAAAAACAACACCCAAACCGCCTAAGGCCGCTTATAAAATTGGAGAAATTGTTCCCGAAGATCCTTCTCTGCCCTACGATGTGCGCGATGTGATCAAGGCCATTGTGGACGATTCCGATTTCTTTGAGATCATGCAGAACTGGGCAGCCAATATGGTAATTGGCTTTGGCCGGATGAACGGCGAAACCTGTGGCTTTGTTTGTAACCAGCCACTGGTAATGGCCGGCGTGCTCGATGTGGATTCATCCGATAAAGCTGCCCGGTTCATCCGCTATTGCGACGCATTTGATATTCCCATCATCACCCTCGAAGATCTTCCGGGATACCTTCCGGGCGTCGACCAGGAACATGCCGGCGTGATTCGTCATGGTGCTAAAATTTTGTATGCCTATAGCGAAGCCACTGTTCCCAAACTCACCGTGATTCTGCGCAAAGCCTATGGCGGTGGTTACATAGCCATGGGTTCAAGGCACCTGCGTGCCGACTTTGTGTTTGCATGGCCCACGGCTGAAATTGCCGTAATGGGACCAGAAGGAGCTGCGAACATCATATTCAGGAAAGAAATTACGGAAGCATCGGATCCCAATGAAATGCGCAGGCAAAAAGTTCAGGAATACAAGGAGAAATTTGCCAATCCATACGTGGCTGCTTCACGTGGCTATATCGATTCGGTGATTGCCCCCGAGGAAACCCGCAATATTCTGCTGCACGCACTTGAGGTGTCTGTGGAGAAAAAGGTAGAACTGCCTGATAAGAAACATGGTCTGCCACCTTTTTAATAACCAGCCTTATGAGTGAAAATACGAAAAATGCAGCAGGAAGCGACAAACCGCTTCAGAAGCTGAATATTAACGGTGACGAGTATCTTACCACCTTTACACGCAAGTATGAAAACCGGAAAAAATGGACACCTCCCAATGAAAAAGAGCTGGTTTCATTTATTCCCGGTACCATCAGGCAGGTTCTGATTAAGGAAGGTGATGTAGTAAAGGCCAATCAGCCGTTGATTGTGCTCGAAGCCATGAAGATGATGAATACCATATATGCGCCGTTTGATGCTAAGATCAAGTCGGTGCACATGAAAACAGGCGACCGGTTACCTAAAGGTACGTTGATGCTTGTTTTTGAGTAAGCAACCTGCCTTTCCATACAAAACATTCAGGGAAAACAGCCTCCAATTCGGGGGCTGTTTCCTTATACAGCCCGTATACTGTTGAACCACTTCCGGTCATGGATGCATAAACGGCACCTGTGTCATATAGTTTTTCTTTTATAGCACCAATTGCGGGATGTTTCCGGAACACACTTTTTTCGAAATCATTTACCATACGGTCTTTCCATTCCTCAACGGGTAGTTGAACCAATTCTTCAACTGATTCGGTTGGTTTCGCAGGGGAAACGCCTGCATACGCTTCGGCCGTGCCAACATGAATACCCGGGTTTACCAGCACAACATGCATGTATTTCGGAAATACTGACAATTCCCGGAACCGGTTACCTCTTTCAAAGCCAAATAACGGCCGGTTTTTAATAAAGAAAGCGCAGTCGCTTCCCAGTTGCGAGGCATAATCACAAAGCCGGTCCTCGCTCAATTCCAGCTGAAAATTTTCATTAAGCATTTTAAGCATAAAGGCGCCGTCAGATGATCCGCCTCCCAAACCGGCCCCCATGGGTATTATTTTATGAAGATGCACCTGCAGGGCAGGGAGGTTGAATTCCTGCGCCAGCAAATGATACGCTTTTACGCAGAGATTACTTTCCGGGCTTCCGTCTACCGGAATTCCCGATGC
>JAFGOR010000193.1 GCA_016926375.1 Bacteroidales bacterium
AGCTACATACACATACTCTGTTAATTAATATTGTTAATAAGCTAATACAAATCTAAAGGCCGGTAGGCAGGGTAGGCAGGGGATAGCGCATTTGCAAAACTTAGCTTAATCTAATAAAGTGAGTGCCTTGCTCTACAGAATAATTTCTTAGCTTGACGGCTATGCCACCAGCAGGCCTGCCTGCCGGTAGGCAGGGGACAGCGCATTTTCAAAGCCCATCACAAAAGAATCAGGCGAGTACTTCGTTCTACAATTTAAAGGCAGAGTTGCGACATTATGATGATATGAATCTGCAGAATTGCCTACGCCGAGGCTTTGGCGGCAGGCTGAAAGACTACTCTTCGTCCCTTGTCCCTTCAAAAAACTCACTCTCCTTCACATTTTTCAGGTGCTCGCGGGTATCTTTGGCAAACAGGGAGATTTTGTAGCGGTCATGATCCTTGAATCCGAACCGGAGTGTATTGTTTTCGTAATAGGCAACCGGCACAATAAAAAAGGTGGATTTTCCGGAGAGGTCATCCCGGAAAACCCAGGTGGGCATGTAACTGAAATCATTAACCTGTGTGGTGCCGTTTGTTTTCATCAGGTTCAGCTCCACCATAATGCCCCCGTCCTTGTATTGGGCGCGCTGGTTCGAAACGAAATTGCCCTGTGAATATACCACTATCTTTTTCCGTGTTGTATCGGCAACATCGGGGTAAAGCTTCACGGGTTGCACCACATGCGGATGCGAGCCGATAATGGCGTCGGCTCCATGTTTCAGAATGAAGGAGGCAAGCTTTCTCTGTGCCTGGTTCTCAAAACGCTGATATTCGTCGCCCCAGTGCATGCAAACAATAATGAAATCGGGATTGGCCAGCCGGGCCTTGCCCAGATCACGGCGGATAAGTGCTGTGTCAATCCGGTTGATTATAAACGGCGGTTGAATAACTATTCCATTGGTGCTGTATGTGTAATTGAGCAGGGCGATGCGGATGTTGTTCTTTTCAATAACCAGCGGGTAGTTTTTGCTGCGATCCCCGCTATTGGCAAAAGCACCGGTATGAATTATCTGCAGCGAATCGAGCATGGTCAGGGTTCTGGCAAAACCTGCTTTTCCGCGGTCGAGTGCGTGGTTGTTGGCCTGCAGAAATATGTCGAAACCGGCATCACGTGCGGCAAAGGCAAGGGCATCGGGACTTGAGAACTGCGGGTAGCCCTTATAGGGTTTACCAGCCAGGGTGACTTCCAGGTTGGCAATGGCTATGTCTGCTTTTTCAACATAAGGTTTTACGTAGCGGAACGTGGGCTCATAGTTGTAACTATTGGTTGCCACATCCCAGGCGCCTGTAATTTGTTCATCATGGCCCATGATGTCACCGGCAAATACAAGTGAAAGCCGGGTAGTGTCAGTCGATTGCGCAAAGCCGGTAAACGTTACCAGGATGAGAATCAATATGGTTAATCGGGTTTTCAATTGAATGGATTGCATTTTGTTAGTAATGGCTAGTAATCATTTCGTGTCACGGGAAATGCTGTCATTATTGTGTTATCCCGGGACCTCGAAGTATGACTGCAAATAATTCTGAGTGTCACCCTTCGACAGGCTCTGGGAGACTTGCCGTGTCATACTGAGCCTGTCGAAGTATGACTGCCAGGGTTCACCATCCTCCCGAGGCGCCGCCGCCCCCGAAGCTTCCGCCACCGCCACCGCTGAAGCCGCCAAAGCCGCCGCCGCCGCCAGAACCTCCAAAGCTACCGCTGCCTGATGAAAAGCTTCCCCAGCCGCTGTCTTTTGAACTTCCCGACCCCAGCAAAACCCACCAGGGAATGCTGTGTTTGGGTGAATAAAATTTGTTGTTGCGCCGCGAACTTGATACAATGATAAAGATGAATATTATCAGTACCAGCAGGCCGAAAATGAGAGCAGGTGAATCATCACCTCCCTTCAGATAGTCTTCGGCAGTGTATTCGCCGCGTGTAAGCGACATCAACACATTGGTGGCCGAATCGAGGCCTGCATAGTATTCGCCGGCCTGAAAACTGGGTGTAAGCACGTTCCGGATGATCCTGTCGCAGATGGCATCAGGTACTGCTCCCTCAAGGCCATAACCAGTTTGAATGGTCATCTTGTGCAATTCAGGGCTGATCAGGATCAGCAGACCGTTGTTTTTGCCCTGCTGGCCAATACCCCAGGTTGTTCCAAGCCTGTTACCAAAGTCGTCAATATCATAACCCTGAAGATCGTCGTAAGTTACCACATAGATCTGGGTGGAGGTCTGGTTGTTGAAATCAAGCAGTTTGTTGCTCAGTGTTATCTGGTCCTGTTCGCTCAGCAGTCCGGTGAAATCGTTAACAAGCCGCAATGGCACCATTGGTTTTGGCAACTGCTGAGCGCACAAAGGCCACAGGAGCGTCATCAACACAATAAAAAAAGTAAGTCGTTGCCTGTTCATATTGTTTGGTGCTTTAAGCTTCACTTGAATCAAATGAAATTTCGTTAACAAGTTCATTGGTATCGCTTCGCAGGTGTGGGAAGTGCTTCTTCAGCTGATCACCAACCATTTTTACACCAACAGCAAGGCCCAGTGCAAATTCTGAATTTCGGAAATGCGATTCCATAACAGTCTTTGTTTCATCCCAAAAATTCTCAGGTACCACGCCATTAACGCCAATATCTCCAAGAATGGCAAAGCTGCGGTTTCTGATGGCGAAGAAAATCAGCACTCCGTTCCGCTGTTGGGTACGGTGCATGTTCAGCCTGGCAAAAACCGATGCTGCGCGGTCAAGAATATCACCTTCGAATGCCACTTCCACATGTAACCTGATTTCACCCGAGGTGTCCAGCTCGGCATTGGCAATGGCCTGCTCGATGAGTTGCCGGCCCTCGGGGGTGAAAAATTCAGCTGCCTTCATGTAAGTGCCGCTTAAAATTCAACTTTGGGCGCTACGTCGGCACCTTCCTGTGATTCAAAGTAGGGTCTTTCTTTGAAACCAAACCATCCTGCGAAAATAACAGCCGGGAATGATTTGATGGCCGTGTTATAGGTCTGAGCTGTTGTATTGAAATTTCTTCTCTCAACGGCAATCCGGTTTTCAGTTCCTTCCAACTGGGCTTGCAGTTCCAGGAAGTTCTGGTTGGCTTTCAGGTCGGGGTAGCTCTCGGCTACGGCAATCAGTCGCGATAAAGCCGAGCTTATTTCACCCTGGGCTGCCTGGAATCGTTTCAGATCAGCTTCGGTCATGTTGGCTGCATCAATGGTTACAGAGGTGGCTTTAGCTCTGGCTTCAACAACCTGGGTAAAAGTTTCCTGTTCGTGGGCAGCATATCCTTTAACTGTTTCCACAAGGTTGGGTATCAGATCGGCACGGCGCTGATACACGTTTTCAACATTTGCCCAGTCGCGGTTCACCTGCTCGCGCATCGTGACGAGGTTGTTATACCCCGAGCAGCCCCTAAACACGAGTAATACTAAGGCAACAACAACAACAATAAGAATTATTCTGCTGGTCTTCATGATTTTTATTTTTTGTTAATGGTTAACAATTGGGTTCAGCATTACGTAGAAAAATTCACACCGAAAATAGTCAATTGCTGTGAATTTGGCATGAAATTGGTAATAAATTAGGCTAAAGACCGAAAGCAATCGGCCAACTGCCAACAGCCAACCCTCCTTCGCTGAAGCTTCGGCGGGCGAAGAAGCCATTAGCGCTTATAGTGACTGAAACAGACATATATGAAAACACACATAAATAAGATAACGATACTGATAGCTGGTACGCTGCTGATGCTGACCAACTCGTGCGAGCTCACTGACGATCTGCTTGGCAATGAAACCATTTCAAAAATCGTTGGCGACTGGGATTGCGAAGAGAATAGCGAGTACTTCAAAAAATCAACCAAATCATCCTATACAGTATATATTTCTCCGGATGCCGACAATGATTACGGTATTCTGATAGACGGATTCTATAACCTGGGAGATGTTGGCGTAAAGGCAGTGGTTTATGGCAACACCATTACCATTTCTGAACAGGTAGTGCAGGGAGGATATGTGATTCTTTCAGGTACCGGACTGATTAATAACAATAAAAATCAGATCACCTGGGAATACCGTATCAATATTGGAGGAAGTGCCATTGACGATGTTACTGCTATTTATACCAGGTAAGTGGGTTAATCCCTGAAACTTACCATGGTTTCGTAAACCCTTTGCCTGATTTCGTCAGGAGTGGGGTTTAATTCATTTGTAGTGAAGTTTCCCTTTTCCACGTCTATTTTTTCGTAAACCATGAGATAGAGGTTGAAGATGATTTGAAGACTCAAACGGTACCTGGGTTCCAGCAGGGGCGATATATTGTCAATAATCTCCAGTGTTTGCCTGCGGTATTTGTCGGCATACCTGCAGTATTCCTCAATAATCCTGCGAAAGCCTGCCGGAACCGGACCACCAGCTGCAATTTTTCTCAAATCAACGGCAGTGAGTCCGTTTTTCAAAGTAACATCCTGCGCAAAGCAATTCAGGTTATTCATCTGGTCTTTCTGAAAATCCCGGATGATGTGCACGAAGTAGCTGAACAGGGCACATGGTGTGGCGGCGCTTCTAACATCAAATGCCGGTTCAAGGTATTCTGTGCCGTTTTTTGTCAGTCCGTTCAAATGAACAAAGATGGAAGCCGGAGCAACAGATGCTCCCTGGGAATAGTTGATAAAGTCGTTTATCGTTGCAAATCCATCGTGGTCAATATCATAAATCATTGATTGGGCAAAGGCTTCCAGTGGCCACACAGGTATGCGGAATTTATGGATTGTATCCAAAAGCTCGTGTTGTCCCGGTATGCCGGCCCCTGCGTCACGGGCCATTTCGATCCAATTCTCCACGCTTTCCTGGAATTGTTTCTTTTCGCTTTCAGCAATGTGGGTGTGGGTTGATTTATGGCAGTCAATCAGGTCGTCAATGGCCCGCATGTACTTATAGCAGGTGCGGGCTGCCTGGTACCGGTCTTCGTCCCAGAATGCTGCAGCAATTAAGATATTGGGATGATCGATAATTTTGTTGAAATCGATTTTATTAAAGATTTTCAGGTATTGGTCATTCATGCCCCGTTTCTTTTAATATGCGTTCCGAAGTAAGCCGGGCTGACAACAGAACCAGCGGAATGCCGTTACCCGGATGCGTACTTCCTCCCACAAAATACAAATTTTTGTACTTGCCATGCCGGTTATGTGGTCTGAAATATCCCATCTGAAAAATATGGTGAGCCACACTTCCGAAAGTAGCTCCATGCGTCAGGTTGAAGATGTTCTTCCAGGTTTGGGGAAGATAACATATCTCAAATTTGATGTGTTCGTCAATATCGGTCAATCCTGCCTTCTTCAGCCGGTCAATTACAGCAGCCCGGGCATCTTTCTTCAGTTTGTTCCAGTCGCGGTTCAGCCGTTCATTCAAATGGCCTGCAGGTATCACAACCGACAGTGTATCATGTCCGTCAGGTGCAGCGGATTCGTCGGAGCACACAGGTGCGTGTATGTAAAAACTGGGATTTGCCGAAATGGAGTATTCCCTGAAGATTTTTTTCAGGTTATCCCGGTAGGATCCGGAAAGGAAAACACTGTGATGTGACAATTGCGGGTATCTCTTGTCGAGACCCCAGTGAAGCACAATGGAAGAACAGCTGTAGGCAAGCTTGTCGATGTGTTTCGATTTTCTTTTGTCGGGCAGTAGTTCGCGGTACACGTAAGGCAGGTCGGCGTTTGACACGATAACCCGGGCTCTTACCGTACTGCCGTTGCTTAAAATAATGCCGGAGGCTTTCCTGCCTTCGGTTTTAATTTTTGCCACCTGTTCATTGTAAACAAAGCGGACACCCAGGTTTTCGGCTACTGATATCAGGCGGGTGGTGACACTGAACATGCCGCCAGCGGGAAACAATGAACCTTCGGTAAGTTCAGCTGCAGGTAACATGGCGAAGAGCGCGGGCGCCTTATAAGGATCCTGCCCCACGTAAATATTCTGGAACGTGAAAGCTTTCTGCAAATGCGGGCTTTTGAAAAATCGCCTGATATACTGCATGTGACGCAGGTGGGTTTTGAGTTTCAGCAGCAGTAAGGCATTTTTCAGCGTAACAAATTGAAACAAATGATAAAAGTTTTTTCCGAGCAGGTTGCTGGTGGCCATCTGGAAAAACCGGTACCCGGTTTCGATCAACTGTTTGGCCTTGGCATAGCTTCCTTTTTCAATGGATTCAAGCTGGTCCTTAAGTTTATTGTGGTTGGTGGTGAATTCAATGGGATTGGCATCCTCAAAGTATATTTTATAAAGGGTTTCGAGCGGAACGGTTTTGAAGTTGTCTTCGGGTGCAATGCCCAGCGATTCAAAGGCCTCTTTGTATAATTCCGGCATCAGGTAAATGGTGGCGCCCAGGTCGAACCGGTGTCCGTCGCGCACAATCTGGCCACACCGACCGCCGGGGCCGGCATTTTTTTCATAAACTGTTACCTGGTAACCTTGCCGGGCCAGGTATATTGAAGTGGCAATTCCGCCGATACCGGCGCCAATGATGATGGCAGTCTTTTCAGCAGGCATAGGATAATATTGACGGTTTTCAGAACCCGAAAATATGGAAATTATCAAAGCCCGCTATACGCCATGCCAATTTTATTTGGGTTTTATCGGTAAATGGTTGTTTATGGCCGGTAACTTGCATTCTTCCTCTTTTTTTTGTAAATTGTACAAACATTTCACACTTAACTAAAACTGCCATGAATTCCACAGACAGCCAATCAGTATCAGCACCAACCAGTCAGCAAATTAAGAAAATCCTGGTTCCTGTTGATTATTCCGAGTGTTCCAACGATGCCTGCAAATACGCGATTAAATTAGCCTGTAAGCTGGGGGCTGAGATCAAACTTTTTCACACTTATTATTCACCTGCATTCGATTTGATAGAGCTTGCAGGAGCCGTTCAGACCCAGTCACAGCTTCGCGATGAGGTTACCGTAAACCTGGAAGAGAGCGAAAAAGTCACTATGGAAAGCTTCGTAACCGGCCTTAAAGAATATATAGCCAAGTACAGTTTGCCGGCCCTTAATTTCAGTTATGATATTGTTCCGGGTGTTCCCGAAGATGAAATCATCCAGTTCAGCGAGGTTTATAAACCCGACCTGGTTGTTATGGGAACCAAGGGCAAGGGCAAAGGTGTGGGTTCAATTATGGGAAGCGTTACAGCGGCTGTGATCAATCGCATTAAGTTTCCGGTACTTGCCATTCCTGAAAAATACACCTTCATTGGTGAGGAAAATATTAAAAACCTGCTTTATGTAACCGATTTTGATGAATCGGACTTTGCCACGCTCAAGAGTCTGATGAGTTTCACCGATCAGCTGGGATTGGAGATTCAGTGTGTACACATAGGTGACGACCCCAAGGCCTGGGATAAGGTTAAAATGGAGGGGCTGATGGCCTATTTTAACAAGGCATATGGCAAAACACAGGTGTCTTACAGCTTCATCAGTCAGAAGAACCTGCTCGACGACCTGGATCAGCTGATAAGGGATAAATCCATTAATATCCTTTCACTTACCCGGCAGCGTCAGAGTATTGTTGACAAGCTTTTTAAACCCAACATTACCAAAAAGCTGTTTTATCACACGGGTATTCCGCTGCTGGTGTTTCATTGAGAATTGGGGGTGAGAGTTTCTATCGAATTTTCTCACTGATTTGTGCAGATTTATTTGCCATAATGTCGCTCCTACGGAGCTTGGAATTTGTGTGATGTCATGATGTTACCATAATGTTGCACATCTGCCATTGAGTTTTATAACAAAATGTTTGCTTGCTTATTTTGTGATGAAATTGAAAAATGTACTATCCCCTGCCTACCCTGCCTACCGGCAGGCAGGCGGCAGGCAGGCCCGCTGGCGGGGGCTGGGGGTGGATTAGGGCAATCTCATAGTGATAAAATGAGTAAGCGGTTTAGTTATTATATCACTATTGTCCGATTAAACTCTATTCCGTCCCATCCGGGACTTTATTTTATTACTTAATCTTCTTTCTACCAATATATTGTCCC
>JAFGOR010000194.1 GCA_016926375.1 Bacteroidales bacterium
AATTAGTTCGTATTTTTGATACAACCGATCACCATGAACCACTAACGTTATTCCCAATATGAAAGCTCCCATAATCAAAACCCATCTTACGTTGCTGGCCATTATGGCCATTGCTAACGGGGCCGTTGCACAACCGATGACCGATTATACAGGTCCTGTTTTTCCCCCCAACCACGCCCTGAATACCCCCATTGACAACCTGCCTGTGCATCCCAATTCAAAGAACTTTGTTGCCGGCATGGGTGAAAATGCAGCGCTTCATCCCGATTTTGGCAATTCCTGGGATGATGATGGCACCCTGCGCCAGATGGGCATACCTTACAATGTGGTGGGTGCCGGGCAGCCATTGGTTCCGATAACATTTGTTGACTACCCTGAGGAAAGCGATCCAGGCCCCTGGCCCATTCCTCAAAACCCTTATATTGAAACCGTATTTAACTGGCGCGATGACGAAGGCGGTGACCGGCACATGCTCATTGTGGACAGCAGCACCCACATCCTTTACGAAACCGGAAATGTATATGGAAACGCCAACGGAACAGCCTGGGAAGGCGGATGCGGCGCCATATTCGACCTGAACTCCTACAACCTGAGACCTCAGACCTGGACCTCGGCGGATGCAGCCGGACTACCCATATTTCCGTTGCTCATCCGATACGACGAAGTGGAGCGTGCCCTGGCCACAGGTGGTGAAATACCCCACCCCATCCGTTTCACTGCTGTTAGCACACAACGCGCTTTTATCTGGCCGGCCCGGCATTACGCTTCAAGCTCAACCGATCCGAACAAACCGCCTATGGGACTCCGGTTCCGGCTCAAAGCCAACGTGGATATCTCTGGTTTTTCTCCGCGGATGCAAGTCATCCTGCGAACCATGAAAAAATACGGACTGATCATGTCAGATAACGGCAGCAACTGGTACTTCCAGGGCACACACGACGAACGCTGGGATGACGAAGATATCAATACACTGAAAAGACTGCACGGAAGAGATTTTGAAGTGGTGGACATCAGTGCATGGACCAGCCGTCCGGGATTTGATCCCAATTCCGCCCGGGTACCAGATGCATCTGCCACAACCTTCCATGATCCTGCCGGTAATAATTCGTTATCCAATAGAAATCTCCTGAACTCACCCAATCCGTTTCACTACTCCACCATCATATCATTTAACCTGAATGCTGCTGAAAAAGTCTGTCTGAAAGTTTTTGATATCACAGGCAGAGAGGTGATTATCTTGCTAAATGAATACCTGAATGAAGGTATGCAAATGATTGAATGGAATGGTCAGGACTCTCATGGACAATCCATTGCAACCGGAACATATGTCTGTCATCTCCAACATCAGGATGGCAGAAGTGATTTCGTGAAAATAATGCGGTTCTGACATAAGAATGATAACCATCTTCCGGAGGTATTTTGTCCGTCAAAAATCATTTGATTACATTTAGGGACAAAATAATGCTGTCATGTTAAATATCCCAGTCATCACCGTATCGGAAAAAACCCTGGCCCTGGCTTTTGAAAATGCCCTTATGGAATTGTACAAGCGAGGCACCCGTTTCAGAACCCAGTATGATAAGCCGGGTGATCCTGAAAGTCTGGATTGCACCCTGAACCTCACTGTGGAAGAACCCGAAAGCGAGCCCATGATCCACATGGCCTTTCCGGCAGGGATTGAACAACTGAAGGAATATGTACTCGAGCTGCAAGGTCTGAAAGACCACTGGGTCAAAAACATGAATGACCCGGCTGACACCCGCTGGGAATATACCTATCACGGGCGGCTTGAAAGATACGGTACCTGGAAGGAAATGGGTGAGCAGGGTTCCGAAACGAAGGGCCCTTTTAACATCAACCAGATTGAGGGCGTCATTACCAAACTGTGTAATCAGCCTTTTACCCGCCAGGCACAGATGATCACCTGGATGCCGAATATTGACCTCGACTGTTTTGACCCGCCCTGCCTGCAATCGCTCTGGTACCGCATACTTGAAGATGAGGCAGGTGTTTACTGGCTGAACTGCAATATCCGGTTCCGCAGCAACGATGCCTGGGGAGCCAGTTTCATGAACATGTTCGGGTTTATCCAGTTCAACAAGGAAGTGATTGCATCGGAAGTATCGAGGCGTACCGGAAAAACAGTTAAACTCGGAAGAATGAACTGGCAGGCCGATTCGTATCACATTTACGGAAAAGACATTGAAATGGCCAAATCCATGCTGTTCGACCGGGTCGACTCGATGCAGCTCGAAGAACGCACCTACAATTTCTCCGACGCATACATCCGGCAGATGTACGATGATGCCGAGCCCGGTATTCTCGAAAAGATCAGGCAGTACGATGCTGCCCGGCAGGTATAATAAAGAAAGCGCCTCATAAATGGGCGCTCTCCTTATGTGTTTATCTTAAAATCCAGATCACTGTTTCTGCATCTTACCGGTCAGTCGTTCACCATTTTCAAATTCAACGGTCAGCATATATACGCCACCGGTCAGCATGCTGACATCAAATGACCTGCTTCCGTTCAGCATGACATCCATCACCTGTTGTCCCGACAAATTAAATAAACAGGCCCGCCTGGGTAGTTCGTCCGATGACAGGTAAACTTCACCAACTACCGGGTTTGGATATACGCTCAACTGTGGTACATCCTGTTCAAGCAAACCGGTAACTGCAGTAAAGCTGGCATTGATGGTTTTATTGCCATCCATGGTCAGAGCAGCTGTGCTCGTTGTTGAGTTAAGATCCCCACTCCAACCTGTGAATTCAAATCCGTTCGCAGCAATAGCCTCCAGATTCAGCACCGTTCCGCTGTTGGCGGTGACAACACCAGTATAAGCAGCATCATCAACTTCAACCGAACCACTGCCTTCGGTTACTATGGTCAGCGTGTACTGGTCAATGGCAAAATCTGCAGTAATCACTATATTGCTATCCAGGGTGATCTCCAACGGATTGGTATTTCCGGCTATGTCACCGCTCCAACCACTAAAATGGTACAGGGCTCCGGCAATTGCCTCCAGGCTCAAAACGGTTCCGCTGTTGGCAGTGATGACATCGGTATACTCCGCATCATCAACCTCAACCGTACCAATTCCATCAGTTGCAATGGTAAGTGTATACTGGTCCATGGCAAAACTCGCCGTAACCACTATATTGCTGTCCAGGGCAATCTCCACCGGATTGGTAGTACCGGTAACATCGCCGCTCCAGCCCGTAAAATGGTACCGGGCTCCGGCAATGGCCTCAAGGCTCAAAACCGTTCCGCTGTTGGCGGTAATAACATCGGTATACAACGCATCATCAACTTCAACTGAGCCACTTCCATCGGTTGTAATGGTAAGCGTGTATTGCTCAATAAAAACAGCCTTCAGATTTCTTTCGGATGATACTGTAAAAGTAAATGCGGTATCTGTTGAAACAACGGCCTCACCTTCCATCCAGTGTTTAAATCCATATCCCAGGGCAGCACGTGCCTTAACCGTAGCGGCTGTACCCTCTTCATAATCTCCGTCGCCGTATGTAGTTCCGCCGGCAACAGGGTCTGCAGTTGTTGAAACAGCATATACCATGGGTTTCTCAGAAACTGTGACCAGCCAGTCTCTTGCGACCATTCCGTTGGTTAACCGGTAGGTTAACGGTGACGTGAAATCATTTGCAGTAACTCCTGACGATTGTGTTGTACCTCCCACGTAAACAACAGTTGCGTCCGATGTTTTTAAAAACGTAGCTGTCAGGTTGCTTAGATCGCTGCCGTTGGCAACTTCAATGCTAACAGTACCAGCCTGACCATCTATGAAAGCAGGTCCGGTTTGTTCGGCAAAACCGAACGATGTGATGGAAAAGGGTTCAGCCACCTCACGCACTTTGATCATGCCATCGGAATTGCCGGTGTATACGCTGAAGAATACGCCTGCCACCTCTACATTGGCTACAACGGTACCTTTTACCACCTGGTCGTCATATATATGTCCGAATCCATTTATACTGGTAAAAAGCTTGGTGCTGGTAATTCCACCTGTTGTGAGATCTGTACCATTGCCTGCAACAGAGCTAACCGATGTGGCGGTAATACCCTGGGTATTGCTGAAACCAATATCCGTGCCGCTTACTGTTAATTCCGAAACCTTGAATGTGCTTTCTTTATAAAGCGCCCAAACTTTGCTCCCATCATAATGCAAGTTATGAATGGTATATATATCGGTACCGTAATTGCTGATGCTTCCGGTACCCAAATTTGAGGTAATTCTGATAAAATAAGTGTTGTCTGTGCCGCTGATCCATCTCCAGATATTTTGCTGATGCGCCATAATAAAGTAGTCGCCATTGCCATTCACCGCAATATAGGATCCCTTTGAAAAATAATCGGCTGCCCAGGAACCCGAACTGGAATAATCGCGATAACCTCTGTGTATGAGTTGAACTGCAAATTCAGCATCTGCCTTTTTTGCATACATGATATCAGGATAAGTATAATTATCGCCCGAGGAGCCATGACTGTCCGTATAGGTCATGTGAACACCTCCGTTATCATCTACTGCAATATCAGGCTTTGAACACTTCCCGGTTCCGCCAATGCTCAAGGATACTATGGTGTCTGTTGCCGTCCAGGCGATTCCATTGTGTGATAAATAATACAGTGTGTCTTTTGCCACAAAAGCAATATGGGTTTGATTTTCATTGTCCACTGCCAGGCACGCTTCGGTTCCATCACCCAGGTATGTTTCGGCTGACCAAACGCCATGGTCATCAAGCCTGGCAAAATACAATTTCCCCTCTCTGTTATAAACCACATCAATAAAATAAGTTCCCGATGCTGCATCCTTCACATCGCCGGTTACCACAAGCCCGGCTGACGGGTGCGATAACGTCTGCGCGTCTGATAATGCGTTGCCGGCAAACAATCCTGTCACCGTCAAAAGCAACATACATGCCTTTAATGTATAATTTCTCATAGGAATGAAATTTAAGTTTATACTCACCTCCACCGCGGTAAAGCGATTGCTTTTCTCTCGCGTCCATATCAATGAATGAGGGACAGTGTATCTGTCTCCTGTTCTGATTACGGTGAACAGGGTAAAAAGGTTCAGAGATTTTTACAAAAGGAGTGATTAGGATGTCGAAGCGCACAAAGCGGAATACAATAGCTTTGACGCCTTACAACACCAAATCAACGGCACAAGCTATTTGTTACCCGGCAGAAATATCTTCCCGGTCAGTTGTATATACGTCTTCGTGCCAGGCTTAGCCTGACAACCAAGCGTTATCACAAAGCATCATCATTTTTTATCCTTACCTGCTTCGGGTTTCTCTTTTGGTGCCGGAGCGGGTTCAACAGGAATGGGCTTTTCACTTTGGATTGCCTTTTCTTCTTTTTTGCCTGTGCCACTTAAGAAATCGGGCAGTTCCAGCCCGGCCTGGTTAAACAGGTCTTTCAATGGCGGAATGGCTCCCAGCATGCTGGCAAAATAATTAGCAGTTGATGAACCTTTACCATCCTTGCCCGACGACATGGTATCCCACACGGTAACCTTATCAATCTTCAGGTTCTTAACCGCTTCTACCTGTGTTTTCACCAACTCGGGCAGCTTATCAACGATCATCATCATGGCGGCTTTCTGGGCGTCGTTGTTGGCAGCATTTACCAGTTTTTCAAAACCGCTTGCCTGCTTGCCCAGTATTTCAAAAATACCCTTGGCCTGGGCTTCCATTTTCATGAAAATGGCATCGGCATCTCCCTTGGCATGCCGGCGGGTTTGCTCAGCCATGGCTTCTGCGGCAATTTCGATTTTCTGCTTGTCAATTTGTGTGGGAACAATGATATCGGCAACCTGGGTTGCTTTTTCTTTTTCGGCCCTTACGGTTTCAGCCGCACGCTCAGCAGCATAGGCTTCTTCAAGCGCCTTGGCCTGCGCCACCTTTTCAGCAGCAACAGCCTTGCGCTCGGCCTCTGCTTCCCTTTCACGGCGTGTGGAATTGGAATTGGCAATCTGAATTTTTGCCGTGTTTTCACCTTCAACGGCGTTGGCATCGGCCGATGCCACTTTGATACGCTGGTCCTGCATGGCATTTGCTTCGCCAATGGATCCGTCACGGTTTTTCTCAGCCACACTGCGTTTGGCATCATTGATGGCCTTGGCGGCAGCTTCCTTACCCAGGGCCTCAATGTACCCCGATTCATCGTTGATGTCCGTAACGTTCACGTTGATCAGCTTCAGACCCACTTTCTTTAATTCCTGTTCCACGTTTCGTGAAACGGCATCCAGGAATAAATCGCGGTTGCTGTTGATTTCTTCAATATCCATGGTGGCCACCACCAGACGAAGCTGACCGAAGATGATGTCTTTGGCCAGGTTGCTGATATCTGCCTGTTTCAGCCCCAGCAACCTTTCTGCGGCATTGCTCATCACACCGGTTTCGGTGGAGACACCCACGGTAAAGATCGAAGGTACGTCAACCCGGATATTTTGCTTACTCAGCGCACTTTTCAGGTTGATCTCAATGGAAATGGGAGTCAGATCCAGGAATTCATAATCCTGAATAACCGGCCAGATGAAGGAGGCCCCTCCATGGATGCAGCGAGAAGAACGGGATTCGGCTTCCGTTCCCTTCCCTATTTTACCATATATGACCAGGATTCTGTCGGAAGGACAGCGTTTGTAACGGCGTAAAAAGGTAACTATCAGTATAAAAATGAACAGGATGGCCAGAACGACCACTACTACTAAATATTGTCCCATGATATCGTTAGTTTATTGAGGTTTTACAAGCAATACTTCGTTATCGATTGAGTCTACGACTTCTACAACAGCTCCGGTTTTAATTTCCTCTTTTGAGTCGGTGATGGCATTCAGGGTCTGAAATCCCTGCACGTTGATCTGTACCTTTCCCATACCCTTGCGTTCAGGGGGTATCCGAAGGTAAACCGATCCGATTCTTCCCTTGGCATTATTCAGGTTCAGTGTGTTGTGCTCGGTCAGCTTTCCCAGGTAGTAAACAATGGCAGCCATGATCACCATCATAACAAAGCCTGCAAGCATGGAAATAATAATTGTGGTTCCGAGTCCCTTCCCGCCACTCAGTAGGGCAATACCTGTCCATCCGAAAATGGCAAAAAAGCCCACCAGGTTCTTGATGCTCAGGAACTGAAAGCCAATACCCTGATCACTGTCGAATGCCAGGTCATGATCGGCTGCGACATCAAAATGATCGGCATCGCCACCAAAAAAGGTAAGTACCAGTTGAAAAAGGAAGACTGCCGTAGCCGGTAAGGCAATCAACCAGTATACTTTTTCAGCCACGCTCAATGCGCTCCACCAGGTTTCAGATGAGATTTCCATAGTTCAGGGTATTAATGCTTAAATATAGCTGTTTTTTGGCTATTGCTGAAAGGAAATCGAAAAAAGATAGGAAATGTGTTGCAAGTGCTGCGTAAAGATAAAAAGCTCTAACGTTTTATGGGGCCTATAAAGCCGTTAGAATTAATTCTGGCGATTTTCAATTAAATGTATTCGAACTTGATGGTAACTTTTCTTTAATTTATACTGAAGTGGATTCTGTTTCCCTTGTTGAAATATATTTAACCGATATCTGATAGTTATTTTTTGTTAATCATTATTTTCTTCAAAAGAACTTTCTTTTCAAATTCTATTCTAACAATATATAACCCATTTACCAGACCTTCCAGATCAAGATATATTTCTTTTGAATACTGAAAACTCCAGGTCCGATAAACTTGTCCCGCAGATGATACTATTGAAATGTTTGTTATTGGATACTGTTTGATCATGTCGATATTCAAGTAGCCGATACATGGGTTAGGATATATGCTTATTTTGCTATCCTGAGTTTTATTTAAACTCAAAGTGGTTGTAGATTTGGGGTATAAAAAAGCCGTAATTTCGTTTATTGTCGAGTCCAGATATGCTTCCCAGTCAGGATTGCCATAATACCACGGGCAATGTGTTGCATTCTGAAAAACTTTAGTTTGAACAGGTAATCCAATATTCAGAGCTCTTAAAACAACGTTAAAAGAAAGGCTTATAGGAATATATGTGTCAGATGAGCCATGAGTCCATAATACGGGCGGATCATTTGAGACCTCCATCGCTGTTGTGTCAATAAGCATACCGCATAAGCACATACTTGCATGTACACCATTTCCTACATGTAAATTGCTGTTACTACCCACAGGATCGTTGGGATTTGACAAAGGATACGGACTCATTTCTTCTTGTTTGTCCACATAAGCCGTCATCATTGCAGTAATTGCCCCGGCAGATTCACCTCCGACAAATATTTTGGTTGTATCTATTTTATATAATTGTGCATTCGCTTTAAAATATCGTATGGCTTGCTTTGCGTCGTGCATCGCATCTGTCATTGCCCTTCTGTTTGCTTCTGAGTTGTACAGCTGAAAATTTGGATCAAGCCTGTAATCTATGTTTGCAACAGAATATCCCTTTCTTGCCATTTTTTGACAAAGCAATTTAACAGAAGGATACGCTCTTGTTCCCGACGTAAATCCTCCCCCGTGGATGTAGATGATAAGCGGTCTTTTTTGAATGGTATCATGACCTGGAGCGTAAAAATCAAAGAGCAGGTCTTGATTACTCCCAAGATAATTAACAGCATTTCCGTATGTTCCGCCAATTACGGAATCCAGTTCAGTAAACACATATGTTAAGTATCGCTGTGCATACGTGTTTATACTAAGAAAGAATATTATCAGAATAATAAGTTTTTTCATCGCAAACGTTTTTAATAATTACCCCAACAGTTGGCGGAATGCACAGTGCGGGATTCACAGCGCTTTCGTGCCTGCCCGTTCGTAACGAAGGGCGGGTCGTTTTACTTACCAGATAGCCAGTTGAACAGACATAAGCAACCTCAAGGCCCGGCAACCGATCCCGATAAAATCGGGAGAGCTCATGACCAAAGCGAATAACGAAGCTCATGAGGTCCACCCAAATAATTGACCGAAGAAAGTTCTTGAGGGCTTGACGATTAACCAGCAGGCAGGCAGTCGCATGACCAGTCAGGCCACGTTGATTTTAATGTCTTGTCCGTACTTTATAATCTCGTTTACTATCGGATTTGTTATGTTAAAATCTTTTTCTCTAAATGGATGTGGTTCAATTCTACTGTCAATTTTTCTCCTCAAACGCATTAAATCCAGTTGTATATCAATCAGGTTGCTGTAATCTTTTAAAATCACAGCAATATCAATATCACTATCTGCATTAAAATTGCCTTTTGCGTATGAACCAAAAAGAATAATTTTCACAAAATCATATTTTGATCTTACAGCATTGGCATATTTTACTGCAATATCTAAAGCATCCCTTTTATCCATGTCCGAATAGTTTTTATTTTCTCAATCCAGGTTTGAGTATACTCAGAAGTACACAATTTGTAAAATTCCTTTTTATAATCATCATATCTGGCATTCAAGTTAAACGAAGTTATCTCGTCAAACCAGTCAGCATACTCTTCTGACAATTCTAATCCTATTAACTCTCCTAATCTGTACAAATTATGAGTAAAAGGCGCATGTTCTCTATATCGTTTAACATATAAAGCTTTAAGTAACTTCTCAGTTGAAATGTGTCCGAGAAATAGCGACCAACTGAATGATTTTGAATTATATAAAGTCAACATGGTATTGAAGTCATCATTCGATGTCTCAATCCAATGTTTTACAATCTTGTCAACATCAATATTTGATATATTGTCACTCATTAATCAGATTATTTCCAATCTCAAATATAGCAATATTAAATCAGTAAATCACTGCCATTGTGGTCCTGAATAGAAGATCCGGGTCACATTCCACCGTTAAACTATGTTAAAACCACAAAATTTCTTCTGCAGGTAAGTATATTTGGGGAAACCTTAGTTATGACAAAATCCGTTTATGTTCACGGGTATTCGATACGTGAGGCAACCCGGCTGAACGATCAGGCCGAAACGCTGGATCACCTGCTCCACCACGACACCCTTTTCAATCCGGGCGACCTGGTTCTCGAGGCCGGATGCGGCGTGGGAGCCCAAACCAGGATTATTGCCCCGAAGAACCCGGAAACCCGGTTTATTGCTGTGGACCTGTCGGTTGAATCGCTGACATCTGCACAAAAAACCATGGATTCATTACAGATTCACAATGTGGAATTTCAGCAGGCAGATATCTTCAAACTCCCGTTCAGCGATAATATGTTCGACGGAGTTTTGGTATGCTTTGTTTTGGAACATCTGCCTGATCCGCTGTCGGCACTTCGTGAGCTGAAACGGGTGCTTAAAAAAGACGGGGTTATCATGGTCATTGAAGGAGATCATGGATCCACATTCTTTTATCCCGACAGCAGCTATGCCCATAGGGCCATCAACTGCCAGGTACAATTACAGAAAAAGCACGGGGGTAATTGCAATATTGGAAGGGAATTGTATCCCCTGCTCAGTGCTTCAGGATTCAGGAATACGCAAGTGACGCCCCGCATGGTTTATGTGGATGCATCACGCCCCCGGCTGGTCGACGGATTTATAAGAAATACGTTTACTGCGATGATTGAGGGTGTGGGCCCGGATGCACTTCAGCAGGATATTATTGACAAAGAAACCTTTGATAAGGGTATTCAGGACCTTTACCGGACGGCTGAATCCGATGGGGTATTCTCCTATACGTTCTTCAAAGGAATTGCAATCAAATAACTATTCCAGATACTCCTTGCCCCATTGTCAGAAGTAAATTATATTTACAGGCTTTTCAGAACATCTTAAACAATATATTATGGTTAAAGTCGTCACCTTCGGTGAGATCATGCTCAGGCTTTCCACACCCGGATTTCAGCGCTTTTCGCAGGCCAGACAACTGGATGTACAGTTTGGCGGAGGAGAGGCCAACGTGGCGGTTTCACTGGCAAATTATGGCATACCTGTGGATTTTGTCACCCGCCTGCCGCAGAACGATATCGGCCAGGCCTGTATCATGGAATTAAAACGCTTTGGCGTGGGTACAGAACAAATCGTACGTGGTGGTGAACGGATGGGGATATACTTCCTCGAAACCGGCGCTGTGGCCAGGGCCAGCAAGGTGATTTACGACCGGGCTTACTCATCGATTTCCACCATACAACCCGGTATGATCAACTGGGACCAGGTTTTTGAAGGAGCCGGCTGGTTTCACTGGACCGGCATTACCCCTGCCATTGCCGAAGGGACTGCCCTTGTTTGCCTGGAAGCCATTCAGGCAGCCAATAAAAAAGGAATTACCGTGTCAACCGACCTGAACTACCGGAAAAACCTGTGGAAATACGGAAAAAAAGCCTCCGAAGTGATGCCGGAATTAGTTGCTGGTTGCGACATTATTTTGGGAAATGAAGAAGATGCAGAAAAGGTATTCGGCATCAAACCCGAAGGCGGCAATGTAACCAGCGGCCATGTGGAAGCAGCTGACTACGAATCGGTTTGCAGGCAAATGATGCAAAATTTCACAAAAGCAAAAAAAGTGATCATCACGTTACGCGGATCAATCAATGCCAATCACAATACCTGGAGCGGTGTGCTGTGGGACGGTAAAAAGCTGTTACAGGCTCCGGTTTACGACATCACCCATATTGTTGACCGTGTGGGAGGGGGTGATTCTTTTATGGGAGGTCTCATTTATGGTTTGCTGACCTACCCGAAAGATGACCAGAAAGCCCTTAATTTTGCTGTGGCAGCCTCATGCCTGAAACACACCATTTCAGGCGATTTCAACCTGGTTACAGTGGAAGAGGTAGAGAAGCTTATGGGAGGAGATGCCTCGGGGAGGGT
>JAFGOR010000025.1 GCA_016926375.1 Bacteroidales bacterium
CACTAAGGGGGTGCCCTAAAAAATCGGGCTGAGATCATACCCTTAGAACCTGATCCGGGTAATGCCGGCGAAGGGAATTGGTGGCAATGACAAACGTTGCCGCTGTTTCATTAACTTAAAAACTTTCAATATGAAGCAGGTATGCATTTTACTTGCATTGGTTTGCTTTTCATGGCAGGCCCATGCGCAATTCTCCATTAAGGGGACGGTAACGGGACATGATCGGGAACCTCTGATTGGGGCCCATGTAATGATTACCAACACGTATTATCAGACAATTACCGACAACAAGGGCAGTTTCATTTTTAAAGGCTTGAAGACGGGTCAATACGAATTAAAGATAAGCTACGTCGGTTATGAAGCTTATTTATCAAAGGTTGAAGTTGCAACAGACGTTGCATTGGAAATTGAATTGAAGGAATCACCTGTTGTAGGTGATGCCGTTATTGTATCGGCTGTAAGGGCCTCACAAAACACACCCACCACTTTCAGCACGATGAACAAGGAAGATATCAGCAGGAAAAACACAGCTCAGGATCTTCCCTACATGCTGAATATGGAACCCTCGGTGATAGCCACCTCCGATGCCGGGGCAGGTGTCGGGTACACCGGTCTTCGGATCAGGGGTAGCGACGTCACCCGAATCAATGTAACCATCAATGGCATACCACTCAACGATCCCGAATCACATGGGGTGTTTTGGGTGGATATTCCTGATTTTGCCAGCTCGGTTAACAGCCTGCAACTGCAGCGCGGGGTTGGATCCTCCACCAACGGAGCCGGGGCATTTGGTGCATCGATGAACCTGGAAACCAATTCAATTCAAGCAAGACCTTACGGACTGATGAGTCTCAGTGCCGGATCATTCAATACCTGGAAAACCTCCTTTCAGGGAGGGACGGGGCTGATACGCAACCACTGGTATTTTGAAGGAAGGGCATCGGCACTGGGATCGGATGGTTATATCGACAGGGCTTCATCAGACCTGAATTCCTACTTCATCCAGGGCGGCTATTACAATGAGAAAACCCTGATTAAGGCAATTGCATTCGGAGGCAAAGAAAAAACCTACCAGGCATGGTATGGCATTGATGGAGCAACCATGCAAACCGACCGAACTTTTAATTATGCCGGGGCTTTATATGATGAAAACTGGAATGTAACAGGATTTTACGATAACCAAACCGACAATTACACACAAAACCATTACCAGTTGCACATTTCACAACGCCTGGCTCAAAACCTCAACCTGAATCTTGCCGGTCACCTGACCTCGGGAAAGGGTTACTATGAAGAATATCAGCAGAACGAGCCGTTTGCCGATTACGGGTTAAACAACCTGTATTTCGGATTGGACAGTGTTCCCAACGGAGGCTCCTACAGTTATTTCTACCACGATACGATTACCAGCACCGATCTGGTACGCCGCCGCTGGCTCGATAATAAGTACTACGGGCTGACCTGGTCGTTACATTACAAGCCCGGCAAAGCAGACATCATCATCGGGGGCGCTTATAACAAATTCGACAAAGCCAAACATTTTGGCGAAATAATCTGGGCTGAATTTGCCAGTGTTCCCAATGATCACCGCTATTACGAAAACATGTCGTTTAAAACCGACTTTAATATTTTTGCAAAAACCGCTTGGTCACCCATTGAAGCATTCACCCTGTATGCCGATTTGCAGTACCGTACCATCACTTACAAATGCAGCGGAATTGAAAGCCATCTGGAACCGGTGGCCATCAATGAGACCTTTCATTTCTTCAACCCCAAGGTTGGTTTAAGTTATATTATCAGGCCGGGAACCGTTTATATCTCATACGGTATTGCACAACGCGAACCCATCAGGGACGACTATATTGATGCTCTTGCCGGTGAAAAGCCAAAGCCCGAGATGTTGGGAAATCTGGAGGCAGGAATTCGCAAAACGGGACAAAGTTTTCAATATGCAGTGAATTATTATCTGATGAATTACCGCAACCAGCTTGTTCTCACCGGAGCCATCAATGACAATGGTCAATACGTGAGAAAAAATGCAGGGAAAAGCTACCGGACCGGAGTGGAACTTTCGGGCGGATACAAACCCGCTAAAATGCTTGAGTTTTCAGGCAACCTGAGTCTGAGCATAAATAAAACCGACTATAAACAGGAAGATGATGAAGGCCAGCTGCACACCTATTCCAATTCAACCCTGTCGTTTTCTCCGGGAATAACAGGCAGTTCACAGGTAATTTTCTTCCCCTTCAAACAGTTTGAAATCGACTGGATGCTGAAATATGTAGGCAAGCAATACCTTGACAATACAGAAAATGAAAAACTGGTTCTCGATCCATACCTGTTAAACAACCTCAGACTGGCCTATCTCATTGCAGGAAAAAATGCACCTGATATGGAACTCACTTTAACAGTAAATAATGTGCTAAATAAAAAGTATGAATCCAACGGTGCTGTTTACGGAAATACGCCCTATTATTACCCGCAAGCCGGGATTCATTTCATGGCTGGTTTAAATGTTAAATTTTAAATTTGTAATTGTCTGACATTATGACTATAAGAAAAATATGTTAAAATATTCCTAAATTTTCAGAACCCATGTAACTAATATGGCATGATTTTCGTTATATAAATACTAGGGTTAATAATTAGTTTTGATTAGGGTTAAATAATAGTTTTTCTAGGTTTTTTTTCGTAATTTTAGGTTTAATGGTTAGGGTTAAAAAGCGGGAGTCTACTAAGGCTCCTGCTTTTTTTCATTAGGTTACTCAAACGTTTGCGTTCAAGATTTGCACAATTTCATCATCGGGATACCACAAATAATTTAAATTTTTATTTCTTTTGTAGTTGAAAATGAACCCAACTAGTCCGCGATGATAAGTTTGTACAAAGAAGTCTGGAAAGCTTGCCACTCCTCTGTTTGCTCCATCAGGTTTCTGAACGGGAATGACATAGAAATTGTTTGCACAACCGGTTTTAGGGCGGGCGATTACCTGTTGACTCATGATATGGTAAACAGGCTTCACAAAGCAGAGTTTGTTGAAATCAAATTTGTGAAGGAAGATGGTCATAGCATTACTGCCATGGAAAGGCTTTCGATGCACGATTTTCAGGAACGCATCATCACCTCATATGATCAGGAGATCACGGGTTTTTCTCTGATTTCAATTGCCGATCTTTCATTCAGCGAGATTCCGGCATTAACATTCGCGGTCAACCGGCACATATACATTGGCCAGGCTGTGGCGCTGATCGGATTTCAATATGACAATCCAAGCCTGACCATCAAATCAGGTATCATTTCGGCACACATCCACCGAAATGGAAATCGCTACCTGCAATTTGACGGATCCACCATATGGGGAAATTCAGGAGGACCACTTATCGACCTGAAGACTAATGAAGTAATGGGTATTATCGGCTACAAACTCGATCGCAAAAACAAATCCTACGAGAAGATGATGGAAATCAGCAATTCCAACATCAAAATGCTCGAGAAAGCTCAAGGAGAGTTTGAAGTTTCGGGTGTCGATCCCATCCAGGTGCTTATCGCCTGGCAAAAACAGATACTCCAGCTGGCTTCTGAAATTTACAAAGCATCGGGAAACGGTATCGGCTTGGCCATTGATATCAAGACCGTGAACCGGCTGCTGAAAGATTCCGGGGTGGAAATTTAGGCTGGATGCTGGATGCTGGATGCGTGGGTGTGAGGTTTTGGGTTTTGGGTGTTGACTGCCACTGCC
>JAFGOR010000195.1 GCA_016926375.1 Bacteroidales bacterium
ACCCGACCAGCAATACCGGAAAATACCACAGGTGGGCAATGTGATCATCGAAGATAACGTGGAAATTGGTTCCAATGTCACCATTGACCGGGCTACCATGGGATCAACCATCATCCGCAAAGGTGTTAAGTTCGACAACCTCATCCAGATTGGTCATAACGTGGAAGTTGGTGAAAATACAGTCATCGTTTCCCAGGCTGGCATTGCCGGATCCACCAAGGTGGGGAAAAATTGTCAGATTGGCGGTCAGGTAGGTCTCGCCGGACACCTCAAAATTGGCGATAATGTTAAAATCGGGGCCCAGTCGGGCGTCAGCAACAGCCTTAAAGAAGGAGAAACTGTGCTTGGCTCTCCGGCTCTTGACGTGTCTAAGCAAATCAAAGCCATGATCGTTTACAAGTCGCTCCCCGAAATGAGCAAACGTATTGCGGAACTTGAGAAGGAAATTAAAAAATTGAAAGAACCAGGCAAAGTTTAATGTTTTCTGTTTTTTAACATCATTTGGCTTTCGTTCCCCGAAAAGTTTTCAATTCAGAATCCGCCGCCCACACCCCAAAAACCGTAACTTATCCGGATTAATCCGTTGTTTACCTCTCTGATATACAACCTCAACCTATAAACATATCTTGCTATTAAATAATTTTTTATAATTTCGCCCAGTTTTTATATTGGTGTAATACTAGCAAAACAATAAATGGCCGAAAAGCAAAGGACAGTCGCCAAACCGGTAAGTTTAAAGGGCAAGGGATTGCATTCAGGGGTTGAAGTTGAGGTGACCATTAATCCTGCCGCGGAAAATCACGGATATCAGTTTAAAAGAACAGATCTGGAAGGAGGTCCTGTTATCAGGGCGCTGGCCGAATATGTTAAAATAACTGAACGAAGCACCACCATTGTTGATAAAGGTGCGTCCATTACCACTGTTGAACATTTGCTTGCTGCATTATACGGTCTCGGAGTCGACAATGCCCTTATGGAAATTAACGGGCCCGAAGTGCCCATTATTGATGGCAGTGCCAAACCATTCGTAGAGGCCATTCTCTCTGTGGGTATCGTGGAACAGGAAGCCGACAGGCAATACTTTCAACTCAGGGAAAAATATGAATACCGCGATAATTCAAAGGGTATTGAAATAATCGGATACCCCGATGACGATTTCTTTGTGGACGTTCATATCGATTATGATTCCAAAGTAATTGGACATCAATACGCCTCCCTGAAGGACATCCGGGAATTTGAAACCGGTTTTTCCGCCTGCCGTACCTTTGTGTTTTTACACGAATTGGAATTTCTTCAGAAAAACAACCTGATCAAGGGAGGCGACCTGGATAATGCCATCGTAATCATGGACCGGCCTGTTTCGCAGGAGGAAATCGACCGGCTTGCAAAATTGTTTAACAAACCCAGCATCAAAGTTAAACCCGAAGGCATCCTGAACAATGTTGACCTGGCATTTTCCAACGAACCGGCCCGTCACAAACTTCTTGATGTCATCGGCGACCTGGCCCTGTGCGGTGTCAGGCTGAAAGGCCGCATCATTGCCAACAAACCCGGCCACAATGCCAATGTTGAGTTTGCCAAAATGCTTCGCAAGCAAATTAAGGCCGGCCACAACAAACCCCTCCCTCCCGCATACGACCCCGATGCTACACCCCTGTTCGACATCAACCAGGTTCAGAAAATTTTACCCCACAGGAATCCGTTTCTTTTGGTGGATAAGATTATGTATATGGACGAATGGGTTGTTACCGGCGTTAAAAATGTAACCATGAATGAAGCTTTCTTCGTTGGCCATTTCCCCGAAGAACCCATTATGCCCGGTGTGCTCCAGATAGAAGCACTTGCCCAGGTAGGCGGTGTACTCCTGCTCAGCTCTGTGCCCGATCCCGAAAACTATCTGCTGTATTTCATGCGCATCGATACCGTGAGGTTCAAGCGCAAGGTTGTCCCGGGTGATACACTCAATATACGCATGATCCTTACCGAACCCATCAAGCGTGGTATCGCACTTTGCCGCGGTGAAGGCTTCGTGGGAGAACAACTGGTGATTGAAGCCTCATTTATGGCACAGCTCGCCAAAAAACCAGGTGCTTAATATGAACTTATTTTAAGAAAATATTTCTCAATGAATAACCCAGTATTGTATTCCCTGCATCCCGATGCCAAAATAGGCAAGCAGGTTGAAATCAGCCCATTCACCACCATTTATGGCGATGTGGTCATAGGCGACAACACCTGGATTGGTCCGAATGTCACCATCATGGATGGCGCGCGAATCGGTAAAAACTGCCGGATATTTCCGGGTGCGGTTATTTCAGGTATTCCACAGGACCTGAAATTCCAGGGCGAGGTTACCACTGCTGTCATCGGCGACAATACCACCATCCGTGAATATGTTACGGTCAACCGCGGTACCAAATCAAAAGGCACCACCATCGTCGGAAACGATTGCCTGCTTCAATCGTATGTGCATATTGCACACGACTGCAAAGTGGGCAACCATTGCATTCTTTCAGGATATGTGGGCCTGGGTGGCGAAGTAGTGATAGAAGATTGGGCCATACTGGGCGGCGGAAGCCTGGTGCATCAGTTTGTCCGCATCGGCAGTCACTCAATGGTACAGGGGGGCTGCAAGGTGATAAAAGATGTTCCGCCTTACGTTATGGCCGGAAGAGACCCCGTTGTTTATGCCGGGCTGAACCTGGTGGGGTTGCGGCGCAGAAACTTCTCTTCTGAAAAAATTCAGGAATTACAGGAGATCTATCGCACTCTTTACATGAAAGGACTCAATAACTCCGACGCATTGCGTGCCATTGAGGCCAGCATTCCGCAATGTGATGAACGCGACCATGTGATGAATTTCGTAAAAAACTCGGAAAGAGGTATCATTAAAGGACTCCTTGACGAAGCCGATTGACTGATCAACCCAGGGCATTCCAACCCTGAGCCTGAAGAGCAACAACACTGCCGTGTGAATCAATCATCCGGGCACCCTCAGCAGCCTCAACAACATGACCTATGATGGAAATTTCCTGCCTGTTTCCTACCTGGTCAAACTGGCTCACCGGAATTGTAAAAAGTAATTCATAATCCTCTCCCCCATTCAGGGCCGCAATTAGTGGATCAATCCCGAATTCCTGCGAAATTCGCCGGGTTTCCTCATGAACAGGTACCTTGTCAGAATATATCTTACACCCCCTGCCCGATTGCTCACAAATATGCATCAGCTCCGATGACAACCCATCCGAAATATCAATCATTGAGGTTGGCTTTATCCCCAATTCCTTCAGCAGGGCAATAATATCTTTTCGCGCTTCGGGTTTGAGCTGCCTTTCCAACACGTAATCATATCCCATCAGGGCGGGTTGCATATCCTGATGCTTCTCAAACATCACCCGCTCCCGCTCCAGCACCTGCAATCCGATATAAGCACCTCCCAGGTTTCCGGAAACACAAATCAGGTCATTGATACCTGCTCCCGAACGGTAAACCAGCTCCTCATCAGCGGCATCACCCACCACGGTAAGACTGAGTACCAACCCTGTCATTGATGATGTGGTATCACCACCCACCAAATCCACCCCGTATTGTTCACATGCCAGCCTGATTCCTGAATAAATCTCCTCTACCATGCTCAGCCTGAATTTGGCCGACAACGCCATGGAAACCAGCAATTGCCTGGGTTGCGCATTCATGGCATATACATCTGAAAAATTAACCACGGCAGCCTTGTACCCCAGGTGCTTCAGCGGCGTATACACCAGGTTGAAATGAACTCCCTCTGCTAGCATGTCAGTAGAAATCACCACCTTCCTTCCGCCAAAACCGAGCACGGCAGCGTCATCTCCTACTCCCTTTATGGTGCTTTCATTCCGGCTTACCAAATCCGATGTCAAATGCCTGATCAACCCGAACTCTCCCAGGTCGGAAATATCATCACTTTGTAACTTCCCCTTGTTCATATTACAGCCTAAAACGCAGCAAATATCAGTATAAATTGATACAGATTTAGTATATTTGCCATTATTTAGAATTAGTCTAAATACATTGATTGGTTGAATCTGCGCGCTATAAATAATAGTTACGATGGAAGAATCACAGGATAATCTGCTGAATGAGGTTACCGGCGGTGTATACAAATATGGCTTCATTACCGATATTGACACAGAAATCATACCCAAGGGCCTGAATGAAGATGTGGTCCGTTTGATTTCGGCGAAAAAAAACGAGCCTGAATTCATGCTGGAATTCCGGCTTAAAGCCTACAGGCACTGGCAAACGATGAAAATGCCCGAATGGGCTCATCTCACCATACCCGAAATCAATTACCAGGATATCATTTTCTACGCAGCACCAAAGCAAAAAGCAGGCCCGTTGAGCCTGGATGAGGTGGACCCCGAATTATTACGGACCTTCGATAAGCTTGGTATTCCGCTCGAAGAGCAGAAATTGCTCTCCGGCGTTGCTGTAGATGCCGTAATGGACAGCATTTCGGTTAAAACCACCTTCCGCGAAACACTCGCTGAACAGGGTATCATTTTTTGCTCCATGAGCGAGGCCATTCGTGAGTACCCCGAACTGATAAAAAAATACCTGGGTACCGTGGTGCCCTACACCGACAATTACTTTGCATCCCTCAACTCAGCTGTTTTCAGCGATGGTTCGTTTTGCTATATTCCCAAAGGAGTGCGCTGCCCTATGGAACTCTCCACCTATTTCCGCATTAATGCGGCAAATACCGGCCAGTTTGAACGCACCCTTCTGGTAGCCGATGACGACAGCTATGTGAGCTACCTGGAAGGCTGCACGGCCCCTATGCGCGACGAAAATCAGCTGCATGCAGCAGTTGTGGAAATTCTGGCCCTGGAAAACGCGGAAGTGAAGTATTCCACCGTGCAGAACTGGTACCCCGGCGATAAAAACGGCAAGGGAGGCATTTACAACTTTGTTACCAAACGCGGAATATGCAAGGGCGATAATTCCAAAATCTCATGGACCCAGGTGGAAACCGGATCAGCCATTACCTGGAAGTACCCCAGCTGTATTCTGCGCGGAAACAACACTACCGGTGAGTTTTATTCGGTAGCCGTTACCAACAATTACCAGCAGGCCGACACCGGAACAAAAATGATCCATATCGGGAAAAACAGCCGCAGCACCATCATATCCAAGGGAATTTCAGCCGGACACGGCCAGAACAGCTTCCGGAGCCTGGTGAAAGTGCTGAAGTCTGCCGGTAACGTAAGAAATTTTACCCAGTGCGACTCCATGCTCATGGGCGACAAGTGCGGAGCACACACCTTCCCTTATATCGAAGTGGAAAACCAGTCAGCAGTTATTGAACATGAAGCCACTACTTCAAAAATAGGTGAAGATCAGATATTCTATTGCAACCAGCGCGGAATTGACACCGAAAATGCAGTGGGTCTGATTATCAATGGCTATGCCCGTGAAGTGCTGAACAAACTGCCCATGGAATTTGCCGTGGAAGCCCAGAAATTATTGCAAATCAGTTTGGAGGGAAGTGTCGGATGATTTTAGAGATAAAGATAGGGACAGGTCGCGACCTGTCCGTACGCGACCTGTCCGTACCAATGAAATAAATAAATGATTATGTTACAAATTAAAGATTTACACGTTTCCATCGACGGCAAGGAAATTCTTAAGGGAATTAACCTGGAAGTAAAAGCCGGAGAAGTTCACGCCATCATGGGGCCCAACGGTTCCGGCAAAAGCACCCTGGCCGCAGCACTGGCCGGAAGGGATATTTTCGAAATCACCAACGGATCGGTTTCTTTTTTAAGTGAAAATCTGCTTGAGATGAGTCCCGAGGACAGGGCACGCAAAGGTTTGTTCCTGGGCTTCCAATACCCTGTTGAAATACCGGGCGTTTCAATTGTTAACTTCATGAAAACGGCAATCAATGAACACCGGAAATTCAAAGGCCTCGACCCAATCTCCGCTTCCGATTTCCTGAAACTCATGCGCGAGAAAAAAGACCTGGTCGGATTAACCAGCAGCCTCACCAACCGCTCTGTTAACGAAGGCTTCTCAGGCGGCGAAAAGAAAAAAAACGAGATATTCCAAATGGCCATGCTGCAACCCACCCTGGCCATACTCGATGAAACCGATTCGGGACTCGATATTGATGCGCTCCGGATTGTTGCCCAGGGTGTTAACAAGCTGCGCCGGAATGACAATGCCACCATTGTGATTACCCATTATCAACGCCTGCTTGAACACATTGTGCCCGACTTTGTGCACGTGTTATACAAAGGAAAAATCGTGAAATCAAGTGGCAGGGAACTCGCTCTTGAACTCGAGGAAAAGGGCTACGACTGGATTAAGGAGGATAACGAATAAATGGCTTTTGACCTATGAATGAATCTGTTTCTGTTGCATTGAAAAGTGATCTGATCGGCTTGTTTGAGAAAAGCAACGGCGAACTGGAATCCGGATCAGGACATTTCATTAATTTTCACAGGGAAAAGGCCTTAAGCGACTTCAACAGGCTGGGAATTCCCAATGTCAAAAATGAGAATTACCGGTACACCCCGCTCGAGCAATACTTCAACGGGCAATATGAAATGGAACTCAGTCCCAATCCTTCAAAAGTTGACATCAGAAGCATCTTCAAATGCGACGTGCCCGAACTCGACACCCATGTGGCGTTGGTTTTAAACGGATTCTTTGCCGCCGGGGTGCAGGTCAACGGCCTGCCCGAAGGTGTTGTTGTTTGCAGCCTGGGCGAAGCTTCGGTTAAATACCCCCGGCTGTTTGAAACACATTATGCAAAATATGCCGATACTTCGGCTGACGGACTTGTAGCACTCAACACCCTTTTCGCTCAGGATGGCTTTTTCGTTTATATTCCCAAAAATGTAACAATTGAAAAACCCATTCAGATAATCAACCTGAGCCACTCTTTCAAAAACCTGAGAATCACCAGGCGCAACCTGATCATTGCTGAAGAAAACAGCACCTGCAACATTGTGGTTTGCGATCACTCATTATGCAATAACGGCTACCTGACCAATTCGCTTACCGAAATCCATACCGGAAACAACGCTTCGCTGAATTTCGACAGGCTCCAAAACGAAAACAGCCGGTCAACCCAAATCAACAACCTGTTCATTCACCAGCTCGAAAACAGCCGGTTTAGCAGCAACAGCATTTCACTGCATGGCGGACTCATCCGCAACAGCTTTTATGTTACCCTGAATGGCACCGGAGCCGAAGCCAACCTGAACGGACTCTTCCTTTGTGACGACCGGCAACACGTGGCCAATTTTGTGCTGATGGACCACGCCAGTCCGCTTTGCACCTCCAACCAGCTTTTTAAGGGAATCCTCGATGAAGAGGCTACCGGCGCCTTTAACGGAAAAATCCTGGTACGGAAAGATGCCCAAAAAACCCAGGCATACCAGAAAAACAACAACATACTGCTGTCTTCCACCGCAAGAATGAATACCAAGCCCCACCTCGAAATTTATGCCGATGACGTGAAGTGCAGCCATGGGGCAACTGTGGGCCAGCTCGATAAGGATGCCCTATTCTACCTGCGTTCACGGGGCATTCCCGAAGCCGAGGCCCGGCACTTACTTATGTACGCCTTCGCCAATGAAATCGTGAGTCGCATTTCAATTCCGGTTTTAAAGGAAAGAATCATCGACCTGGTTGACAAAAGACTGAAAGGTGAACTATCCAAATGCAACGACTGCAACATCCATTGCGGGTAAAAAAGTTTTCCATGAACTTCAACATTGATCAAATACGCAAAGATTTTCCCATCCTCAGTCAGCAGGTATATAACCGGCCCCTGGTTTATTTCGATAACGGCGCCACAACGCAGAAACCCCAATGTGTGATCAACTGCATTAACGATTATCACACTCAACATAACAGCAGCATCCACCGCGGAGTGCACTACCTGAGCGAAAAGGCCACCGAAGATTATGAGAATGCCCGGAAAACGGTACAACACTTCATTAATGCAGCTTCTTCCAACGAAATCATATTCACCCCCGGTACCACTTCCTCTATTAACGGACTGGCCTTCTCGTTCGGCGAAAGATACATCCGCGAAGGCGATGAAATCATCGTTACCGAAATGGAACACCATGCCAACATTGTCCCCTGGCAGATGCTCTGCGAACGCAAAAAATCCAGGCTCCGTGTAATCCCGTTTTCCGATGAAGGCATACTCAAACTGGAAGAACTCGACCGGATGATCAACGAAAAAACCAGGTTAATCTGTGTCATTCATGTTTCCAACGCCCTGGGAACCATCAATCCTGTAAATGAAATAATCCAAAAAGCGCATCAGCACAATATACCGGTTCTGGTTGACGGCGCCCAATCGGTACAGCACACCTCAGTTGATGTTCAACAGATGGATTGTGATTTCTTCGCATTTTCAGGGCACAAAATTTACGCCCCAACAGGCATCGGCATCCTTTATGGCAAGGAAAAATGGCTCGATGAACTGCCTCCTTTTCAGGGAGGCGGGGATATGGTGGACGTGGTCACCTTTGAAAAAACAACCTATAACAGCCTTCCTTTCAAATTCGAAGCAGGTACTCCTAATTATATAGGAGCAATCGGACTGGCCAGTGCACTGGATTACGTCACCAGCCTGGGTGTTGAAAATATAGCACAACATGAGCTCACATTGCTGCATCAGGGAACTGAGAAACTGCTTAACCTGGGCTATGTGAAACTCTTTGGAACTGCACCTCATAAAAGTTCGATACTTTCATTTATCGTCAACGGAGTACATCCTTATGATACCGGTATGGTTCTCGATAAAATGGGCATAGCCGTGAGAACGGGAACCCACTGCGCGCAACCTGTTATGCAGCATTACGGCATCGAAGGCACCGTAAGGGCTTCAGTGGCACTCTACAACAACGCCCTGGAAATTGATGCCCTGGTTGAGGGCGTGAAAAAGGTAAAAACCATGTTTGGCTAATTTTCGTATATTCACAACCAATTTTCATGTCAATTGTTAATGCTATACATGTGAAAAGCATCACCGACATTCAGAACGAAATCATTGAGGAATTCGAGGTTTATGACGACTGGATGGACAAATACAACTACCTGATTGAAATCAGCAGGGAGTTGCCCGTCATTGATTCCAAACTGAAAGTAAATGAGAACCTGATCAACGGATGCCAGTCGAAAGTATGGCTCAATGCCGAATACAACCAGGGAAAGATTGATTTCAGCGCTGACAGTGATGCCATTATTACAAAAGGAATTGTTGCCTTGCTGATTAGGGTATTATCGGGCAGAACACCGGCGGAAATCCTGAATGTGGACCTTTATTTTATAGACCGCATCGGACTGCGCCAGAATCTGTCGCCTACCCGGTCAAACGGACTGCTTTCCATGATCAAACAAATGAAATTGTATGCACTGGCGTACCAAACAAAATATCAATAAGAAGGAGCTTTTAGCCAAAAGCATTCACCCCCATGTCACAAAACGAAAACATATTATCACTTGAGGTAGAGATTGTCAACACCCTGAAAAATATTTTTGACCCGGAAATTCCGGTGAATATTTATGATCTGGGGTTGATTTATGACATTGAAACAGATGAACAGCAGCATGTTAAGATCACCATGACGCTGACAGCACCCAATTGTCCGGTTGCCGACGTGCTTCCGAATGAAATCAAAGAAAAGGTAGAATCCATTCCCGGAGTTACCGGTGTGGAAATCAACCTGGTTTTCGATCCTCCATGGGACCAGTCGATGATGTCGGAAGAAGCCCTTTTTGAACTGGGTATGCTTTAATTAACTTTAATATTTTTTAATGGTGCGTCGGAATGATTTTTGTGGTATATTTGTAATTCATGTTAAGCCTATGAAAAAAATACTACCCTTATTAGCCATATTCATTATGTGGGCTTCATCGGCATGGGGCAACAGTTTGCCACCTTATTCCGAATACCATTCGTTGCATCCGTTCTACATTTCGGAAGATTTTGACCAGCCTGAAAAAGACATCGAAATTTTTCCCAACCCGGTCATCGAAGGCAGGTTGACCATCAAATCATCCGAAAGCTTCCGTTCTGTTCAAATCATGAATATTACGGGAGAAATCGTGTTTTCACAGGAATATCCTTCAGGATCCACATCTGAAGTAATCGAGCTGGATAAATTGCAGAAAGGAATTTACCTGGTCCGGATTGGATTTTCGGCCAAGGTTACCCACACCGAAAAAATTATGCTCAAGTAGAACGGCAAAAGTCTGACAACCGCTCTCAACATTTCCAATTGTTTTCCTGTATCATGCGCTAAGCGAAGTTTGCAGCCATAGCTGTTAACTGAAGCATTTGTTCAATTGCTTAGGCCCCTGCCTACCGGCAGGCAGGCTTACAGGCATACGCGTCAACTTAAGATTTTTTTCCAAGCAGGGAATGCCTGCCTGGCGGCAGACAGGCTTGAACCTGCCGGTAGGCAGGAG
>JAFGOR010000196.1 GCA_016926375.1 Bacteroidales bacterium
TGCATTACAGATATTAGCTTGACGGCTATGCCGCTGGCGGGCCTGCCTGCCGCCTGCCTGCCGGTAGGCAGGGTAGGCAGGGGATATTGCATTTGCTAAACTCAACACATATCAATAAAGTGAGTGCCTTGTTCTATAGGACAATTTGTTAGATTAACGCCTATAGGCACAGCCTAAGCCGAACACCGGGAGACTATGGTTAACGGAAAGATTCACTATTCCTTCTCGCTGCAATTAAACATCCATTGAACGCCAAATTTGTCACTGCAACTTCCGTAATAATCACCCCAAAACATATCCTGTAATTCCATTTCAATTTTTCCTCCTTCGGAGAGTGCATTGAAAAGGCTCCGGGTTTCAGCCCGGGTATCCGGAGCCAGCATGACATACACATTGTTTCCCATGCTGATTTTGAAATTCATGGATTCCGGGGCATCTGACCCCATCAGTAAATGTCCGCCCAAAATGGGTAAGGCTACATGCATTACCAGATTTTTGTCGGTCTCAGGAATAGGTGGGACGTCCGGCGAAGGCGGAACATCTCCGAAACGCATGATGTTTCCCATAAATTCACTGCCAAAAACTGATTTATATAAGTTGAAAGCTTCTTCAGTTTGGTTGGAGAAATTCAAGTATGTGCTTACGTATGCCATAATTATTGAATTTTAGTTTGTGTTTGTGAATCTGATCTTTCAACATAATTCTTGAAATTGTCCAGGATTGCCTGCCACCCCTGCTTTTGCAGTTCCAAAGAATTCATTGTTTCTGCCTCAAAAGTTTCCGTTACTAAGCTTTCTTCACCGTTGGCTTCAAATAGGATCTGCACCTTCCTGCCGTCATCCAGCCTGAATTTTATCCTCTTAAGCAGCAATACTTCGGTATATTTTC
Source organism: Bacteroidales bacterium (assembly GCA_016926375.1). GTDB lineage: Bacteria > Bacteroidota > Bacteroidia > Bacteroidales > UBA10428 > UBA5072. The sequence continues at coordinate 889 of JAFGOR010000196.1, forward strand.
CTGAGAAGTCGAAACCCATGCTGCCATCCCGGGCTTCCATCCGGTAAGAAAATTTACCTCCTGTTTTCAGATCATTTTCAGCTTTTGGAGTATGCCAGTCGAAAGAGGCATGGTTCCAGTTTACAATATGCAAGGGATCGGTCCAGTACATCCAGACTTTCTCAACCGGTGCATGAATGGTTGCTGATACGGTGATGTGGTTCTGTGTGGTTATCATGGTTTTGCCAGTTTAAAAAAGGATAACAATATCGAAAAAATATTGTTCTGTAATCCAAACCAAAAATATTGTCAAAAAAAAAGCTTAGTCGGGTGACTAAGCTTTGCAGAGATTAAATAGGTACTGCGTGTTACTGATTTTTCCGGGATTTTGCAATGAAAAAGTACAACAGAAATCCGAGCGAAATAGCAACCAGTTCGATACCAAAAGGAATGTACCCGTTGTGGAAGCTGTTCCAATCCATACCTCCGTTTTGCTCAATCAAACCGATAACCAGTAAACCGGCACCTGCAAAAAAACTGACCAATCCCCACTTGAGTGTTGGATAGCTGTTTACTTCCTTGTCTTTTATGGGTTCGAGAATTTCTGCTTTTTCAACATGTCCGGTGTTGATAAGCCTCTTTTTCAGTAGGAAATCAGTGAAAGCCTTAATTATCATATAAATTCCCCCGAAAACAATTGCTGTGATAAATATTTCATCCATGGCTAAATTTATTAAATTGTTTTGTTTTTAATAAGTCGGCCGGGTTGACAAAAAGTTGCAGTGAACCGAATATTTTTATCAGGGTGCAACTTTTTCACTGTTCGTACGACCTATATATTGAGAATGGACGACAAAACACTGATAAGGAGAATTGCCGAAGGAGATCAACACGCAGTCAGATTGCTGGTTGAAAATAACCGGAACCTGGTGTGGCATATCATTGTATCGTTGGTTGGTAACAGCAGTGATGGGGAAGATCTTTTTCAGGAAGTATTCCTGCGTGTATTCAAAGGGATCCGTCAATTCCGTTCAGATTCCAGGCTGTCTACATGGATTGGGTCGATCGCACATCATGTATGTGTGGACTACCTTAGGAAAAAGAAACGTGAAATGATTGTTCAGAGTTATGATACGGATGTCAAACAGATTATTAACATATCAACAGGTGCCAGGGGAAATATTACCGAAAAAGAAGACCTGAAAAAAATCATACTGGCAGCCATAGCCAGGCTGCCACGGGATTTTCGCACAGTAATCACCCTGTATCACCTGGATGAGTGTTCTTACAGGGATATTGCGGAGATAACCGGAATGCCCGATGGCACGGTAAGAAGCTACATCAGCAGGGGAAGGCACTTGCTCCGGGAGATTCTGGTTGGCCTGGTCCCTGATTTGGCTGAAATACGCAGCGATGATTAGAAAATTTGAATAATTTTGTGAAATGATACCGGAACAAATGAAAAACGGCGGACTGGACAGGCTCATACAGGAAGCTCTGCAAAGCAATGACGACCTGAAGATCCGGACTGATCTGACAGATAGAACGATTCGCAAACTTGAAAAAAGCATGTTGCTCAGGGAGCTTCTGGTAGAATTGTTGTATAAAATTGGGTTGATCTTGATTAGTCTGGCCGCATTGGGAGGGGTTTTGATATGGGCCGGCGGAGGTGAATTATTGAGCATCTGGTATACTCAATTGCTCAACAACTTGCAGGTTGTTATCGCTGTTTTGATACTGGTTATTTTTACAATACTTGTTGACCAGGTAGGTTTAAGGTATTATGAAATGACCAGAAAGCATTTGGGTCTGAAAGCCTGATTGTGCGATACGTTACAATAGTAACCCATACACACACTCACACACGCTTGTCCCCTGCCTTCCGGCAGGCAGGCTTGTCCCTTGTCCCCTGCCTATCCGGCAGGCGGGCTTGTCCTTCGTCTCTTATCCCTGAATTTGGGATATCTTTTTTTCTTACTTTTAAATTCCCTGTTTTCAGCTGCTGGGTGCTCTCTTTCATCCCAACCCGGCACCGGTCCGATGGATTGGGGTGGTTCAGGTTTCGGAATGCTGGTTTCAATTAACTCTTCTATCTTTCGAAGTTTACCGATTTCCTTTGGAGTAACCAGTGTAATGGCTTCACCCTGGGCATTGACCCGTGCTGTTCTTCCAACCCGGTGTACATAATCTTCCGAATCGTGGGGCATGTCATAATTAACCACCAGGTTTATTTCCTTGATGTCGATACCGCGGCTCATCACATTGGTGGCCACCAGGATGCGAATTCGTTTGGCCCGGAATTTTCCCAGCACTTCTTCCCTTTTCTCCTGCTCAAGATCTGAAGAAATTCCATGCGAAGGGAATCCGTTTTTATTGAGCGACATCACAATGTCAAAAACCTTTCTTTTTGTGGCTGTAAAAATAAGGATGCTGTCAAAGTCTTTGCGCTCATTAAACAGGTGGGCCAATAGTTTCACTTTCTGTTCATCGTAAACCAAATAGACCTTTTGATCAACTCCTTCAGCAGGTTTGGAAACAGACAGGGATATTTCGACCGGACTATGTAACACTTTACGTGCCAGTTGAAGAATGTTTCTGGGCATGGTGGCGCTGAACATCAAAGTCTGATGCTTCTTGGGTAAATAGGAAATGATGGCCTGGATGTCATTGATAAAACCCATATCCAGCATCCGGTCAGCTTCATCCAACACCAGGTGTTTGATGCTTTTGAAGCTGACATCACCTGTTTTCAAATAAGACAGCAATTTTCCGGGGGTGGCAATAATCACATCGGTTCCGTTCAGTAAGGCTTCTTTTTTCGATACCCAGTCGTTTCCATCGCCTCCCCCATAAATGGCAACCGAGGAAACAGAAATGAAATAGGAAAGCCCCTGAATTTGTTGCTCAATTTGTACGGCAAGTTCCCTTGTGGGAACAATGATTAATGTATCAACGGAATAGTCTTCTTTGGTAATCAGCTTATTCAGAATGGGGATCACGTATGCCCCGGTTTTGCCTGTGCCTGTTTGTGCACATGCAATCAGGTCCCTGTTATCCAGGATAACCGGCATCACTTTTTCCTGAACGGGAGTTGCCTCTTCAAAGCCCATATAAGAAATGGCCTCCAGTAAACGCTCATCCAGGTTGAATTCAGTAAATTTCATAAGAGGGCAAAGTTAGGAAATTTAGTTTGATTTACCCTGAATTGTAAAACTGAACTTGCTTCCTTTGCCAACAGTGCTTTCTGCCCAAATCCGGCCACCATGTTTTTCAACAAACTCTTTACAAAGTATCAGTCCCAGTCCGGAGCCTTTTTCTTTTTCAGTACCACAGGTGGTGGTATTTTTATCAATCCGGAACAGGTCATTGATAGTTCCTTCAGGAATGCCAACGCCTGTATCTTCAACATAGATTTGGACAAATTCTTTATCCTGGTCGTGGTTGTCAGCCAGTCCGATTACCACTTTCCCATTCCGGGGAGTGAACTTGATGGCATTGGAAATGAGACTTCTTATGATGGTTTCTAGCATGTAAGCGTCGGCATACACATAGTGCTTCCTTTCAACCTTGCTGAGAAGTTCAATGCTTTTGTTCAATGCCGAGGCGTTCAGTATTTTAAAAGTGTCATCGATTACATGGCTCAAAGAAATCTTTTTGTATGCGAATTTTATGCCGCCCGATTGTGAAAGGGCCCATGTTAACAAATTTTCAAGCAACTGGTAGGCATGTTGAGCGCTCTCATTCATCAACTCAAGCTTCTTTCGGTGGTCTTCGCGATCGCTCGTATTGTACTTGGTCAGCAGGTATTCCGATAAACCCATTAAGGCTACAAAAGGATTTCTCAAATCATGGGCAATAATAGAGAAAAACTTGTCTTTTGTGGCATTCAGTTCCTGAAGCTTTTTTTCATTATCTTTTTGCTTGGTTATGTTTTGGTAAAAAAGCAGCGCGCTATCTTCGTCATTGATGAATTTTCCCGGGAATCTTGAAGCCACCACATGAATCCAAACAATTTCCTTGGTTTTTTTATGGAACAACCTGAATTCCCCGTCATAGGAGTCAATTTTACCTTCAAATATTTCCATTAATTTTTGAGAGCCGCGTTCTACATCTTCAGGATGGGTAAACATGCTGAAATGTTTTCCCATAATCTCTTCCAATGTGTATCCATGGATATGTTCAATAGTTCTGTTGGCAAAGATCTGGTATCCGTTTTTATCCATGATGGTGATCCCTGATAATGTGGTATCCATAATGGTTTGAAGCAAAGCCTCGCTTCTTTTCAGGTTTCTATAGGTTTCCCTGTTTTGCCTGCGGAGCTTGAAAACATGGTTAAACAGGAAAAACAACATGATGGCAAAAAAGACACTGGAGTATTCAATCACCCTGATCGTCAGGATTTCAGTAGATGTTTTCTGCGGCGATATAATATATTCCCATGTCCCATTCGGAATGCCGGCGGTTGAAAGCACAGCATTCTTTTTATTAAAAAGACCAGCGTTTCCGAACAGAACTCTTTTTTCATCGGGTTTATAGGTGTCGTCCAACCGGATGGCAAATTCATATCCCCTGTTGGTGAGGTCTTTAAAAGCAGCACCAAACAATTGGTCGATATTGATAACAGTGGAAAGAAGGCCCCAGTATTGATCATCAACAAAAACCGGCAGCCTGTATATCAAAGCCTGGCCACCCTGGATCAGCTCAACTGGGCCTGCCAGCGTGCCTTTTCTCATTTTAATGGCATATTCAATGAGGGGCCATTGATTGGAGACAGTTTTGTAATCTACGCCTATGGCTTTTTCATTTCCAGTCATTGGTTCAATGTAACTGAGTACGGTTCCCTCGGCCACTCCTATGTTCCTTATTAAGGAGCTATTTCCACAAATCTCTTTCAGATATTGCTGAAATTCTGCAGAATCAAGATTTCCATGGTGAACTTTAATATAGGCTTCCAGACCGGATGATAAATTAATCAGTGTATTCAGTTCCCTGTCGAAACGTGCAATCAGATCATTGCCAAAAGAGAGTGCCTCAAGCTCCTCATCCTTGTGAATGTTTTGCAGCTTCAGGTATAATAATGGTTCGAATAATGTCAGAAACAACATGCTCAGCAGCAACGCATAGGGCCAGGAGGATGCTGCTCTGGCCTTGTGCCTGAATTTCAAAAATCTATCCTTGTGTGATGCCATCAAATGAACGTGTAATTAACGCTTTTCCAATGATCAGTAATTGGGCAATATTGAAACGGGCGAATATCCAACATTATTGTTTTCCATAGCAGTTGTAATCACGGATCAGTTTGTCCATGAATTGATTGATGCGGTCATTAGTTTTGAGTTGCCCGGCATTTTCTTCATGCCATTTTACGATTTCTTTGGCGCCCTCGCTGAATGGGATGCGGGGATTGAAATCGGGAACTACCTTCCGAATCTTGGTGTTGTCAAAAATCATGCTGTGGGCCTTGTCGCCCAGCAGGCTATCGCCAATTTCCTTGTCATACTTTGCTATTATTTCCGAAGGAATGTGGACAAGGCTGGGTTTTACATTCATGGCGGAAGCCAATAATAAGAATATGCTGTTCCACGAGAGCCATTCGTCGGAGGTGATGTGAAACGCCTCTCCAATGGCGTTCGGGTTTCCAAGCAATCCCACGAGTCCAACAGCAAAATCACGGTGGTGGGTCAAGGTCCATATGGAGGTTCCGTCTCCGTGAACAACCACAGGTAATCCCTGCTTCATCCTGTAAAGCGCCGTGTATCCGCCTTCTATGGGAATCAGTGTTTTGTCATAGGTATGTGATGGACGCACTATGGTAAAAGGAAACCCGTTTTTTTTGTTTTCTTCCTGAAGCAGATTTTCGCAGGCAATTTTGTTCCGTGAGTACTCCCAAAAGGGATTGTCAAGAGGCGTGTCTTCGGTTACCGGCAGTTTGGCAGGAGGCGTTTGGTATGCAGAGGCAGAACTGATGAAAACAAACTGTTTGGTGATTCCTGAAAACAAGTTGATGCCGGTAGCTATATGCTCGGGTGTGAAGGCAATCCAGTCGACAACAGCATCAAACTGATGACCTTTTAACGCTTGCCGGGCTTCCTCGGGATTCCGGATATCGGCGTGAACAGTCTTAACTCCTTCAATCTTTCTGACAGCAGCACTTTTTCCCCTGTTCAGGTGAACCAATTCAATACCGCGTGAAACGGCAAGCTCAGAGCAGGCTGAGCTGATGATTCCCGTTCCTCCGATAAATAAAACTTTCATGTCTTACTAATGATAAATTACGAAAATTAAGTTAAAAATTCGAATTATCACAAAATGTATGGGTGTATCCTGATTGGAAAAAATTGGTTTCCTGTATATCTGACATTTTGATGGCTACGGATCATCCAGGTTGCTGCTCTGAATATTATGCAGTATATTAACCCTGAAAAACTTAACATAAATCTTATCTCTATGAGAACTATTATTCCGGGGATTCTGGTTCTGATACTTTGTATTGCCTGCAACAGAAATCAAAGCGAAACAATGGAAAACTTGAAAAATGAAATTGTAAAGGCTGAAGTGGAATTCAATCAAATGGCAGCAGATCAGGGCATACCTGCTGCTTTTGAAGCTTATGCGGCAGATGATGCGGTTATCCTGCGAGGCGACAGCCTGATCCGGGGCA
>JAFGOR010000197.1 GCA_016926375.1 Bacteroidales bacterium
CGTTTGCTATAGAATCTCTCTATTACAAAGATATTCCTTCACTAGAATATTCCAGTAATAGAATATCAATGCATTACAGATATTAGCCTGTCGAAGTATGACGATTAGTGGCAGTAGTTAACTCAACTGGATTTTGTTTTTGAGCTGCAGTGCCGTTTCATCTGCCTCGTCTTCCTCAAGAATTTGTGAAACAATAGCCAGGGCAGCTTCCTGATCTCCGGCCAGCAACCGGGCTTCAGCTTTCTTATAAAGTATGGGGTTACCCACCTTCAACTCTTCTGATTTCTGCTCATATTCAAGAGCCTTCTCACAACTTTCCAGTGTTTTTTCTGCGTTGCCCAGCTTCAGGTGACAATTGGCAATGTTGTCCCATGCAAAGGCCATCATGTAATTGTAATGGGGGTTTTCAATGTCCTGTTCTACCTGGTTTTTTATGGAGGTAAAGGATTCCAGCGCAGCAGGGTAGTCATTGCTTTTCATGCAAATAAAACTATAAAGGCTTTCCAAATTGGGATGTGATGGAAAGCATTCTTTAGCAAAGGCAATCAAATTTTGAAAAACAGGTATGTATTCTTCCTGATCCACTTTGAGATAGAGGTTGGAAAGGGTATCCGTGATGTCGTCTGCATCGGTGTAGCGTTCGATTATTATTTTTATTGCATCCTCAAGCAGACCGTAATCTTTGAGTGTGAGGCACCGGACGATGGTAATAAAATCGGTAAGCGCTTCACGGAAAGGTTCAGCGAGTGAAGAGCCACAGAATATAGAGAAATGGTCTGCTGCAACGGCATCTTCGTCGAGTGACTCATTTAATACTGCTAACAGCAGATGGTATAGAGAATTCCCTGATATTCCGGCACCCTGTATGACAGCTATGCCGTCTTCCATTTTGTCGTACCGGAGTTCATCGTAATCGAGGAATTTGCTGCAGTCATCGCATATCTTGCGGATGGGCCGGCTGAGGTCTTTTCTTTCCTGTTCAATTACCTGTATGAAAGAAGCTTTCAATTTATTGCCAAGTGACTCGGGAGCATCAATAAAGAGTGACATAATTTTTTACAACTGGTTAATCAGGCAAATATAAATAAAGTGATTTAAGAGTTGAAAGTTAATATTATTCTATAGGGGTCAAAACAACATAAAATGATTATTGTTATCTTGCCTTGCATAAAAAACCTAACCTATGAATAAACTATTGTTATTTTTTGCATCAGCGTTGCTGATTGTTTTAGCTTCATGTGAGAGAAACCATGATGAGCCATTGCAGGAACAGGAGTTGGCCCTGATAGCCAACAGCGACGGAGCTGTCATTGAAGGTCAGTATGTGGTATTGCTGACTGAAGGCGCTACTTCGCTTAAATCAACCAGGGTCAGTTATGAAGCTGCCAGGGTAATGATGCGCAGTGAGGCGCAAAGAGTTCTTAAAGCTTCAGGAATTTCCGAAAAGGAGCCTTTGCAGGTTTATGCGGCTTCCACTGAAGGTTTTGCTGTTAGTTTATCAAAAGAGGAAGCACTGGAATTGGAAAAGAATCCCAAGGTGTTGGGTGTATGGCCCGACCAGATGGTAGTACTGGCCAAACCGGCTCCAAACCCCACACCCTTGCCTTCACAGGTAACTCCGTATGGTATTGCCAGGGTGGGCGGAGGAACAACATATACAGGCACAAGAAAGGCATGGATTATTGATACCGGAATCGACCTGGATCATCCCGATCTGAATGTGGATGTGGCTTCAGGAAAGACCTTTGTTGCCAGAACCAAGTCGGCCGATGATGATAACGGACATGGTTCACATTGTGCCGGCATTGTTGCTGCCATTAACAATACGGTTGGAGTAGTAGGAGTAGCTGCTGGTGCCAAGGTTGTTCCCATTAAAGTACTTGACAAAAGAGGCTCAGGGGCGATGTCGGTTATTATAGCCGGTGTTGATTTTGTTATTGCCAATGGAGTTGCCGGTGATGCAGTTAATATGAGCCTGGGCGGAAGTGCCTATGATCCGCTGGATATCAAAGTGGAAGATATGGGTGCCAAAGGTCTCCTGGTTGCCCTGGCAGCCGGTAATGAGGCAGATGATGCCAACACCCATTCACCGGCACGTGCCAACGGAAACAACATATACACCGTATCGGCATGCAATAACCTGGATGTTTGGGCTTCGTTTTCAAATTACGGAAATCCCCCTATCGACTATTGTGCCCCGGGTGTTAGCATACTCTCAACTTATAAGGGAGGTGCATTGGCCACAATGAGTGGCACATCCATGGCGGCCCCGCATGTATGCGGTGTATTGCTTGCAACAGGCGGCAATCCGCATAGTGACGGAACAGTGATCAACGATCCCGACGGAGATCCCGATCCCATCGTTCATAAATAGAAGACAGATATTTTGAGTCCCGCCAATGGCGGGACTTTTTTTTGCTTATGGCGGAATTACGCAGAAAGCTTTCAAATTTTTTCCTGATTAGAGGTTGAACCGCTGTTTTTTAATATATTTAGTAAATTGTTATAACAACATCATGAGAAAAAATCGTAATTACCCGGCTGGACTGCTGAATGCGGCATTATTTTTTTGTTTGCTGGTAACAGGCTGTAAATTTGGCGGTCAGGAAACTATAAAGATATATGCTCCGGACCAAAGCCCACAGCTTAATTACGCATTGAAAAAACTGGGTGATGTGGCAAAACAGGAGCTGGTAAGCAACTCAGCAGAGGCAGATTTACTGATTATTACAAGTGAAAAGGCAGGTGAGGAACTGTCGATGTCTGATGAATTCAGGGCAGTAACCGAAGAAGGATTTATACTGAAAAAACTGCCGGAAGGGAAAGTGGCAGTTATTGCTTCAGACAATACAGGAGTCCTATATGGCATCATGGAACTGGCTGAACAATTGGAAATACGCAAAACACTCCGGGAAATTGAAGAAAAATCGGTGAATCCCAAATACCTGTTCAGGGCCATCAAATACGACCTTCCCTGGAATTCCTACCGGGTACACGAAAGCCTGCAGCTGCACATGGAAACCGTGAAGGATCTGAAATATTGGGAAAGTTTTCTGGATATGATGGCTGAGAACCGGTACAATGTGTTGACTCTTTGGTGCCTGCACCCCTTTCCTTATATGATTCGTCCGAAGAATTTTCCCGAAGCCTGTCCGTTTTCCGACGAGGAATTGAAGTCGTGGCAGGATTTCTGGCATGGTTTGTTTGGCATGGCACAGGAACGGGGAATCAAAATCTTTATGGTGAACTGGAACATTTTTGTTTCAGCGTCTTTTGCCGAAAAACACCAGGTGGCTGATTACTGCCTGCCGGAAATGGAAGGGAAAGAATATTACGGAAAAGGTGATTATTCCGATATTGTGCAGCGCTACAACCGGGAATGCATGACACAGCTGATTGATGAATACCCCGAAATGGCAGGGTTTGGCATCAGCCAGAACGAAAGGATGGAAGGAGTGGAAGAACAGGTTTGGCAGGATTGGATTGTGGATACTTATTTTGATGCCATGGACAGCGCCAGCCGTAAAATTGAGATCATGCTGCGGGCACATACTCATCCGGCGCCGGAACTGACACGAAAAGCCATTGAAGACAATGCCTATCGGCTTGATGATGTATGGGTGCCGGTGAAGTTCAACTGGTCGCATGCCCATGCCACACCAAAACTGATGTACATACACGGCGGCTCAACTTCTACCAGCCTGTGGGATCCCATGCCCGAAAATTACAAAATGGTATATACCATGCGGAATGAGGATTTCTTTGTGCTCAGGTGGGGCCAGACCGACTTTGTAAGAGATGTGTTGCGTGTTAATGACAAGGAATACCTAGGTGGCTATAAAATTGGATCTGAAACCTACATTCCGGCAAAAGAATACATTACCAAACCGGGTGATTACCTAACCTGGAATTATGCTTTTGAAAAACAATGGTTGTTTTACCAGATTTGGGGAAGGCTCATGTATGACCCAAACACCAAAGATGATGTGTTTGTACATGCATTCAACAAGAAATATGATATTGATTTTGGGGATAAACTCCTTGAAGCGCATAACCTGGCTGACAAGATGCCGCTGAAACTGGCTTCGTACTATGCCGCTACATGGGACTTTACCCTTTACTCCGAGGGATTCCTGGCAGGATATAAATCGAACATGCCCTGTTATTATGACAGCATTTCGCCTTTTA
>JAFGOR010000198.1 GCA_016926375.1 Bacteroidales bacterium
ACCGATAAAAAAGAAAAACTGAACATTGCCTACCACATTGCCGAGTGCTACCGCAGGATGGACAATTCACCGCAAGCCGCCTTATGGTTCGGAAAAGTAGTTGCCAAGGATTATGAAAATCCGTTATCCATTCTTTACTATGCCGATGCTTTGAAAATGAATCAGAACTACGAGGAAGCCAAAACACAATATCAGCGATACAAAGAGCTAGTGCCTGATGATCCCCGCGGCTCCGACGGAATTCTTTCCTGTGATTTTTCGCTGCAATGGATGGATCAGCCTAGTGGTTACCAGGTTGATGAGATGAAATTCATCAATTCGAAATTCAGTGATTACAGTCCCTTTTATTCCCGTGGCGATTACCAGGAGTTGTACTTCACCTCCGCACGCGATGAGACTACCGGAAATGCCGAACACGGAGGCACCGGACAGGAATTTGCGGACATCTTCTTCTCCACTATGGATAAAAAAGGAAAGTGGAGCACTCCGGTTCCCCTTGCAGATCCGGTTAACTCCGAAGCTGAAGAAGGTACACCTGTATTTTCAGCTGATTACAACACCTTATATTTTACCCGGTGCAATGTAAGCAAGCGCAAAGCCCTGGGGTGCGAAATATTTACCGCACGCCGCGAAGGCGACAAGTGGTCAAATGCCGAATCACTGAAATTGGCAGATGACAGTGTTGTGGTTGCACATCCGGCCATTTCAGCAGACGAGCTCACACTGTATTTTGTATCCGACATGGCCGGAAGCATGAAATCGCCCGAAGGAAAAAACAGCAAAGACATTTGGATGGTAACCCGTTCTGCCAAAGGATCTGACTGGGACCCGCCTGTTAATGCCGGAGCACCCATTAACTCCCCCGGCGATGAATTGTTTCCTTTTCTGCATGCTGACGGATCCCTGTATTTCTCATCTGACGGACATATTGGAATGGGAGGACTTGACATTTACAAGGCGGTGAAGGCTGAAAGCGGACAATGGCAGGTGGAAAACATGAAATACCCGATTAATTCAGCAGCTGATGATTTTGGCATTGTGTTTGAAAAAGACCGTGAAAGCGGATACTTTTCCTCAACACGCAAGGGAAAAACCATGGATGATATATTTGCATTCGTACTTCCTCCGTTGAAATTCACCTTGGTTGGTGTAGTTAAAAACGAAAAAACAGATGAAATCATCCCCGATGCCGTAATCAAATCAATAGGTAGCGATGGTATAACCATCGACACCAAATCAGGCAAAGACGGCTTGTTCCGCTTCACACTGAAACCCGGTACAGATTATGTGTTTATTGCTGAAAAACCGGGATTCCTTAAAGGTAAAGAAAGAGAAACCACCAAGGGCATTTCGCAAAGCACCGAGTTCAAAACTGAAATATTCCTGGCCTCTATTGAAGCCCCAATCGAAGTTGAGAATATTTTCTTCGACCTGGACAAGGCTGAATTACGACCTGAATCCATGGTTTCACTTGACAAGCTGGTTGAAACCCTGAATGACAACCCGAATATTGTTGTTGAATTGGGTTCACACACCGATTCCCGTGCAACAGACGCCTATAACCTGGACCTCTCTAAACGCAGAGCCCAGTCGGTTGTGGATTATCTCATTCAAAAGGGAATTGCACGTGACCGACTTGTAGCCAAAGGATACGGTGAATCACAGCCCAAAACCGTTGATAAAAAAGATCATGCAGCATACTCTTTCCTGCCGGTTGGTACGTTGCTTACTGAAAACTTCATCAACAGCCTGGGTGACGATGACCGCATGGAGATGGCACACTTCCTGAACCGGCGTACCGAGTTCAAGGTATTAAGAACTGATTATAAGTAGCTGCTTCCGGCAGCTACCCTTTTTAGAAGGGTTCTACCAATCAGGAAAATTCATATCTGAAACAGCAATGTCAGTGGTGGATTCTATATTGCTTTTGTTGCCTGCCCGGTCGGTTATGTAAAAATCATAACGAATGGTATCAAAAGGCGGCGGCAGAAAATAAACAATGGTTAGTTGTATTTCTCCCTTAACAGTTGTATTTCCGCTTGTGCGATCCATTTTTTCATCTCTGAGAATGGGATACCAGCGACCATATGTCTTAAAATCTACCGAATCATACTGGCCATCGAGTTTCTGATAAGGGTGCAAAAAAAGATTGGCCGTGTCGGCATTTTCAAGCGTGCGATCAATGCCAAAATCGGCATCGCCGTCTTTAAATGTAAATGCGAGTATGGCACCCGGACGTTGAATACCATAAGTATCAACCATCACAGGGGTATAGCTCTTGAATTCTATTTCCGGCACTTCACCAACCTTTTCCAGCGGCTCACAGGATGTATAAACCAGAGCCAGAACAACGAAAGCCGGAATGATGTATCGCAACAGTTTCATAACCAATGATTATCTGTTTTAAAATAAGGCCACAATTTACAGGCCAAACCTATTTTTCCCTCATAAAAATCTGAATCGGAACGCCGGTAAAAACAAAATGCTGTCTGATCTGATTCTCCAGGTATCTCTTATAAGGTTCTTTCACATATTGTGGAAAGTTGCAGAAAAAGGCAAAAGCCGGTGCATGTGTCGGCAATTGGGTAACATACTTGATTTTCACATATTTTCCTTTAATGGCCGGAGGCTGATAATCCTCTATAACTTTAAGCATTACATCGTTCAGCACAGAAGTCGGTATCTTTCTAATGCGATTGGAATGTACCTCCATGGCCTTTTCCATAACTTTATGAATACGAACCTTATTCAGGGCCGAAATAAAAACCACAGGCACGTCGCGGAATGGTGCAATCTTTTCCAGAATGATCTTTTCATAATCCCTTGCCGTATTGGTCTTCTTCTCGAGGGAATCCCACTTGTTGACCAATATCACCAGCCCTTTGTTATTCCTGTGTATGACATTCAGAATCGACAGATCCTGCGACTCTATTCCTGAAGCTGCATCAATCATCAACAGGCACACATCTGAACTCTCAATGGTTCTGATCGACCGCATTACTGAATAGAACTCTATGTTCTCAGTGACTTTCCCTTTTTTTCGGATGCCGGCCGTATCCACCAGGAAAAAATCGTAATTGTATTTGTTATATCGCGTAAAAATCGAATCGCGTGTGGTTCCGGCAACGGAAGTTACTATATGCCTTTCTTCTCCAAGCAAAGCATTGATAAGGGTGGACTTACCCACATTTGGCCTGCCAACTACAGCAATCCGGGGCAAATCAGGTAGTTCCTCAACCGGTTCACCGGAGAAAGAAGCCACCAGGTCATCAAGCAATTCGCCGGTTCCGCTTCCGTTTATGGATGAAAGCTTATAAAGATCTCCAAAACCCAAACCGTAAAACACATCGGCTTCATACTGCTGCATGTTGTTATCCACTTTGTTAACAACCAGAAAGACTTTTTTAGACCCCCTGCGCAGAATACTGGCAACCGTTTTGTCCATCTCCGTAATACCTTCCCTTACATCAACCAGGAAAACCAGAAGATCTGCTTCCTCAATGGCCAGTAGCACCTGTTTGCGAATCTCCTCCTCAAAAACATCGTCGGAGCCTTCCACGTAACCACCGGTATCAATCACTGAAAACTCAACACCATTCCAGATTGATTTGCCATAATGTCTGTCGCGCGTTACCCCGCTGGTTTCGTGAACTATGGCCTCACGTTTTTCAATCAGGCGGTTAAACAATGTGGATTTACCAACATTGGGTCTTCCTACTATGGCAACAATATTACTCATCGTTAAACGGGGCATTAGGTTCAAATTCAAAATCAATGGCCGCCCTGTTTTGCTTTACATTGGCGATATAACTGCCAACCTCTGTGTGGGCCGGGTGTTTCAGATAGGCATCAAGATCATCCCATGATCTGAACTCAGATACCAAAACCACGTCATAATTGCCATTGGGAGCCAGCGGCGAATTGAAATACACCTCCATCGAAACGATTTCGCGTATCCGTTCCCTGAGGTCGAGTAACCTGGACTTCATCTCTGCCATCCGTTCAAACTTTGACCGCAGAGTCTCTCCTTCTCTAACTGTCCACATCACTGTATGCTTTATCATCCTGATTATTTTTTGCAAAGGTAGTTAATATCCGAACCTTTTCAGCATTTTATCACTGTTGCGCCAATCCTGGGCTACCTTAACCTGAAGACCCAGGTAGACCTTCTTGCCCAGAAACTTCTCAATGTCCATCCGTGCCTGAATTCCGGTTTTTTTCAGCGCTTCAGCGTGGTGACCAATGATGATACCCTTTTGTGTTTCACGCATCACATAAATGATGGCTTCAATGCGCACCATATCATCTCCTTCCTTAAAGGAATCAATGACCACTTCACAGGAATAGGGAATTTCCTTTTTGTAATTCAGAAAGATCTTTTCCCTGACAATCTCGGAAACAAAAAAACGTTCAGGCCTGTCGGTCAGTGAATCTTCGGGATAATAAACCGGACCCTC
>JAFGOR010000199.1 GCA_016926375.1 Bacteroidales bacterium
GTTTCTTTTTTATTACTCCCGATGTTGATGTTGGGATTGTTGGATTTAAAGACGCCAACTACCATGAAGTAGACGCCATTGACCCGCAAATAGGTTCCTACAGGGTCTTCGCCTTCGTCAAACATGACGTCATAAACGTTTTCTCCAATGATGCAAACCTTTCTTTTGAGCTTGATGTCCTCATCATTAATGTAGCGTCCCCAGGGCATGGTGCAAGGGTCAATTTTCCGGTATTGCGGATAATCTCCCATTACATTGAAGGCTGCTGCTTTTTCTCCACGGACCACATTCTGACCTTCGCGGAGGTTCCATCCCTGCAGGCGGGGAGATATAACATCCACTCCTTCTATTTCATTGCGAATGGTTTCTATGTCGTCGTTGTTGATGCTCCACCATCTTCCGCGGTCGTAGCCCTGATAGGCAATGGTGGTTCGGTTGGACCACATAAAAGCGCTGTTGGTGGCAAAATCTTTGAAGCCACTGGTCACTCCGTTGATCAATCCATTTCCTGCTCCGGTCATCACAACCAGCATAAAAATTGCCCAGAACACACCAAATGCAGTGAGTATGCTGCGAAATTTATTTTGTTTTATGGCATTCAGGATTTCCTGCCAGCGGTCTAAGTCAAACACGGTATAATGGTTTTAATTTTTAATAAAACTGGTTTTTTGTTGCAACGTTTTTTGGGTGCTTTATTCGTCGTGCAATGCTTCAATGGGTTTGATGCTGGAAGCTCGCCTTGCCGGCACATATCCGGCAATTAGTCCCGCAACAATCAGTACCACCAGGGCCGATATTGCCACCGAAAGATTGGCTGAAGGGTTGTAAAAAGTACTTTCGATACTGGGGTTTCCTTCTGCCATGTTTTGCAGAACCATGGATACGATGGCCATCAGGCCCATTCCGCCTACCAGACCAAAAAAACCTGACAGAGTGGTGATGAATACCGATTCAGACAGCACTAACCTGATTACTGACCAGGGGGTGGCCCCAATAGCCTTGCGGATACCGATCTCCTTGGTGCGTTCCTTGACAAGAATAATCATGATGTTACTGACCCCAACGATTCCGGCAATGATGGTCATAATTCCAATGACCCAAACGAAGATTCGAATGCCGGTAAAGACACCCTGAGCCTGCTTGAAGTGCTCCAGGGTGTTCCAAATACCAAGGGCTTGCTTATCGTCAGGAGCAATTCGGTGCTTCTTCATAAGTGTGGTTCTGATGGCTTCTTCAATTCGTTTGTTCTCGGCTACGGTTAGTGCATTGGTGGCCACGGCCAGTTCGTTGAGTTTGTTGCTTCCGTTAAATACCCGCTGGGCCGTTTTTACCGGTATGTAAATTTGTTCATCGTCACGTCGTTCGGGATTGATAAATGTACCTACCACCATAAAGGGAACCTTGTCAATTCGGATATATTTGCCTATCGGGTCTTCTTCCTTGAAAAGGGCTTTTTTTACGGGAACGGAAAGAATGGCCACTTTTCTGAATTGTTTTATGTCCAGATCGTTTAAGTATCGTCCCTGTTCCATATCCACTATCTGGATGTTTTTAAATTCCGGCATGACTCCTTCCAGACTGTAATCGCCGTATTCATTTTTGTAGGTGACGGTGCCGCTTCCCCATAACCTGAATCGACCCGAAATATTGGAGATGTCATCATCGAAGTGATTGATCAGCATATCGTAGTCCTCATCGGTAAACTGAATACGGCGGCCAGCCTGAAGCCCATCGTGAGCAACCTGGGTCTGACGACTCCAAATCCACAGGGCATTTTTGGCGGTGCCACGGAAGTTGTTTTCCATGCCGTTTTGAAGTCCGTTGCCCGATCCCAGCAGAAGGATAAGCATAAAAATACCCCATGCCACACTAAAACCGGTCATAATGGCCCGTAGCTTATTTTGTTTGAGGGTTGAGAATATTTCCTGCAGCAAATTGAACATAGTGCTTGGTTATTGAGTGATGGTTTTAGTTGGAAGTGAAAATCTCACTGGAAGTAACCGGTTCATATTTACCGTTTAGTTCGTTGCGATCAATTAATCCGTCTCTGAGTTTGATGATTCGTTGAGTCCGATGGGCAATATCGTCCTCATGGGTAACGATAATGACCGTGATACCCATTTGGTTGACTTCCTGCAAAATGTCCATCACTTCATAAGAGGTTTGTGAGTCCAGGGCACCGGTGGGTTCATCGGCCAATATCACTTTGGGCTCCGAAATAAGCGCCCGGGCAATGGCAATGCGTTGTTTCTGTCCGCCGGATAGTTCAGAAGGTAAATGGTTGGCCCACTCTCTCAGACCCAAACGATCCAGGTATTCCAGTGCTCTCATATTTCTTTTTTTGCGGCTTACATTTTGGTAATAAAGCGGAAGGGCCACATTTTCCATTGCGTTTTTGAAGGAGATGAGGTTGAAAGACTGAAAAATAAATCCAATATAATTGTTGCGGAATTTAGCAGCCCTGGTTTCATTCATCTTCTCAATCTTCACGTTGTTCAGATAATATTTACCCCGGTCGTGGTTGTCGAGAATTCCCAGGATGTTCAATAAGGTAGATTTACCCGAGCCCGATGAGCCCATAATACTAACCATCTCGCCTGCCTTGATGTCCAAATCTATACCTTTCAGGACATGAAGGGCATTGTTTCCCATCTGATACGATTTGTGAAGGCCTTCTACTTTGATAATGCTGTTGCTCATGGTATCTGGTTTTGTGTATTGTTCGCTTAATTTTTCTATCAATTGGTCTGCCAAACTGGTTAATATTCAGTAAAACAGGCTTGTAGGGGGCTGTTTGTTGTTTTGACAATATCAAAAACTGTCTGATTATGAAACAAGGTGTGTTCGCATTCGGACATTTTTGTGATGAAATGGAACAAAAAAGTTAATTTAAGTAACAGTTTGCCTGAATAACATTCCTTTTTGTGAAAGAACATAATCTGATGTGGGACGCACAGAATGATTAATTCGTTACAGGGAAAAAGCATTTTATTTTTTTGGTTCATCATAATACAATAGTCCGTTAAAAAAAGCTTAAACGCAGAGGCGCAATGACGCAAAGTATTTATTATGAGCGA
>JAFGOR010000200.1 GCA_016926375.1 Bacteroidales bacterium
GATCCTGGTTACCGGGGGCAGTGTTTCTGCCGGCAACGGTGAACTGGTGGTTGCTGATGCTGATGAGGCAGTTGTTTATGTTTCGATGGCTTCAAACTTCATCAGCTATAAAGATATCAGTGGCAATGCCTCCGAAAAGGCAAATTTGTACCTGCGAAATGCACTGAAGAAAGGTTGTGATCAGACTTTAGGAGACCATATTGTCGATTACCAATCTTATTTTAAACGGGTAAGTTTGGATCTGGGTACAACCGATGCAGCCAAAAATCCTACCGATGTGCGCCTTGAGCAATTTGCCAAAGGCAATGATCCTCAATTGGTGGCCCTTTATTTCCAGTTTGGGCGTTATCTTTTGATCTCCTCCTCACGACCCGGTGGCCAACCGGCCAACCTGCAGGGAATCTGGAATGATCAGCTTACGCCTCCGTGGGACAGCAAATACACCGTCAACATCAACACCGAAATGAATTACTGGCCCTCGGAAATCACCAACCTCTCCGAAATGAACGAGCCGTTGATTCAGATGGTACGTGAACTTGCGGAAACTGGCAAAAAAACTGCCGCTGACATGTATGGAGCCGGTGGCTGGGTTTTGCACCACAATACAGACATCTGGCGTATCAATGGCCCGATCGACGGATCATTCTGGGGAATGTGGCCCATGGGCGGCGCATGGCTTTCACAACATCTGTTTGAAAAATATGAATTCAATGGAGATGCCGGATACCTTGCTTCGGTTTATCCGGTAATCAAAGAAGCATCGTTGTTTTTTCTTGATTTCCTGGTCGAAGAACCGAACCACCAGTGGCTGGTGGTTTCTCCGTCGATTTCGCCAGAGAATGCTCCCTCGGTGCACCCCGAATCTTCAATTGCTGCAGGCACTACCATGGACAACCAGCTGGTTTTTGATTTGTTTACTAAAACAATCCGGGCTGCCGGAATTCTTCATACGGATGAAGCATTGGTGGCCAGGTTGAATGAGGCGTTAAAACGGCTGCCGCCGATGCAGATAGGGAAATGGGGGCAATTACAGGAGTGGATGCACGACTGGGACAACCCGAAGGATGAGCATCGCCATGTATCTCATTTATACGGACTGTATCCTTCAAACCAGATTTCGCCATACCGGACACCGGAATTGTTTTCTGCTGCAAAGACCTCGCTTGTGGCACGCGGCGACGAATCAACCGGCTGGTCGATGGGTTGGAAAGTAAACCTTTGGGCTCGTTTGCTCGATGGTGATCACGCGTACAAACTGATAACCGATCAGTTAACACCTTCCCTCATGCCCAACGGCAGGCAAAAGGGAGGCACCTATCCCAACCTGTTTGACGCGCACCCGCCGTTCCAGATTGACGGTAACTTTGGTTGCACTGCAGGTATCGCCGAAATGCTGATGCAGAGTCATGACGGAGCCATTCATTTGCTGCCGGCACTTCCGGCTGCATGGATGAAGGGGAGTGTAAGAGGATTAAAAGCCCGGGGCGGTTTTGAGGTGGATATTCAGTGGGAAAACGGTGATTTGAGTAAAACCGTAATTAAGGCAACATCTGATGGTACTTGTCGCATCCGCTCTTACATTCCTTTAAAGGGAAAAGGGCTCAAAAAGGCAAAAAAGCTGAATACCAATCCTTTCTATGATGTTCCTGCAATCAGGGATCCGTTGAATCATTCGGAATCTGCTCAGGCACCATTGAGCCAGAGGATTATCTATGATTATGATCTGATCATGAAACAAGGAGATCTAATAGAAATTAGTAAAAGATAAATTTGTTGGACATGAATAATACCGGAAATAAGATTGACTTCAAACGAATACCTCAAATAGCGTTAGCTGACGGTAGTAATGTTCCCTCCATCGGGTTGGGAACGTTTGGTTCTGATTCAGTGGATCATGAGACAGTGGCAACAACGGTAAAAAAAGCCATATACGCCGGTTACCGGCACATCGACTGTGCGTCGGTATACGGCAATGAAGCCCATATAGGTCGCGTGCTGCATGAACTATTCATGGGTAATTTTATTAAAAGGGAAGACCTGTGGATCACCTCAAAGGTGTGGAACAACATGCACGAAAAGGTGGCTGAATCATGTAAAAAAACGCTGGCGGATCTGCAACTTGACTATCTCAACCTTTACCTGGTGCATTGGCCGTTTCCGAACTTTCATCCGCCCAAGTGTGATGTCAGTTCCCGCAACCCTGATGCCAGGCCCTACATTCACGAAAACTACATGAAAACCTGGCGGCAAATGGAAAAGCTGGTAGATGACGGACTGGTAAGGCATATCGGAACATCCAACATGACCATTCCCAAACTCAGGCTGTTGTTGAGAGATGCCCGGATTAAGCCGGCATTCAACGAAATGGAGCTGCATCCGCATTTTCAGCAACCGGAATTGTTTGAGTTTTGCATAAACAACAGCATTCAACCGATTGCATACTGCCCCATGGGCTCACCGGGGCGGCCTGATCGCGACAGAACTCCCGATGATACCGTGGATCTCGAGGATCGGGTAATTGTGGATATCGCCAAAAGGCTTCAGGTATCACCTGCACAGGTTGCCATTAAATGGGCCATACAGCGGGGACAAATCCCCATCCCTTTTTCGGTGAATCACTTCTTCGAAAACCTGGAAGCCACAGTAAATATTGAACTTACTGATGATGATATGCAGCAGATCTCTGGTATCGACAAAAACTGCCGGCTGATCAAGGGACAGGTATTTCTGTGGAAAGACAATCAAAGTTGGGAAGATTTGTGGGATTTAAACGGAGAGATCATTCAATAGCAAAACAATAAAAAACAACGATTATGAGCAAAATGCTGGGTGCACTATTACCTGGGAACAGTACCGTTCAGTTAAAAGAATTTGACATTCCTGTTCCCAAACATGGAGAGGTATTGTTGAAAATGAAGTCGTCCACCATTTGTGGCTCCGATATCCGGTGTATTTATCATGAACACCTGGGCAAGGGTCCCGAAGGATATCAGACCGGAATGATTGCCGGCCACGAGCCCTGCGGACAGATTGTGGAAACGGGTCCGGGATGCAGAAGGTTTAAAAAGGGCGACAGGGTGATTGTTTATCATATTTCGGGATGTGGTGTTTGTAACGACTGCAGAAGGGGATACATGATATCGTGTACCAGCGAGTACCGGCGGGCATACGGCTGGCAGCGCGACGGCGGCATGGCGGAATACCTGTTGGCCGAAGAAAAAGACCTGGTTTTCCTGCCCGATGAGCTGAGTTATTCTGACGGCGCCCAGGTGGCTTGCGGTTTCGGGACTGTTTATGAAGGCCTTGAAAAAATAGGCATTTGCGGAAATGACGATGTGCTGATAACCGGGTTGGGACCTGTTGGTCTTGCTTCGGCCATGCTGTGCAAAGCCATGGGGGCACAAAAAATTTATGGAATTGAAGTGATTGAAGAAAGGATATCACTTGCAAAGGAAATGGGCTTGTTTACTGAGGTCATCAGGGCCGGTGAGGATAATGTAAAACAGATTAGGGACCTGACTTCAGGCCATGGTGTTGAAAAGTCCATTGACTGCTCTGCCAACAATATAGCGCGTCTTACTTGTATTCAGGCTGCACGCAAGTGGGGAAAAATAGTGTTCATTGGCGAAGGCGGTACCTGTGAATTCCAGCCTTCGAGAGATATCATCCATGACCAGAAAACCATCTATGGTTCCTGGGTTACCAATATCTGGCGTATGGAAGAGCTGGTTGAGCGGTTGGTACGGTGGGATATCAAACCGGAATCACTAATAACCCACCGATTCACCTTGGATCAGGTAGATCAGGCCTATTCCTTAATGGCCAGCGGCAAGTGCGGCAAGGTTGCTGTGGTATTTGACGAAGAGGTGAAATAGTGCCTGTCCATAAAGTCCCATTTGCTGCGTTACGCTTGTCCGAAAATTGCTCATTTACGACTAGTAAACTCCGCATTTTCGGACTGCGCA
>JAFGOR010000201.1 GCA_016926375.1 Bacteroidales bacterium
GGGAATTTTCCTGGTATTCTTTATCAATTGTCATAGATAGTCGGAATTCTGGCATGAAGTTAATCATTTTACACGTTACAACCTGCGTACAATGGAAATAACTTTTTTAAAATTTTTAATTTTTCCACCGTGATGAAATAACTGCCCCCGGATGATGTAAACACCCATATCCGCGGGCTCATTATTGGCTTTTTTACCATCCCATTCCAGGTATTCATCTGCTCCCAGCAGGCAGTTCGCAGCCAGGTCCCTTACCTTGATTCCGCGAACATCATAAACCGATATGGATGCCTTCCATCCCGGTTCATTCATGTTCAGATGCAGGATGATCACGTCATCTGTTCCATCATTGTCCGGAGAGCAGATGTCTGACGACAGTGAGATGCCCGGATCGACCTCCCTGTTCATGTGCTGTGAATTTATGTAACCGGGAGTTGCATAGCCCGATGCCGTGGAGGCAGATTGCCAGTTTGTAGCATCGCCTGCAGGCTTGTAGGGATCAATCCGTTCAAGCGAAACGCCATGTGTATCGCCAAGCAGGTTATCATGCATTCGGTTGTTGTAACCCAGCTCATCAATAATCTGTGAATTGGTGTCGGATAAAACGAGCAATGCCCCCTCATTCGGGAGCCGGAACAGTTCGGGAATTTCCAGCAGGGCTGAAACATAACGGCCCTTGTTTTCGTGCATCAGGTTCCGGGTGTCTTTTGCAATAACCACATATCTTCGGGGGAACAGAATAAAGGGGTGATTCCTGAATGTAAAGGTTTGTTTTATTGTTCCGCTTACCTCGTCTGACAATGACAACTGAAACGAGGCCATATCAATAACCTGGTCTGACCTGTTGAAAAACTCTATGAATTCAGACAATCCTTCAGCCGGACTGAACATGATTTCGTTGAAGATAACATCGCCTGCCGAAGGTCGACCTGCCAAGGCAAAATCTGCCGTGGCGTTACCCTGCAATGAATTTCCTGCGCAATCTCTGAGCGAACTCATTACCGAAACTGTATAATGCAGTTCTGAATGAAAAGCCTCGGGGTATTTAAGTAACGTAGTGCTGTATTCCGGCTCAACCGGATACACAATAAGCGGATGATACAATCCCTGGTTCGCCGAATAGGCACCAGTTGAATTTAATGAAACAAAACTCATGGGCTCGCTGAAGTGTAGCAATATCATGCTGTCGGACGGGAGTGTTGCCCTGATGAGCACAGGTGCTTGTATGTCGGGATTATCAGCAAAGCACGAATTTCTTTTGCCGGGGGTGCCGCCTGCCGGATCCGTTGAAACACTCCAGTTTTCAATACCGCCACAGGGATTGCCGGGATCGATAATTTCAAGCGACCAGCCGCCATCGGCTTTTTTACTGTTTCTATACCAGTGGTCGGTGAAAGTAACCGTATGGGTGACTGTTCCTTCCGTATTTTTAATTGTAAGGGTCTGCCCGCTGTTCAGTATCGGAGGCATTCCTGTTACTGCAATGGTTTTCCCAAAAGAAGCCATCAGGGTGTCAGAAGATTGATCAATCAGAATCAGGTATTCACCAGGCTCAATCCAGGCATCCGGCAACAATTTCTGGTACTTTCCTGCAATCAGCAACCAATCCCTGAGGTTCATCCGTGTTAAGGTGCGGTTGAATATTTCAATATATTCCACCTCGGGCAGTCCAACACAGGGGGCCGGATCTGCCATGATTTCGGTTATTATTACGGAGTAAAAACCAACAGTATTCATGCTGGCAGTATGGTTCTGGGAAATTGCGTGGAATGGAAGCAAAGAAAAAATTACCCCTAAAACTTTCATAAATCATTTTTTTTACCAATTTTGCGGGTAACAATGGAGCAATTTAATTCATTGTAAAAAGAAATCAAAGAGAATGTTACAAAAGATTTTTTGCCTCGGCGTATACAAATGCAAAACTAAAGCTACCGGCTATTCCATAAAAAAATGGTAATAACCGGCAGTTGTATTGTATTCTGTGTATGCACTGCGGTAAAATCAGAAAATCTTTTGGGATGTTCTCTTTTGTTGTGTATGCGGGTTATTAATTCTTAAAAACTAAAAAAATGAAAGTTGCAGTAGTGGGCGCTACAGGCCTGGTAGGTACCCAAATGATGAGGGTACTTGAAGAAAGGAAATTTCCGGTAACCGAATTCATACCGGTTGCTTCAGAGAAATCGGTAGGTAAAAAAGTGACTTTCAAAGGTAAAGAATATACGGTAGTTGGCATGCAGGATGCCATCAACATGAAACCGCAGCTTGCTATTTTTTCTGCAGGCGGCGGAACTTCAAAAACCTGGGCTCCCAAATTTGCGGAGGCTGGAATCACGGTGGTTGATAATTCATCGGCATGGCGTATGGAACCGGATATTAAACTGGTTGTACCTGAAGTAAATGCACATGTATTGACCAAAGACGATAAAATCATCGCCAATCCGAATTGCTCCACCATTCAAATGGTGGTTGCTTTGGTTGGCGTGCATAAGGCATATCAAATCAGGAGAATTGTTGTATCTACCTACCAATCGGTTACGGGTACCGGGAAAAAAGCTGTTGATCAGTTGATGAATGAAAGAAAGGGCATCTCCGGCGATATGGCCTACCCGCATAAAATCGATATGAATGCATTACCACATATCGATGTTTTTCTGGATAACGGGTATACCAAGGAAGAGATGAAAATGGTGAACGAAACCAGGAAAATTATGGAAGACGACACCATACAGGTAACCGCCACCACGGTAAGGATACCGGTAATAGGGGGGCATTCCGAAGCAGTAAATGTTGAATTCGAGAAGGATTACGAGTTGGCCGATGTCAAAAAAATTCTGGAGAATACGTCAGGCGTGATTGTCATGGACGATCCGAAAAACAATGTTTACCCCATGCCGATTGTTTCACACAACCGCGATGAGGTGTTTGTTGGAAGGCTCCGGCGTGATGAATCGCAACCTAAAACTCTGAATATGTGGATTGTGTCGGACAATCTGCGCAAGGGTGCGGCCACCAATGCTGTTCAGATTGCCGAATACCTGGTTAAGAACAGCCTGATTTAATACAGGAAATTATCGTAAGGGTACCGGGTGATGTGAATCTCCCGGACCTTTTCGTACAAGTAGTTTTTTAATTCCTCGATATTCTGCTTTTTGAGTGCAGAAATGAAGATCGAAGGGGCATTATTTTTTGCCATCCAGCTGTTTTTAAGCTCTTCCAGCGTAAGATTCTTTTTCTGTTTCGGACTCAAATCGTCTTCATCTTTTTTTATAAAGCTGTAAGCATCCGTTTTGTTAAATACAACCAGAACAGGTTTGTCGGCAGCCTGAATATCTTGCAGGGTCCGACTAACAACTGCCATTTGTTCTTCAAAACCCGGATGGGAGATATCCACCACATGCAATAGCAGATCTGCTTCACGCACTTCATCGAGAGTTGACTTGAACGATTCAACCAGGTGATGCGGAAGCTTGCGGATGAAACCAACTGTATCCGATAATAAAAAGGGAAGGTTGCCAACAACTACTTTACGGACAGTGGCATCCAGGGTGGCAAATAATTTGTTTTCAGCAAAAACATCCGATTTGCTCAACAGGTTCATAAGGGTGGATTTTCCCACATTGGTGTAGCCAACCAGTGCCACCCGCACCAGCTTACCCCTGTTTTTACGCTGCGTAATCATCTGCTTGTCGATTTTCTCAAGCTGATCTTTCAACAGGGCAATTCTGGTTCTGATGATCCGGCGGTCGGTTTCATTTTCGGTTTCTCCGGGACCTCTCAGGCCAATTCCTCCGCGTTGCCTTTCCAGGTGAGTCCACATACCGGCCAGCCGGGGAAGCAGGTATTCATACTGGGCAAGTTCAACCTGTGTTTTGGCATAAGCGGTTTTAGCGCGATGGGCAAATATATCCAGTATCAGGTTGGTGCGATCCAACACCCGGATATTCAATTCCTTTTCAATATTGCGAACCTGGCTGGGTGAAAGCTCATCATCAAAAACAGCCAGATTGATGTCGTGATTGATCACGAATTCTTTTATTTCTGCAAGTTTTCCGCTGCCTATGTAGGTGCGCGAATTGGGTACGTCAAGCCGTTGAATGAACTTTTTTACGGGAACAGCACCTGCTGTTTCCAGTAAAAATGAAAGCTCATCCAGGTATTCCTCAATCTGAAAAAGCGGCAGATCGTTGCTGGAAACACCAATAAGTACAGCTTTTTCAGGCTCAGAAGTATGGATATATCCTCCCATCTATGAACGGAAATTTATTAGAGGGAGCAAAATAAGTAAAATCATTTTAACGGATGATACTGCGATTATAATTAATTGCTTCGTGAATTGAATTCTTCAGTGCCTGGGTACAATCAATGATCATCTGGATATCATTGGGGAAGGGTATGGGTTCCAAATCCACCAGTTTTCTTTTCTCGGGTGAAAGGGCGTTAAGATCACCAACGGCACGTGCAGAAATGTGTTCAAAACGTGTAGCGGCAGCTATGGGCTGTTTTTTCAACAGCGCCTGCGGATTGGTAGCCAGAAACTCTACTTCTCCGGTAATGTTGCACTCTTTGAGCTGTTGTGATTCAATAACGGTACATTGGATTTCTTTGTATTTTTTAACCTTAATGTCATTGCCTGCAGTGTCTTTCATTACATTACCCCGGGCATCCAGCACATATTCAAAACCGTTTTCGATGGTTTTCTTTTCTATGATGTCTTTGTCCTTAACCAGGTCGGGTGATACGGAAATTGCCTGCAGAACAATATCTATGTAATAATCATAACGGATGTTTTCATCGCTTTTTCGGGTATAGTATTCCACCCATTCGTTGTTTAGCTGGGTGGCATTAACGGCAACAAGTCCGTCGCTGAATTCCTGCGGCAGGTTGATTATGGTGCGGTTCACTACGCTTATCAATGCCCTGCTCATACCCTGGTATTTGGCTTCATTAATGAGCTGATTCAGGTCGGGATAAGAGTCACCTGAGTAATTCCGGGCCTTAACCAGTTCATAATAAGCCTGCCGGTAAGACTCCTTGGTTCGGTTCTCCATAAGCTTGCGCCCGTGCGCGTTGAAATAGTCGGCAGCCTTGCGTTTGGCAGCTACAATTTCGGCATCATAGTCCACAAAGTTGTATTGAATCCTCTGTCCGTTCAGGTTTAACGGCAGCACGCGTTTAACGGATGCCTGCCGGTTCTTCAGGTTGCCGTATAAACTGAGCATTTCATCCCAGGTGTCCGGGTTTCCTTCTGTTTTCAGGTATTTTATTCGTTCCAAATCCCTTTCGTTAGCCAGCTTATAAGCTTTGTCAAGCATGGCAGCATCCTCTTCGTTATTCGGATTTTTTATCAGGTTTTTAACCGATTTTTCAATAATGGCATCATAGTTGCCTTGTTGCAGCAGTTTTTCGGGTGAAGCACAAGCAGCAATCAGAAGTACAAGCAGAATAAATGGAGTTAATATTTTCATAAGAGCTATTTTCAGTACAACAATCTAAAATTAAAATGTGGCAAAAGTGATGCCATTAATTAGATACGACAAAAATTGAAATAGGTTTTTTTTTGCATGAATAGTTTTATTTTAATACTTTTGGCCTCTCTTCACACAAAAACTGACAGCGGTCAGGCCCACACACACCCATTACGGGGAATTAGCTCAGTTGGCTAGAGCGATTGCATGGCATGCAATAGGTCAGGGGTTCGACTCCCCTATTCTCCACCAACAGGTGTGGGTCTGGCTTCCGCCGGTAAAGCGGACGTTTCAGGATCAGCTTATTTTTTACGATTTCTGACATACAGGAACAACAATCCAAGCAACAGGGTACCCAGGCCGGCTGAAATGATGATGAGCATCCGGTTTCGGCTTTGTTGTTTGAGGTACTGGCTGTTGATGTTGTTGATATACATATCCGTCATCTTGTCATCAGCATCCGTTTCCAGGTCTGCCTTTCTTTTTAATGCTTCCTCATTCAGCTTGGTAAGAATCTTCTGGGTTTTGTCGAATTCCAGGTCCATTTCATTTTCCGAAACGGGAATTTCAATGCTCACATTCTTTTGGTTGAGGTCGGCAAGGGCTTGTTCCATTTCAGCAGCCTTTTCAAAATTTTTGGAAGCACTATAGGAAACGGCAAGCGCTTTAATGGTTTTTGCCAAAATAGTGGTTACATTCAGACTGTCGGCAATTCTTTTGCTTTTTTCATAACTTTTAATAGCCAACTCCTGTTTCCCTGATCTCCTGTATGCATTGCCCAGGTTAAACAGGGTAACTGCCTGGCCATAATCATATTTGGTGTCTTTCTTGTTGCTGAGCGACCTTTCGTAATAAGAAATCGCATCATCATACTTGTTGTTAATAAACAGCAGATTGCCCAGATTATTCAGTGCCATGGAAGCTTCCTTCCGGTTGTTGTTTTCGTTCAGGTTCTTCATCGATTCCTTAAAGAACTTTTCAGCTTCTATATAATTACCCATTTCATAATGGGCTACTCCAAGCTTATTGTATACCGATCCCAGAGCTTCATTCATATTGAGTTTCTGAATAATGGCAACGGTTTTTTCATAGGAACCAATGGAACTGGTGAGCAATTTTTGCTTGTAGTAAACGTCTCCCAGGTTGTCTTCCACATCCTTAAGCCCCGGTTCATCCTGTATGCTTTCTTTTATTTTGGCCGACTGCTGGTAGAAATCAATCGCATTTTTATAATCATAGGTGGTTTCATACACATTGGCAATATCCGACATCACCTTGGATGCTCCGGCCTTGTCTCCTGATTTTTCCTTTAGTGAGAGCGATTTTTCAAAGGTGGTCAGCGAATTCTGAAAATCACCGGCATTGTAATACGAGTTGGCAAGATCTTCATATACTGTGGCAATTGCCCCTTCCTGGCCCAATTTTTCTTTAATGGCGAGGGCTTTGTTATAATACATGATGGCCATTTCATCATCATTTACCTTTTTAAAAGCATCGGCAATTTTCCGGTAAACGGCTGAGCGAACGGATAAATCACTGTTTTTTTCAGCCAGTCGCAGTTCTTCAGCAAACTGATCCAGGATGGCCTTCCGATCCGACTCCATTGTTGAACCAGCGGTTTCAGCAGCTTGCTCTTCAGTAACAGCAGCAGCCTGTTTTGAAGAGGCATCCTTTGCCTCGGCTTCTCTGCGAAGTTGTTCCTGTTCCTGTTTTCTGGCGAGATCAACCTTTCTCTTGACTTCGGCCAATTCGTTTGTCCCCAAGGTAGCTTCAATACTCTGCATCTTGAGCCTGGGTTCATCTTCTGTGGGCATTAAGTCCGAAGCCTTTTCATATTCATACATGGCCGCAGCGTAGTTTTTAACTGCCAGGTAAGCATCTCCTTTTTTAATGAACTCTTTATACTGGGCGGTTTTATCGGTAACCTGGGCATTGCAATTGTGCATGCCGGTACCGGGAAGCAATAAGCCCGATATTATGAAGCAGAGCAACAGCACAACTTTCGGATTGCTGGTAAATAAATGCTTTCTCATAGGTTTCAGATTTTAAAGCTCATACGCAATATATCCAAGGTTTGATACATCACATAAAAGAAAATTTTATGTAAAATAAGCTAATTTAGCTGAAATCTTGAATATTTTCCGGCTCCATTTATGAGAAACAGGGAACAGGAAGCTGAACAGTATATTAAAAACCTGATCCGATCAGGAGAGAGTCAACAACTTGATTTTAAATTCGAAATCAGCAATGCCCAAAAACTGGCCAGAACGCTATCTGCCTTTGCCAACACCAACGGGGGAAAATTGTTGATTGGGGTTAAGGACAATGGAAAAATTGCCGGCGTTCGCAGTGAAGAGGAAGCCTATATGGCTGAATCGGCAGCCCATGTTTTTTGCAAGCCTGAAGTGCGTTTTACAATAAAAAGATGGGTTGTAGACGGAAAAAGTATACTGGAGGTGGATATTCCGTTAAGCAGACACAAACCTCATTTTGCCAAAAGCGATGGGAAATGGGTTGCCTATGTCAGGGTAAATGATCAGAATATTCGGGCCAATAGGATATTGCTTCATGTTTGGAAGAACAAAGAAAAAAGAGCCGGTGCATGGTTGAAATTCGGAAGGGAAGAACAAGCGCTGATGGATTACCTGGCAGAAAATGAAACTGTTACCCTTTCCAGGTTCATCCGGGTTGCCAGAACCAATTTTGCCACGGCTGAAAAAATTCTTGTGAACCTGATTCTGATGGATGTGATACGTATGGAACTTACTGAAAAAACAGTATGTTTCCGGCTAAACAAAGAACACAATTCCTTGTTGTAATACTGACACATTTTCATGAATTGAACGAATGACAGGAATGGCACGAAAATTGAATATATGGATATATGAAAATAAATGAATATGAAAATAATGAATAGAATTCTGTACACTGCATTTGCTTTATTGGCACTTTCAATGGTCAGTTGCAACAGCGGGCAAACTGCACAACCTGAGGTAAAAGATACTGTTGAAGCCACCGCTTCGGTTCAGGAAGCTGTTGAACAAGCATCAAATGGCGCTCCAATCCATATAACCAAAGCTGATTTTCTGAAGCTGGTGATGGATTATGAGAAAAACCCGGATCAATGGAACTTTCAAGGTGACAAACCCTGCCTGATCGATTTCTATGCCGACTGGTGTGCTCCCTGTCGTATTACATCTCCCATTTTGGATCAGCTTGCCAGGGATTATTCCGGAAAAATCAACGTGTATAAGGTTGATGTGGATAAGGAACAGGAGTTGGCAGCAGTATTTGGAGTTCAAAGCATACCCACCTTTCTTTTTTGTCCGGTTGAAGGAAAACCGACCATTTCAGCAGGAATTGCAGGTTCACCTGAGGCAACAAAGCAGATGTTTATTCAACAGATTGAGGAATTGTTGCTGAATAAGAAAGTCGATTCTACCCTCTAGCAGTTATCCATTTTTATCAACACAACGAACATCATGCGGTAAACTGGAGTAATTTTACCGCATGTACTTGATTTTTGATACGGAAACCACTGGATTACCAGCCAATTACAATGCGCCGGTAACCGATACGGACAACTGGCCGAGAATGGTTCAGCTGGCATGGGAATGCCACGATCAAACCGGCCGGCTGTTGTTTAACAAATCTTTTATTATCAGGCCCGAAGGTTATGTAATACCGCAAGCTGCTGAGCAGGTGCATGGTATATCAACCGAAAAGGCCCTTGCCGAAGGCATGGATCTGGAAACCGTGCTCACGGATTTTGATGCGGATCTCAGGCAGGTTTCTGTTATTGTGGGGCACAACATCTCCTTTGACATCAGAATCGTTGGCGCTGAATATGTCAGAAAAGGCATTGCTACGGTTCTTCATCAGGTACATCCGCTTTGCACCAAAGAAGCATCAACCGATTTTTGCGCCCTGCCCGGCGGTAAAGGCAACAAGTTCAAATGGCCCAACTTGTCGGAGTTGCATCACAAGCTGTTTAATGAAGGTTTTGATGAGGCGCATAATGCAACTGCGGATGTGGCAGCTACTTCCCGCTGTTTTTTTGAATTAATGCGCAAGGGGGTCATCACCGCAAAGCAATTGAAAATTGAACCTTCCCTGGTACAGGACTTCTTGTCGGCTAATCCTGATGTGATTCTGCCTTTTCCGGTTGTTGTTACATCAAATGCCATAAGATCAGCAGATACCAAACCCGATGAGGTTCAAAGGGTCGCCCCTGTTAACGAAATCATTGCCACGGCTTTTACACATCTTCATGTACATACCCAATATTCCATACTTGATGGTGCAGCTGTTATCAAGAGTTTGATTGCCAAGGCGAAAAAAGACAATATGGAAGCCGTAGCCATTACCGATCATGGGAACATGTTTGGTGCTAAGGAATTCCATAACGAGGCCAAAAAGCAGGGTGTCAAACCCATTCTGGGATGTGAAGTATATGTAGCCAGGCGATCACGGTTTGAGAAATCCGACAAATCGGATGGCGGCGGATTTCATCTGGTGTTGCTGGCCAAAAACAAGCAGGGATATAAGAACCTGATTAAAATGGTTTCCTACGGGTGGACAGAGGGCTTCTATTATCGTCCCCGTGTTGACAAGGAATTGCTCCATAAGTTTTCCGACGGATTAATTGCATCCTCCGCCTGTCTTCATGGCGAAATCCCCTGGTTGTTGCGGCACGAAGGTGTGGAGGCTGCCAGGAAGGCACTTGCCGAATACAGACAGATCTTTCAGGATGATTTTTACCTCGAACTGCAGCGGCATCCTTCAGGAGATCCCCAGATTGACCGGGAGGTTTTTGAAAACCAGGTTTTTGTTAACAACCAGCTTTTAAAGCTGGCAGAGGAAACCGGTATCAAATGTATTGCCACCAATGATGTTCACTTCATCAACGAAGAAGATGCTGCGGCTCATGACAGGTTGTTGTGCATCAGCACCGGAAAAGATGTAGATGATCCGAACAGGTTGCGCTACACCAGGCAGGAATGGCTCAAAACGCAGGATGAGATGAAGAGGCTCTTTGCCGACGTTCCTCAGGCCATTGCAAATACACAGGATGTGGTTTCGAAAATCGAACTCTACGAACTGAACAGCAACCCTATCATGCCTGACTTTCCAATTCCCGATGGATTTGCAGATGCCTACGAATACCTGAGGCACCTTACCTACATGGGGGCTGAAAAGCGGTTCCCCGACATGAATGAAATTGTCAGGGAAAGAATTGATTTTGAATTGGATACCATACGCAAGATGGGCTTCCCCGGTTACTTTCTGATTGTTTGGGATGTGATCAGGGCGGCACGTGAAATGGGCGTTTCTGTAGGACCCGGAAGGGGCTCTGCTGCCGGTTCGGTTGTTGCCTATTGTTTGAAAATTACGGATATCGATCCGATTAAATATGACCTGCTGTTTGAGCGCTTTCTGAACCCCGATCGCATTTCCATGCCCGATATTGACATTGACTTCGACGAAGACGGCAGAGAAAAAGTGTTGCAGTATGTGGTTAAAAAGTATGGAAAGGAACGTGTGGCCCATGTGATAACATTCGGCACCATGGCTCCCAAAATGGCTATTCGCGATGTGGCGCGTGTTCAGAAGCTCGAACTTTCAGAGGCAGATCGTCTGGCAAAACTGGTTCCGGATACACCGGGAACTACTTTTAAGGATACCTATGAGAAAGTTCCTGCCCTGGTTGTAGAGAAAAATTCGGAAAATGCGCTGATTGCGTCCACCCTGAAATACGCCGAAGTGTTGGAGGGATCGGTCAGGCAAACCGGTGTTCA
>JAFGOR010000202.1 GCA_016926375.1 Bacteroidales bacterium
AATACTTACTGAATTACCCAATCCCAATGAAGGAATCCTGAATGTTGATTTGTC
The DNA here is from genome assembly GCA_016926375.1 of Bacteroidales bacterium. Classification (GTDB taxonomy): domain Bacteria; phylum Bacteroidota; class Bacteroidia; order Bacteroidales; family UBA10428; genus UBA5072. The sequence continues at coordinate 55 of JAFGOR010000202.1, forward strand.
GAGGGATAAACTGGATGATTTTCGCGAAAAATTTCCGGTATGGAAGGACTGGGATGATTTTAGCATCAACAAATAAAGTAAAGACTACTTATTAAAAAGTCAAAAAAAAGCGTAGTCAGGAGACTACGCTTACCAATCCGAATTGAAATTTTCAGTACAATGTGCTGATCAATGGCAACCTCCATCACCACAGCCACAGCTGTCGCATGATCCACTCTCACAACCGGTGTTTCCGTGGATGTGTCCGTGCATCATTTCTTCTTCGGTGGCCTGACGGATTTCAGTAACCTCACCCTTAAAAAACAAGCTGTTTCCGGCCAGAGGATGATTAAAATCCATCGTCACGGCATCTGATTCAATTACTTTCACTACGCCTGTCAGCCGGTGTCCCTGGCTATCCTGCATGGGTATTTTATTTCCAATCTTAACCAATTCGTAATCAACTTTCCCATCCATTTGAAATGCCTGCAGCGGTATTTTGATAACCGAATTTTCATCAAAATCTCCATATGCATCAACGCTGACCAAACTAAAATCAAAACTGTCACCAACCTTCAGACCGGCCAAATTGTCTTCAAACTTGGGAAGCAAAGATCCGCTACCAAAAAGAAAAGTGAGCGGTGTATTCCGGTCAACAGTTTCAATCACTTCCCCATCTTTGCTGTTAGCCCTGAGTTCATAAGAAAGCGAAACAACCTTATTCTGAGAAATTTCCATAATAATCTGATTTAAATAAGTGATATGATAATTTTGGCAAAGAAAGTAAAATTAATTCATAAACCTTTCCGATTTCAGTTTAAATTGTTTTTAAATAAGCATGAAATTGAATGGCTGCTGGCGCAACCATTGTAAGTTTTTTTTGTCATATAACTAATGAATTTCAAGAGATAAAATATCTGTTACTTACGATACGTTGTTATTAAATGAGAAAAACCAATAACCCACTCCTATCATGAAAAGCAACCGTTTTGTATTGCTGGCACTTTTACTTACTTTCTCAACTGTTACGTTCGGACAGGTGAAGTTTGGTATTCGCGGCGGAATCAACACATCACGCTTAAGAAGCGATGATGTCATTGAAACCCCAAATCCGACATCCACATCCAATTACCGGATTACCATCCCCAAATACGCCTTAATCGGATATCATGTAGGATTGATAAGCCAGATACAGCTGTTCAATTTTTACATTCAACCAGAGGCTCTGTATACTGTAACACGAAATAACATCAATGTTTACGACCTGAATTCCGCCAATCCCGACAATGCTGATCAGACAATCCAAACGCTCAACCGGCTTGACTTTCCGCTCATGCTGGGATTAAAGGCAGGCGCTTTCAAAGCGGGCATCGGGCCTGTTCTTACGTTTTTGGTCAGCGATGATTCCGACCTGGAAAGAATAACCGATTATGACTTGCGATGGAACAAAGCCAGTGTGGGATTTCAGGCAGGCATTGGTTTCGATATCAAAAAACTGGCTATAGATTTGAAATATGAAGGAAGCCTGAGTAAAATCGGCGACGGGATCAACCTGGGAGAAGAAGGCACAATGGATTTCAATCCGCGGATTCAGCAGGTCATACTAAGTATCGGATTGTTCTTCTGATTGCGTTTAATTTCTGAGTATCTTCGCAACCATGTGTTACACCATCAAGATAGATCTGACCCGCGAAGAGCTTGAAAAGCGTTTTGGTGCCAAATTATCGGAACCCAAAAAGTATCAGAGAGAATTAAAAGTCAATGCTTTTTCATTACCCCTTTTACCGGTAATTTGCAATGATAATACCGGAGAAATCAGGCTTTATCACTGGGGGCTTGTTCCCAACTGGGTAAAAGACGCAAATAATGCCAGTGAAATAAGGACCAGGACATTTAACGCCCGGTCAGAAACGCTTGCTGAAAAACCGTCATTCCGTCACGTTCTCAATAAAAAGCGTTGTCTGGTGCTTACCAATGGATTTTATGAATGGCAAACTTCAGGAAACGAGAAGATTCCTTATTTTATTGGTCTGTCAGAACAACCTGCTTTTGCCCTGGCGGGTTTGTATGATCAATGGACCAACAGGGAAACCGGCGAGGAATTAAACACCTTTACCATAATTACAACCAGAGCCAATCCGATGATGGAAGAAATTCACAACATCAAAAAGAGAATGCCGGTTATATTAGCACCGGAGGCTGAAAAGCACTGGTTGGATCTCTCCATGAATCCTGATAGCACAGGAGTTTTCGAACCTTTTCCGGAAAACCTCATGTTTGCAGAAAAACTCAAGTGAATAATTATAATCTCCCGTATATGAAATTTCTCAAAACCATATTACTGATGCTCCCGGTTGTAATGTTATTGAGCAACTGCGAACCAAAAGACGCTGAACCTGATTACAAGGAATTCGAGTACAATTTTCACATCGGTACCGATGACTGGGAAGTTTTGTTTTCGGACTATCCGCAAGGTCAGGAGGAGTTTTATGAACTGGAGTATAAATGGAGCAAGTTACCCATACCTCTTGATACCAATTTGGGATCAGTGATGATATCGGGTAACAACCACAGTGATGACCTGCTTAGTTGCACGTACAAGCACGTAACCGGTTTGATTCCCAATGCCCTCTATGATGTTACCTTTACCCTGTTCATCGCATCCAACGTGGCTAAAAACAGCGTTGGCGCCGGTGGATCACCTGACCTGGCTCTTGGCGTAGGAGGACTGGATACCGTTCCTTCCAATTTTATTGATGGTGATGGCTATTACCGGCCTAATTTTGAAGTAGATCTGCAAAGCGGACTGTCAAATGAAATCATGCAGGTTGTAGGAACTTTGGGAGTAACAGAAACCACTACCCAATATGCTCCGATAACCCGTACCAATGGTGGAAACCCGTTTAAAATGGTTTCCAATGCCCGTGGGGAATGTTACCTGATGATCGGCTGGGATTCCGGGTTTGAAGGGATAACTACCATTTATATCAAATCCATCTTTATTACCATGGAATACGTTTCAAAGTTTCCTGAAAATCCATAGATAGAGGTTTTGGTTCTGCCTGCCTGCCGGCAGGTGTTGGCCATTAGCTAAATCCTACAGTCTAACAAATACATGCTATAACACGGGTAACACAATCTCAAATACCGTGTAACCTTCAGATGATTTGGCCGAGAGCGTTCCATGGTGCATTTGAATAATCTGCCGGGATATGCTTAATCCAATGCCCGAACCATTTTCTTTGGTGGTATAGGAAGGTACAAAAATGGATTCTGCGATTTGCTCATCAACCCCGGTTCCGTTATCAAAAACCTGAATAACAGAACAATTTTGCGGAATGTTGTATGCCTTGATGATAACCTCGCCTTGCCGGTGATTGATTGCCTCAACCGAGTTTTTTACCAGGTTGATCAGTACCTGCTGGATCAGTTTTTCGTCGGCAACCAGCTTAAGATTGTCAGGACGGATCTCCGTTCTCCATATAATATTTAATTCCTGCAATTGTTTTGAGAACAGGATTTCTGTTTGGTCAATCAGTTTCTTCAGCAAAATGATTTCCATTTTCAATACCGGAATGTCTGTCAGGTTTCTGAACCTTTCCACAAAATCTATCAATCCCCTGCTCCGATCCTCAATTACTTCCACACTCTTCAATGCATCATCAATGTGCTCACTTGATATTTCATTCATTTTTTTCCGAATGCTGCCTTTTGTGAAGCACCTTTTAATCGCGGTTGTCAGTGTGGTTATTGGCGTAATGGAATTGATGATTTCGTGCCGCTGTATCCGGATCAGTTTTCGCCAGGCTTCCAGCTCTCCTGCTTCCAATTCAGGACGGATATTCTGGAAACTAATCAGTTGAACCACACTGTTATTAAAAACAACTGAACCTGATTTAACGGCAAGCACGCGTTCGTTCCCGCTTACCCTGATTCTCACCGGAGAGGATGGTTGCTTGCCGCCGGGAATCAACAATCCGGAAAGCTCAGGGCAAAGTTCAACAAGTGTATTGATGTTATTCAGTGCATGAATACCCAAAAGTTCACGAGCAGCCCGATTAAAAATCTCAACCTTACCATCCTGATCGAAAGCAATAATACCGGTATCTACCTGCCTGACAACAGCCTGAAGGTAATGAAACTGGCGTTCCCTGTCAATCCTGGCTGTTTGCAATTTCTTATTGATCTGATCTAAATGAAATGTTATTCCCTTAAAGTTTTTTTCAATCCTTTGCCTTGAGAAAGCAAGTGTGGTATCATTTTCCTGAAGAAAAACCAAGAAATTAGCCAGGTCCCGGTTGATCCTGTTGTGAAAATGAACAAGCAACACCACCTGCAAAACCAGCAGTAAAAAAACAAAGAGGCTTGTTGCAGGCCGGTTGGTTTGGGTAATCAGCCATACCAAAGCAAAACAGTTGGCACATATCAGTATAATCCTGATTGCAGCAATCAGTGAGTAACGATTATTGGTCATGATTGATTTTTCTTTTAATAACCATCATGCAGGAAGTATTGTTTCCGGCAATATGCAAATCATAAAGGAATTCCATATTCCCTGGCTTTTGAATACAAGGTGGTTCTGGATATCTCAAGCAGTTTTGCTGCTTTTGTAACATTACCATCAAATCTTTCCAACGCCCTGATGATTGCATTTCTTTCAATATCAGACAAACTACCTGTATCGCCATCGCGATCTCTGGCAGCGTAAATATTGGTATTGCCCGATCTTAAACCCAAATTATCAGGTTTCAGCAAGTCGGTATCGGATAATATCACTGCTTTTTCAATGGTATGCTTTAATTCACGAATATTACCCGGCCAGTGATAATCAGCCAGGGCATCATAAGTATCTCCGGTCATTTTTAAACCAGGCTTTCCGTATTTCAAAGCAAATTGTTTCAGAAAATATTCTGCAAGCCCGGGAATGTCTTCTGTTCTTTCGCGCAAAGGCGGAAGTTCAATCTGTATGGTATTGATCCTGAACAACAGGTCCTCCCTGAAAAGATTCTGATGAATGAGTTCAGCAGGTATTTTATTGGTTGCTGAAATAAGCCGGAAATCTACTTTTACCGGATTGTTTGAACCAAGCCGTGTTATTTCATAGCTTTGCAGTACACCAAGCAGCTTGCTTTGCGCCGGCATGGACAAATTAGCAATTTCGTCCATAAACAGGGTTCCTCCGGAAGCAGCTTCAAATCTGCCCGTACGGTCTTCTCTTGCGTCTGTGAATGAGCCTTTCACATGACCGAACATTTCACTTTCAAAGAGGGTCTCACTGATTGATCCCATGTCAACTGAAAGAAATATTTCTGCAGCACGTAGTGATCTTTTATGGATTTCCCGCGCAATTACTTCTTTACCGGTTCCGTTTTCACCCAGGATGAGCACATTGGCATCGGTAAGTGCGACTTTATCAATGGTTTTGTAAACCTGTTCCATTTTTTTGGAAATCCCACGAAACAACCTGAACTGCTTTTCCATGTCTTCACTCAATTGTCTTTGCCTGCCTTGCAGCTTTTTTACTTCTACCCTCTTAAGCTTGATCTCCAGTGAATTTGTCAAGGTAACAATCAGCTTTTCAGCATCCCAGGGTTTTGAAATAAAATCGGTGGCCCCTCTCTTAATGGCCTTTACAGCCAAATCGATATCGCCATAGGCCGTGATCATGATAACCACAACCTGGGGATCCCGTTTAAGGATTTCTGTAAGCCAATACAATCCTTCATTTCCGGTGTTATCACCCGAACGGAAATTCATATCGAGCAGCACAATATCGAAATGACCTGATTGCAGGACAAAAGGTATCTGATTGGGATTTTTCAAAGTGGATATCTCCGCAAATTCTGACTTTAATAATAATTGCAGCGAGCTAAGAATTTGTACATTGTCATCAACTATCAGGATTCGGCCTTTCTTCTTTTCCATATAAGCACCCATATTTTCCCTGTAAAAGTATAACAATGTTCACAAAACGAACACAACATGTTCAGATTTTGAACACTAATAAACCGGAAAGTTTAGCTAAACCCCTACATAAATTTGATTTACATGTATTTAATAACAGTGGCATGGCAATTGTAAAATAACAGAAACGAGGCATTTAGGAATCAGGATATGAAACCACGGTGTGGGAAAGTATTATAAAAGAGGCATAAGAACTTAATTACGAAAAGAAAAATACATACGCATGAAAATAATCAACTTAAAACTGGGTTTCAGAACCTTGTACAGAAATAAACAATACACCATTCTGAATATCCTTGGTCTTTCAATTGGAATGGCCAGCGCCATGCTCATATTCCTTTGGGTTATGTTCCAGGTGAGCTTTGACAGATTCCACGCCAATGGAGACAACATTTACCGGGTTATCCAGGATCAGTTTTACACCAATGGGGAGGTATTTCATGTATCGGTGACTCCTGCGGGCATGGCCAAAGTGTTAAAAGGAAACATAGCCAATATTGACCGCATTACCCATTATAACAGGGAACAGGCTTTGGTACAGGTGAATGAAACCAAAATCATGGAGCAGGTATGTTTTGTTGATGCGGATTTTTTCAGCATGTTTTCTTTTCCCCTGCTGAAAGGAGATGTTCAAACGATATTTAATAACACGCATTCCATAGTTATTTCTGAAAAAATGGCCCGAAAGTATTTTGGGGAAAAGGATCCTATAGGGGAAATCATGGTGCTGGATGCAACGCACCCCTTTACCGTTACCGGCATCATCCGGGATCCGCCCAAAAATACCGAGCTGAACTACGGTTTGCTGATTCCCTTTGAATATTATAAGGAACTGGGACGTAATATCGACGATATGGGTAACAACTGGCTTTCAACCTATGTCCAACTGACTCCCGGAACCACTTATGGGGGTTAAAACGAAGTGTCCAAAAAGCCTTAAACTAAAAAAGCCTTAAAAAGCCTGATTCTATTATAATAGTAGCTATATTTGAATACTACACTAATTTAAAACGAAACGTCCAAAACATTGATTTGTGATTTAAAACTGATTTAAGTATTTCCTACCTATTAAAGGCTCTATTACCCCTTGTTTTAATTCCTCTCCTATGGCCTGTAATTAAAGCACCACAAAGGCCTCAAAAAATCCATTTACCAAGTAAAATGAACTACAGTTTTAACGCTTAAACGTTAATTCAAAAAAGTCGATTTAAAACGAAATTGCATAGATGGGCTTACAGATGGGCTTACAGTTGGGCTTACAAAAAA
>JAFGOR010000203.1 GCA_016926375.1 Bacteroidales bacterium
CTACTTGCAGCCACCCTGTGCGGAACCAACGCCCAGAAAAGCCCCAAAAAACTAATTATCCTCCACACCAACGACCTGCACAGCAGGCTGAACGGTTATTCGCCTGAAACCGACTTCAGTCCCGAAACCCTTAACGACGACAACACCATCGGTGGTTTTGCCCGTATCGCTTCTTTGATCGAAGCTGAGAAGAAAAACAATGGCGATCAGGTATTGGTGTTGGATGCCGGCGACTTTCTGATGGGCACGCTGTTTCATGCGCTGGAACGGGAAACGGGATTTCAGCTGCCCCTGATGAAAAGGGCGGGATACGACGTGGTGAGCCTCGGCAACCATGAGTTCGACTTTGGTCCCGGCGCACTGACCGACATTATTCAACGGTCAATGGAAAATGAACCTCTTCCTTTGCTTACTTTAAGCAATGTTGCCTTTTCTAAGAAAGATACGGCCGACGACCGGTTGAAAGCCATGGTGGATAATGGCATTGTAAAACCTTACCAGGTTGTCGAAAAAAACGGACTGAAAATAGGTGTATTTGGACTCCTCGGATATGTGGCCATACACGATGCGCCGTTGGCCCGGCCTGTTGTTTTTGCAGATCCCTTGAAAACAGCTAAGAAAATAACAGCCCTGCTTCGCGAAAAAGAAAAAGTGGACCTGGTAATCTGCTTGTCGCATAGCGGATTGGGTAAAGATGATGCGGGTAACTGGACGGGTGAGGATGTTACCCTGGCCCAAAAAGTGCCCGGCATTGATGTGATCATCAGCGGGCACACCCATACACTCATTGACGAGCCGCTGGTGGTAAACGGTACACCCATCGTTCAAACCGGTGCGTATGGCGCAGGACTGGGCCGGCTTGAACTGGAAATTGACAATGGAAAAGTGTTACGGTCCGAGGCCAGGGTTATTCCGATTGATGATGCGATTGCTGCCAATACAGCTTTTCTACAAGCCATTTCCGACCAGGAAAAGCTTATTACACGGTATATTTTGAAACCATTGGGTTTGCAATACAATTCGGTAATTGCCGAAACCGTTTTCCCGCTGATATGCAACGAGGGTAAGGAAGCAGAGAACAGCAACCTGGGACCCCTTATAGCCGACGCCATTTATGCCTATGTTAACCGGAATACTCCTGAGGGTGCTGATATTACACTGTTCCCCACGGGAATGGTACGCGATAACATAGTGCCCGGTGCTACCGGCAAGCAATCGGTAGCGGATCTGTTCAGGGTGGTATCACTTGGCAACGGAAACGATGGTGTTCCCGGTTACCCGCTGGCACGTGTTTATGTTACCGGTAAAGAACTGAAGGGGATTATGGAAGTGCTCTACCTGGCACCCTCAAGCAGTCCCAGTAACTACATGTATTTCGGCGGGCTGGATGCCGCTTATAATACCGAAAAAGGATTGCTGAAGAAAATCACTGCCATTCAAACACGTGACAAAGACAAAAAAGATTACGTGCCGGTTGATTGGTCAAAGCAAAACACCAAATTGTACAGCCTTACGGCTAACACCTATTTGCTTGAGTTTATTGGCATCATAAAAAAACTCAGTAAGGGACTGGTCAAGGTAACCCTGAAAGATGCCAATGGGAATCCGATAAACTCAATCAATGCGGCTATTATAGATGCTGATCCGGCTGTTGAAGGTGTTCAGGAGATAAAGGAATGGATGGCCCTGCTCTGGTACCTGCAGCAACAACCCGATAGCAATGGCAATGGTATTCCCGATATCCCCGAAACATACCGCACCAGGTCGCCCCGGTTACACCGGGAATAATTGTCTTTACAATCCTAAGTATTGTCATATGTAGAAATATATATTTATTTTATTTTTGCTGTACGATTCTTTTGAAATGCTTAACTTAGTTAGTATAGCCATTTATAAAATAAAAAAAGACATATGAAGTATTTGATTGTAGGCGGAGTAGCAGGTGGTGCCACTACGGCAGCACGTCTCAGGCGTCTGGACGAAGCCAGTGAAATCATCATATTTGAACGGGGCGAGTATATTTCCTATGCCAACTGCGGGTTACCCTATTACATTGGTGGCACCATCAGTGAAAGGGAAAACCTATTTGTGCAAACCCCGGAAACGTTTGGTAAGCGTTTCCATCTCGAAGTGCGTATTCTTTCCGAAGTGATTTCCATAAACCGTGCAGCTAAGGAAGTTACGGTAAAAGATTTGCGAACAGGAAAGACCTATACCGAGCACTATGACAAGCTGGTATTGTCGCCAGGCGCAGAACCGGTTAAGCCGCCGCTTCCCGGGATTAATGCCGAGGGAATTTTTACCTTGCGCAATGTACCCGATACCGATAAGATCAAAAAGTATATTACCGAAAAGAATCCTCGACATGCCGTAGTGGTTGGAGCCGGTTTTATTGGCCTGGAAATGGCTGAGAACCTGCATGAATATGGATTGCGGGTGACCATTGTGGAAATGGCTGAACAGGTGATGACACCCTTGGATTATTCCATGGCGGCACTGGTGCATCAGCACCTGAAAACCAAAAATGTGGAGTTTTACCTGAATAC
>JAFGOR010000003.1 GCA_016926375.1 Bacteroidales bacterium
GATCGGGGCAGTCTCGAAAACTGTTGAACCCTTCGGGGTTCCGAGGGTTCGAATCCCTCTCTCTCCGCAAAAGAAAATAAATCCCGGCGAAGCGGGTATTAAAAATTTAAAGGGACTCAAGCTCGCTTGAAGTCCCTTTAAATTTTTAATACCCCCAGCGCGTAGCGATGGCGGGATTTATTTTCTTTTGCAAGGATACCCCCTTGCGGATCACGCAGTAATTCCTCAGATAATACCCCCCCAGCGCGAAGCGATGGCGGGATTTATTTTCTTTTGCAGGGATACCCCCTGCGGATCACGCAGTAATCCCTCAAAAAAACCAGCGCGAAGCGATGGCGGAATTTACGTTGCTTAATGCGGATTACTTCTATATCGCTATAGTTTTGAAAGTTTTTTATTATGGTGAAATAACCTAAATTAAGCGCAAAAATCCGATTATTAACTAATCACTATACAACTTATGCATCAGATCATTCGGGTAGATGAAAAAAACCTGACCGATTATCCCCAGGTAATCTGCTTTATCAATCCCAACAACAAGTATTTCCGGCTGAAGATCGACTGGTTGAAAAACAGGTTTTCAGAAGGTCTGAACATGAAAGTTATCAAGCCGGATCAGGCTGGTAAGGTAGCCGGGTACATCGAATATGTACCCGGTGAATTTGCCTGGCGCGCGGTGAATGCTTTGGATTATATGTTTATCCATTGCCTGTGGGTATATCCCAACAACAACAAGAAAAAAGGATTGGGTTCTGCCTTACTGGAAGAAGCAGAATCGGATGCCCGCAATGCAAAAATGAAAGGTGTGGCTGTAGTTTCCAGCGACGGGGCATTCATGGCCAACCGCGATCTCTTTTTAAAAAACGGTTATACCGTAAAGGAAGAAATGGAAAAATGCCAGTTACTGGTAAAGAATTTTAAAGGAGAACAACCGGCTTTGGGCTTTAACAATACTGCAGATGCCCGGTCGAACCTGAAAGGCTGGCATATGGTCTATTCCAGCCAATGCCCCTGGGTAGCGCGTTTTGTTGAAGAGGCAAAACCTTTAATTAAGAAACATCAGCTCGACATGAATATCCGGGAACTGACAACTGCCCGGGAGGCACAACAAGCACCATCGGTTTACGCTGTCTTCAACCTGATCAGGGATGGCAAATTACTTGCCGACCGCTATATTTCAACAACACGATTTGAAAATATTCTGAAAAAGGAATTGAAATAAGTAATATAGCTGCCATAATGTAAAATAGCCTATATTTTTAACATACTATATATCTTTTAGTTACGTGATTGTTGGTAATTTATAATATATTCGCATATTTTACTCTTTATTTATGGTTATATTTGAAACACCAATTGGATTGAAATATGACTAGCGGTATTACTCCCGGATCATTACTATCGGCTGAGAAGTTGTATCCCGAATTATACGTTGATTTTAGTTCCGCTGAAAATTTAAAGTTTATGCAGGAAGTGCTGGATTCAAGTCCTCTTATTTCAGCAATAGTGAACCAGAATCGCCAGATTGTCATTTCAAACTTCCGAAGGCATGAAATAGTCAAAAGCAGGAGTCTGGAAGAATTAATAGGAAGGCGGCCCGGAGAGGTTTTATTTTGCCTGAACAACAAAAAGAACGGAGACTGTGGTACAACCGAGAATTGCCAGTTTTGCGGCATTAATCAAACACTTAAGCAGTCGCAATTACAAAACAGAATGATCACCGGAGAGTGCCGTTTGACTTCGATTGAAAACAGCCTCACCAATTTCCATGATTTTAAGGTTACCTGCGCACCGGTATATTTTAACGGAGTTATGTATACCTTCCTGAACCTGGCTGACATCAGCAATGAAAAGCGAAACCTGGCTCTCGAGAATGTTTTCTTTCACGATATCATGAACCGTTTGGGTGCCTTTGCAGGAATTATTGATATTATCAAAAGAGAGAACCGGCAGGAAAGCCTGCATGAATACATAGATCTACTTGAAACCATCGGAGAAATGGTAATCGAAGAGATCAAATTTCAGCGCGAGCTCAAAGCTGCGGAAAACCATGAACTTATTTTGGACCTGAAGGATAATTTTTCATTTGAGATAATTGAATCCGTAAGAAAGCAGATCCTGTATAACCCGGTTATGAATTCCCGGAATCTGGACACTACAGGCTGTATTAACAATTTCAAAATAAAGACAGACAGTACATTACTGAGAAGAGTCCTGCTCAATATGGCAAAAAATGCTGCAGAAGCCACAGCGCAAAAAGGAACGATTACGATATTCTGTACTCAGCATTCAGAGAAGGTGCTTTTCAGCGTACATAATCCCGGTGTAATTCCTCCCGATGTAAAACTGCAGATTTTTCAACGATCTTTTTCAACCAAAGGTATGGGAAGAGGCCTTGGCACATACAGCATGAAACTTTTCGGCGAAAACTATCTGAATGGCAAGGTATACTTCACCTCAGACGAAATATCCGGAACAACCTTTACGATTGAGTTACCTACCGGAAGTTAACTGCATTCCATGCGCTCTCCATCATCAGGAAAAAAGCCTGTGCTTCGGTGGATGTACCCGGCTTGTCAAAAAACGGAGAGCCACAGGCTCCCTGCACAATACCGTTGGAATCAATCTTTAATCTGGCAGCCGAGCGCATGACATCAGCCTTTTCTTTGTAAGCGGAACTGAGCCAGCCGGCTTTCACACCTGTGTAAATGGCAAAAGCAAGCATCTGACTCAGGTTGGTCTCAACAAACGAATTGCTGTCGTCAACTACATCATGAAAAAGACCATCGGGTCTTATGTAAGCCAGACACCCGTCGATGACTTCTTTTCCATAAACAGCCAGTTTATCATATAAATCCTTCCTTTCCGCAGGCAACAAATTCATTATTTTCGCAATTCCTGCAGCAGTCCATCCATTACCCCCACCCCACAATTCTTTCCTTGAAAAATCCATCTTTTCATCATCCCACTGGTGGTGGTAGAGCTTCTTTTCCGGATCCATCAGGTACTTCCGGAAACCTTCAATTTGTTTCACAGCTTCGTCAAAATCACCCATATGCGCAAGAAAAGGTGCTGCCATAAATGAGGAATCACTCCATATCAACCTGCCATAGTTCATATGATGCAGCACACCGTCTTTGGTTTTATGTGTTGTGTTTTTCAAAAACCGGTACATGGCATCTGCAGCCTTTCTGTAATTTTCATCCCCGGTTTCCTTCCAGGCCATCATTACAGCCTCCCCGTTGGAAGCAGGATCGGTTATGCCGGGATCATTGCCCAGAATACCCAACCGGCCCTCGCTATCCTGCCTTACAACGGCATCCCTGGCAAACAGGATGGCCAGGTCCTTTCTGCCAACCGCAATTAATGCCTGGGAGGCAGTTCCCTGCTCCCATGCCATCCGCTGCATGCACAGCATGGCATTAAGGGCTTTATCAATCAGTGGATCTGACAACAGACCTGTTCCCAAGACTTCTGCATTTAAGGCCTCCCTGGCACCGGATTTACATGAAAGCATTCCGGCTGCAACCGCAGGAACTGCTGCGGATGCTGCGGTAATGAAGTGTCTTCGTTTCATATAATAAGCATTATAATGTATGTTGATTTACGTGCATACCTCATTATGGTTGCAATTACAAAATACATAGTTGTATACCTGCTGATGCAGGTTCATGTTTTCAAGACGTTTGATCCGGGCACCCAGGCAATGATCACATGATGAAAACAATTTCAGGTCCCAGGTGTCTGCAAAAACCCTTCCCTTTCGCAAACTGATACCATACTCCAATACTTTTTCCAGTGATTGAATGACGGGTGGCACAAAACAGCCCTGCTGCATGAGTATATCCATAGCTCCATTACCGGGTCTTACCGGTATTATGGTGCAACACTCCACCCCCGACTCAAATGCAAAATCAACCGACTTCTCAGCCCAAAATATGCCTTCATCTTCGGAAAGGAAGGGAGGTTTAAGCAACACAAAAGCCCGTGAAAGAATGTGGTGTTTTTCCAGATAATCCGCAGCCCGGGCAAAATCCGCTGCAGTCATTTTCTTGTTTAATTTCTGAAGCACCTCCGGATGCACTGTTTCCAATCCCATGGCAACCTGCAATTCCGGAGTAAGCATATCGGCAAATTTCAGGCATCGTTCATTCACCAGCTTCGGATGGCATTCAACAATCACTGTTTCCAAATGCCTCACCAAACCGGCAATTTTGCCGTAATCTGCTTCCGGAATTGCCCTTGTATCAAAGAAACTTCCGCTGTTATAAAGTTTCAGATGCTTAACAGGGGGCATCCGGTTCAAGGCCCATTCAATCTGAGCAGGAATGGCCCCCGGAGCAACCATTTCATCAACGGTATTCTTCCACAAATCGCACATCAGGCAATGAAATGGGCACTCACTGTTGGTCAGAAAAATGATCCCGACATCCTCAATACAACCTGATGCTGTCCGTTCTTTTTCCACCAGCCAGGCATAGGGCCTCATGGTATCTGCTACCTGCTTGGTGCCTCTTTGCGAAACTATCCACTGATCGTTGATTTCAGCAGGCAGCTGATCATTCATAATTCGACAAAAATTCTCTCCGGTAAGCAATTTCCTTATCAGGGAAAAGTTTTTCAAAACTTGCCCGGGAGGCAGCTCCATGCTGAAAGCGTCTCTTTGTAAATACCGGCATATCCATTCCGGTTATTGCTTTAACTCCGGCAGCTACAATCTTTCCCTTTAAATCATACAGCCTTTCATGATCCCAACCGGTGAGATCAATGTAAGGAATGCCTTCTGAAATTTCAATCACATTGGGCAGTGTATAGGGACTGAATCCATCAAAATGCAACCTGTCTGAAGTGGCATAGGAGCGCATGTATCCCCTGCTTAGTCCGCCGGAATAGGTAAGCGAATGCTTGATCGACTGAACGCCCCATCCTTCGTGGTATAACATCAGGTTATTGAGTACGCTGCGAATGGTCAGTTCCGGGTTTTCCTCAATTGGGTAATCCTTCATATTTTCATCACCACCTTCCCCGTCAATCATAAATTTCCAATCGGGATAACGCGAACGGATTCCCTGAAGTAAAGCCATGTTCATTGTTGCTGATTGAATATCGAGTGGTTTGTAATCCTCAACTATCTTGATGGTCTTCTTCCAGTCGAGTGAATCATAACTAACTTCCACCGGTTCGAGGAACAATTCCAGTTTCAATGCCTGAAGAAATTTCCGGGCCTGCAACAAATCTTCACCGGCTCCATCAACTGAGAGTGTAAAAGCTTTAAGTCTGGATGGGCTTTCTCCGAGTTCTTTAAGCGCATGACAGGTGAGCAGGAATACCGAACCACTGTCGATTCCGGCTGAAAAGGTTACACCCACAGGTCCTTTATTGGCTCTGTTTTGCAGCCATTTTTTTATTTCGTTGTAAACAGTCCCGACATAGTATTCACCCATTTGCTGTATGTTCATATCATTGAACCGGTTTCGTTCAGGGGTAAAAAACCGCTTATAAACAGGATTCGGGTCGGGGCAGCCCAGCAATTCAATGGTGGTTATGTAATGTGCCGGCACCATTCGGGTATATGAAGGATGGAACTGATCATCCAGTTCCTCCTTTTTCAGATATTCAAAGATGGTATCAATTCGCTCGGCAACTACCAGGCTGGGACCTGCCATTCTTTTGGCAATGAAATAGCGCATGGGTCTGCCAATAGATCTGGCCATCCGGATGGTTTTTTCGTTAACAGAGATGAGTGAAAACTGTCCGTCGATTTGCCTCACTTTTTCAGCATCACCTGATTTTAAAAGTTCAATGGCTTCATCGTGTGTCATGTTGTAAATGACGTTTTTTTCCGGGTTGGTCAGGTCAACAACCCTGCTTACATACTGGTGGTCCATGATTTATGCTTGGATTTTTTTTGTGAATTTGTTATTTATTCGGCTTGCAGCGCATCATTTCAGAATGATACCCTTGCCTTGCACTATGGTCAGATAGCGGTCACCTCCTATGTTATTATAAATTTCCTTCTTACCGTCGGACCAGGTGATTTCTATGCGTTCTACCAGCTTGTGGTTACCGAGTCCGAAATGGATTCGGGGATCCTTATTTGAAAGATAACTCGTGGTCCATTGGTTGATTCTTACCTGCTTTTTTCCGCCAGCGGTGATCTCCACTTTTGCTGCAATAGCTGATGCAGGACCGTTTGCTCCTTTGAGTGTAAAACCCACCCAGTGATTCCGGTTGCCTGTGTTGTTGCGCAGCAGGGTGGCTGTGGCCTGCTTGTCAACATGCGAAAATATGATATCCATATCACCGTCGTTATCATAATCCCATACGGTCACTCCCCGTCCTGATCTCTTTGTGGAGAAATAGGCTGCACGGGAGGGTCCAACATTTTTATAATGTCCATTCCCATCATTCTCAAGCAAAAGCGGATGCTGCAATACCAATTCTTCTGCTGTTCCGTTGGCCGAAACGATATCCAGATCACCATCATTATCATAATCGAAAAGCTCGGAACCCCATCCGCCTTTGCCCATCAGGAATCCGGCCACGCCGCTTGATTCGGAAATATCCTTATAAACTCCCCCACCTGTGTTTTTATAAAATGCTCCATATTCAAGATCGGTAACCAATATGTCAATCAGCCCGTCTCCATCCACATCACCCAATGTTCCGTGCATGGATCCACAAGGATTACCTTTTGTGTTAGCAGCTACACCGCTGGCAATACCCACTTCCTTAAACTTTCCGCCTGTATTTCTGAACAAAAAATTCAACTGATGGTCATTGGCCTGAAATATGTCCAAATCGCCATCCTCATCATAATCAAAAACCGTCAAGCCCATGCACTTGGAATCAGGATAATACAGGCCGGCTTTTTTGGTGACGTCAACAAAGCTGCCGTCAGACTTTTGCTCGTAAAGCATGGATGCCTGTCCCATGTATTCCGACGGATGGGGCATCATGCCCGGCGTTTCAGTTGACACATATTTGGGATCGAAAGCCAGGAAATTGCCTACAAAAGCATCCAGTCGTCCATCCCGGTTATAATCAAAGTAGGAAACACCAATACTCCATTTGGTGAAACCATTGAGTTTATCCGGTCCTTTTAGTCCAACCCGGTCTGTAATATCGGTAAATGTGTCGTTGCCATTATTTCTGAAAAACCTGTTTGGCCCGTAATTCAGCAGGTACAAATCCTGGTCCCCGTCGTTATCAATATCGATTGCTCCGGCGGCCATGCTCCAGTTTCTGTCGTCAAGCCCGGCCAGTCCGGACACCTCTGTGAAGGAACCATTACCATTGTTTTTATATAACCGGTCGGGTGTGTCTTTATACTTGATTCCTCCCAAATCCGAAATTCCTTCAATATAGGTACCATTCATCATATAAAGGTCCATCCATCCGTCACCGTTGTAATCGAATATGGTTATTCCCGAGCCGCTGCTCTCCAGTATGTTTTCATAATGGTCGTCACCAATGGTGTATTTGAAATCAATACGGGCCAGCTTGGTCATGTCGGTAAAAAAAGGTTCGATTCTTTGGGCCTGGAGGCCGGCCAACTGAAATGCAAGAAAAGTACTAAGTATGAATCCTGAAAACGAAAATCTCATGTCTGCGAATCATTAATAATTTAGAACTGCCGGTTAATTTTTCCCATTCTTAAGTGCTTCCAGATAACCTTCAGAAGTAATCACCCGGGTATTGTATTTCCGGTTGTATTCCTGAAGTATGGGATCGTCCGGATAGATATCTTTTTCCGATGGAGGATAGCTGCTCATGCCATGATATGGAAGCGGCAACACTGTATGGCCGTATGCCGTATTCAGGTCCCCGTCTTTCACCCAACCCACGCTGCGTACCAGAAAATCCCGCTTCCAGCCTTCAGGTAGTTTGGGCAGCTTTGAAGCATCAAACTCAAGGGTTATTTCATCTCCCGCATTGCTGATAATATATTGGTTATCGGCATTGAGCAACAGAGGCAGAACATCGCCAAAACGGGTGTAATTCCCTGTCAGGTCGCGCCATTTGGGCTCTTTATCCACAACCGAATAATCAAACCAGTGGGGACCATATCGTCCACCCTTTCTGTAAAGCCGTGAAAAACCGCGGTAATGTAAATCCGCGGAAGACGGGTGCAGGCTTGTCGACTTTACCGGAGACATGGTAACCTTATCGGAAAAGAAAATATAGTCCCAGTAAATTTCCATGTTGGTCACAATCCTAATCCGGTGATCCGCTGACAGGAACTTACCCGACAGGTCGGCGATAACCGTTTTGTCCTTTCCCATCGGAAAACCCAGGTTGTCCATAACGGTTTCCCATTCACCCTTTTTGTTGATCACCTGAATCCGGGGAGAAACCACCTTGAGTTGTTCTGTTTGCGACAAGGCCACATTGATGCTGGCATCGGTGGGAAATATCCACCCTGTAAGGAACAGGTGCAGATTTCCGTCGTTCCCCGATTCGCCGGGATCGAGTATCAATTCCGTCATTTCAACAATACCCTGGTATTTGCCGGGTTTGAAACCGCCCAGGAATACATCATCTTTTTTGCTGACCGCAGCAAGCACGTCGTTGCCTTTTGCATCAGTTGCCCTAACCGGAAGACTTTTTTCAGATACATGGTATACTTTATTTCCGGGGAATGGAGGGGGTGTGAACTGCTCCGGTACAAAAATATCTGTATTCTCAGGGTGATCAACCGCTACCAGTTCAATTTCATCATAATAAATAGTCTCCCACAGTTCAGAGGTCATCTGGAATGAATATTTGCCTTTCCGGGGCTTAACAGCCGCTCCGGGGATTTTCAAATAATCATCCGATGCATCGGCAAAAGCATAGGTGGTATTTCCGCCCATGATACCCATTGGCATGCCCAGTGCACTGCGCCACAATATATCCTTCACAAATTCATACTTTTCCCCATCCCATGCATACAGAAACGGGCATGAGCCCTTGAGGGTCTGTGATTCAACAAGTGACTGGTTGGAGGTGGGCATGAATATGTTCTGGGGCACTCCATTGGTCCATGTAATGCGCACAATATCTGCCTGTTGCCGGTTACCTAAACCAAAATACACATTCGGATCAGTTACGACGAGAGTTTGGTAAAGCTCCCCGGAACGTACTTCCACTTTGGCTCCTATGCCGAAATGGTTGTTCTTGGCACTTCCGGCTTTCAGGCCAACCAGTTTTATTTTAATAAAATGATTTGCATTTCCCCCGTCATTGCGCAACAACATCGCACCGCCATGGATTCCGGCAACCAGTATGTCCAGGTCACCGTCATCGTTATAATCAAAAACGCAGAGTTGTTTGCCCGACTTTACTGTTTCGGGCAACTTGTTGCTCGCATCTGTAAAGCCCCCGTTACCGTTATTATGCAGCAGATACAAACCCCGTGCTCCCTCTTCTGAAGGCTCACCTGCAATTAAAAGATCGAGAAACCCATCGTTGTCGAAATCCAAAAACCGGGCATCATGCACACGAACACCTTTTAAAACATCGAAAATTTCCCCTGCTTTTACATCCTGCTCAAATTTTCCGTCGTGACTGTTGCGGTAAAACACCGGGATTTCTCTTTCAACCGGGGCAATGAAAAGATCCAGGAATCCGTCATTGTTGTAATCACCTGTTTCTATTTGTCCGGTGCCGGTATTTGATATTCCGCTGTTTCCAATTACATCTTTGAACATACCCTGCCGCTGATTGGAATAATAACTGTTCAATCCGTTTTCATTTGCAACAATCAGGTCAATCACCCCGTCTTCGTTAAAATCGCCGAAAACAGCATCGCTGCTGGCAACCTTATTGCCAGCCACTCCTGCCTTTTCTGAATTGTCTGTAAATGTGCCATCAGCATTGTTCCTGAACAACATGTTTTGGCCGGTTCTGAGTTCCAGCAAATCCAAATCTCCGTCGTGATCCGCATCAAAAAACAGGGATTTGATTACCTGCTGATTGCCTTTAAGCCCCGATTTTTTGGTAACATCTTCAAAAACGCCCTTACCGGCATTGCGGTATAGAATGCCTCCGTCTTCCTTATTTATGTATAAATCAAAGAAGCCGTCATTGTCGTAATCCGCAAAAGTGGCGGCATATTCCCTGCCGGTATGATTCAGTCCCGATGACTGGGTGATATCCGAAAACCTGCCCATCTCATTACTCAACAGGTAATGCTTAAAAGTAGCGGAAGCTTCGTCATAGTTGCCCGTATACAAATCAATATCGCCGTCGCCGTCATAATCGCAGGCTGCTATATGAGTTGAATTCATAACGGTATTACCTGCATCTCCGGTATGCAACCTGATTAAATCAAGCCCTGTGGTTGTTGTAATATCTGTAAAACGAATTGCCTCAAGAATTGCGCTTTCGTCGAGATTGCCCTGTGGTGCCTGTTGATTAAAGGTAATCAGCGGAAAGCCGATGAGGGAGCCTCCGGGGCCCTTCAATTCCAACATACCTGCCTGGTAGGGTGAAGAAACTTTCAGATAATTGTGAAAAATGGTAAACTGAACAACTGCATTTCCCTGATCGCCTTTTTTCAACAGGGTAACTGTTTCATTAAAATATTCCACAGCTTCTTTGGGAAAGTCGGGAAATTGCTTCTGAATGACTTCAAGCTGCTCCACTGCCTGGTCAAAAGCGCCCTTTCTGATATAAAGATCCGTTAGGTTTAGTTTGGGTACCAGGTTACCGGGTGCTATTTCCGCCAACTGCCGGAGGCAGGTTTCGCGGGAAGCCTTGGATTCATTGTCAGAGCCTCCGGAATATAATTCGGTTAACTCATACAGCACTTTAATATGGCCGGGGGTAGATTTCAGTGCCTCCTGTAACTGGTTAACAGCCCCCTGCATATTGTCCTGCATTTTGTAAACAGTGGCCATGATTAACCGTATATCCGGGTCTTTCGGGTCTATGTCAATACCTTTAAGCAACTGCTTCTCGGCTTCGGGGTACTTGCCCATTCTCAGGTAGGTAAGTCCCAGGTTGGCATAGCCCAGCTTTTCTTTGGGTGCCAGTTCAATGAATCTCAGGAATTCCTTTTCAGCTTCTTCAAGCTTGAATTCCTCCAGGTAGGCCAAACCAAGAGTTCTGGCCGATATCAAATCCTTTGCTTTCTGAGCTTCCTTTTCTTCCTTGCTTTTACATCCGGCAAGAAGAAAAAAACCCAGGAAGATAACAGCGAGTAAATATGTGTTTTTCATGGAACCAAAATTAAGAAATAATGGCAATTAAACCTACCTGTAACGGAGTATAAAATCTTTGCGGAAATCAGTTCTCGGGTAAAGATGAAACCACCAGCTGACCTTTTCGATTCCCTTTGTCGTCGAAATGAACAGTTCCGGTTACTCCTTCATGATGAATTGAATACAAGGCCTGTTGCAGTTTTTCCCGGTCAGGGCTTTCAGCAATTCGTATAGCTTCTATCATGGTATTGGTGGCATCAAAGGTAAAGGAAGCAACCATTCCTGGCGCTTTCCCGTATTTTTTTTTGTATTCCAGATAAAAAAGCATACGGTTATTGTTTTTTCTTTCAGTTTGTGGTACAGAGAGTACCGCTCTGCATTCCTTAAGCCCGGACTCCGTCAATACATTTTCATCAAATACCGATAAGGTACTAAACAGGGGAATTGATATGCCGTGTTTTCCAAACAATCTTATCAGCTTCAGGGTGGTAGCCGGACTGCAGAACATGGCAACTGCCTTTATATTTTTCTTATTGATTTGGTCAGCCAGTTCATCGATTTGCGAAGAAAAGTCTTCATATTGAAAATGAACAGGTTGAGGTTTTCCTGCCTCCTTTAAACTCATCATAAAATTTTTGAACGCCAGATTTGAATCATACGCATTGTCGCTAATGGTAGCTATTCCCGATAGTTTTCTTCTTTTACATATTTCATCTACCAGTGCGTCGGCCTGTTGCCTGTCGTTTGGAACGCAATTGAAAAACCAGGGTACAAAAGCCTGGGAAAGAGTTGGGTCGGATGACCAGGCAGACAAAAAAACTACTATCGATCGGGTGGCTGCCTGTTCCACCAGGTGTGCGTTCCTGCCGTCGTGTGAGCCGATAAGTGCCCAAACCTTGTGATTCCAGATCAGGTCCACAGCCTGCTTAGAACCGGTTCCCCAGGGGCCTTCCATACTTTTTACCACCAACTGAAACGGGCGGCCATTCAGCCCCCCGTTTTTATTGGCAATTCTCACAGCCAACTCAGCTCCTTGTTTGGCTGCCAAAGATGTTTTATCCTGGATAAGTAATCCTATATTCACAGGATCAGCAGGTTGTGAAATTGCTGCAGGAATGCAAGCCGATAAGAGAACAAACAAATACAGCCTTATCATAACCATTCAGGCTGAGCGTTTATACAATAAACCGATCCACCGCAGCAGCCACCTTTCTCAAATCAACCATCATTTCATTGAATTCATGAGGATTTAGTGATTGCTGTCCGTCGCACAGCGCTTCTTCGGGTTTGTAATGCACCTCCATGATAAGGCCATCTGCTCCGGCTGCAATAGCGGCTTTTGCCATGGCAGGAATGATACTTTTAACTCCCGTACCGTGACTTGGATCCACAACAACCGGCAGATGGGTCAGTTGTTTCAGCATGGGAACTGCATTCAGGTCAAGCGTATTTCTTGTGGCTGTTTCGAATGTGCGGATACCGCGCTCGCAAAGGATAACCTGGTCATTTCCCTGGACAAGGATGTACTCTGCAGCCAGCAGAAATTCCTCAATGGTTGACATCATGCCTCTTTTCAGCAGAACAGGTTTACGACACATACCTACCTCCTTAAGCAAAGGAAAGTTCTGCATATTCCTTGATCCCACCTGCAACATATCCGCATAACCCGATAGCAACTCTACCTGGCGCGTATCCATCACTTCTGTCACAAAAGGTATTCCGTTTTTTCTGCTGATGTAGCTGAGCATTTGCAGTCCCTCTTCACCCAGGCCCTGAAATTTGTATGGCGATGACCGGGGTTTAAAAGCGCCGCCCCTCAGTATTTTTGCTCCTGCTGATTTAACGGCAATAGCTGTTTCCGCAATCTGCTCACTATTCTCTATAGCACACGGCCCTGCCATGACTATGATTTCCGGACCTCCAACCTGTACACCCCTTATGTTCACCAGGGTATTTTCTGGTGACAGCATCCTGCTAGCTTTTGGGGGCACCTCGAAACCCGTATCAACGGGAATATGACAAGTACATGTTTCCATAATTTACGGTCATTTGTAGTTTAATAGCCAGAATGCCTGGTCTTTCCTCCTCTTCTCCTTTCACCCATAGGCAAGGTGGGGAAGAATTCAAATTTTCCCTGGTTCACCCGTGCCATCCAGATATCCCCAACATCATTCAAGGTTGCATCAAATACAATTTTACCGGTAATACCCTGGTAATTCTGAAAGGTTTTCATATCGGAAAGAACATCACGAATCAGCGCCCTGTTCAATCCTACTTTGTTCATAGCTGCCATAATCAGGTTAATGGCATCATAGGCATGTGCAGAATAAACATTCGGCTCAACCCCAAACTTTTTCTTATAATTCGCCTGGAATGCCTTTAACCTGGGATCACCAGCTTCCGGATTATACTGGCAGGTAGTGATAATTCCTTCTGCATCCTTAGCTGCTATTTTAAGGAAAACAGGACTAACTACCCTGTCAGAGGTAAACAAAGGCTGTGTCATTCCCAGCGCCCTTATTTGCTTAACAATAAGCGCGCTTTCTTTTGCATTTCCCCAAATCAATATGGCATCCGGTTTCATTTTTTTAATACGTTCCAGTTGCGGTTTAAACTCGGTTTCCATATCATTAAAACGTTCTTCAATAATAAATGGGAAACCCATCCTTGTAGCAGCATCGGAATATTCCATCACCCCAACCCTTCCGTAGCGGTTATTTGCCCGCATCATGGCAACCCTTTTCAGACCCATTTTGTTGTGAATATAAGTTGCCAGGGCATAACCAGCCTGGCGGTCATCTGCGATCACCCGCATAACCCAGGGAATATTGGTCTCTGTAAAGGTAGGATCAGGATCTCCGCAGTTCAAATTGGGAATCTCCAACTTGAGGGTGGCACGGATAGCTACATGCGAATTGATATCATCAATGGTACCAATCCAGGCCCAGACCTTTTCATCGTCCATTTTAACCACCTCATTGGCGGCAGCACCCCACAAACCAAAATCATTGTGTACCATCAATTCAAAAGGAACCCCCTTGTAACCGCCTTTTTTGTTTGCTTCTTCAATAGCCAGTTGTGCTCCCTGCAACATGTGCGTTCCCAAATCAACAATGTATGATCCTTCCAACGGGCCCAAGAAACCAATTCTGACAGTTTTCAGGTTTTTGGGCTCGGGTATTTCCCTACCGGCACCATAAAATATGGTTGGCTCAAGAAAATGATACTTATAAGCTTTCTGAAAATTCTCATAAGGAAAGACTTCCTTAGGTGTTTTGCCATACCTGGTTTCTTCATCCTGGGCTTTCAGAAAAGAGACTTGAAGAAACAGGACAACCAGGAAAAGCCAGAAGTTTGGTTTCATAGTATTAGTTTTTATTGATCTTACAAACAGCAATAAGCTCCATTTCAAACAGCAAAGATTCCCAGCAAAGTCTTGCCTGAATGCCGGTACTTGCCGGTAGCGGATCCAATCCCAGCCAGTTATAAAAAGTAGTGCGGATTTTGTTGAACTCAACATAATCTCTTTCAATATCCCTGAGGTAATTGGTGGTTCTCACCACATCGTGCCAGCTCATACCCTCCGCAGCCAACAGATTGGTGATGTTCACATAGGTTCTCCATAGCTGAGCCTTAAAATCACCCAAATGCTCTGTGGTTCCGCCTTCGTTCACACTGGCAGTTCCTGAAAGCAGAAACACTTTATAATCACCGAAATTTAGCCGCAATGCCCTTGAAAAAGACGATGGTTTCAGATAATCAAAGGCCTCATTAATGGTTTGCGGGGCGTGCACTGGTATTTTCTCAATAGGAGGACGATCCTGGTGAATTTCAGGATATTTGGCTGTTGTGAGACTGTTATTATCAGCGAGAATTCCCAACTTTTTCATTTCAATCCGCTCACCATCCGTTAGTTTCGTAAGATCAATCAATACTTTCTTTTCATCCATGATAGTTCGTTTTAGTATAATAATAAAGTAATTAGGGTTCAACAAAAAATCAGTTCATCAGTTTTCCACAGCTCACACCTTTGGAGGTAGCCACCCACAATTCATCTTCGTCGGCATCAACACCTATGATAAAATTGTGTGATATAGCAGGCGACTGCGCAATTTCTTTCTTTTCTTCACCTTTGGTTACAATGGCTTTGCCATCCTCACTGTTGTCAAACTTTTTATAGGTAACCCAGGTGGTTCCGTCGGTACTGCTCAATCCGTTATCGCTGCACACATATACCACCCTGCCTTCAACCCGGATAAAATTGATGAAGTTGCTGGCCAAACCGCTGTCGTGGTCAAAATAGCCCGTCCAGTTCTTACCATCATACCTGCTTAATCCAAAATACGATGAAACCCATAATATTCCGTCATTATAAGCAGTAGCAGTGGTAATATCATGCACCACACCATCATTGGGCAGCAGGTCAATTTCCATTTCACCGTCAGGGTCAACGTAATCCCTGAATTGCTTCGTTTTTAAGTTATACTCAATAACTCCCCCGCCCCAGGCAGCAATGTAAGCTTTGCCATCACCGGCTGAAACTCCGTAGGTCCAGGGTTCATGCATGGGGGCGTTCTGTTCGGTAAAAATCTGCCATTGCCCGGTTTTTGTATCCAAACGTCCTGCACCTCCGCCGGTTGCCACCCAAACATCAAAACCGTCGCAATACACGCAATACACCAGGTCGTTGGGCATGCCACTGTTAAACTGGTTATATATCGTAAATTTACCCGATGATATCCGGCATAATCCGCTGAGTGTGCCTACCCATACATCGCCATCAACCGGACTAACATCAACCGATACGATGCCGTTATGCGGCAAACCGTCTTCAGTGGTATAGGTTTTCCACTTTCCATTCTCGAAGAGTGATAATCCATCGTGTGTACCTGCCCACACCCGGTTGCCATCTATGCGCACGGTAAACACCTTATCTGAATGTAACCCATCTTCCACGGTATAATTTTTCCAGTTTCCGAATACAGGAACAACCCCGTCAGCTCCGGATTGATCTCTTTTTGTCATGGCTGATTGTTCAGCATCAGCACTTTTCTTTGACATATTTTGCTTATTATCAGCTGCATTCCTGCAGCCTTCCATTCCAAAGGAAAAAGCTAAAACTAACAGAGCTGCTATCAGCCGACTTTTAATAAGGTTCATGGTTTTTTTTGTGTTTAATTATTACAGGTATTAATGGCCACCCATTTCAGCATGCATCACCTGATCTTCATCCTTCATATGAAATTCAGGTGAACTCAATGCCTTCAGGTATTCAATCAATTCGTTCAATTGGATTTTGGTGAAGTCGTTAACAGCGCCATGCTTGTCATCGGGTGCATACAGCGTCCATATTTCTTCCAGTGTTTTCGCACGCCCGTCATGCAAGTAAGGAGCCGAAGCGTAAATATTGCTCAGGTGCGGTGTATCAAAAAGCATGGAATCATCAGTTGCAGCAAGCGTACCTACATCAGCCGGCTCCAAATTTGTAAAGTAAGGAGGCGGGTGACAGGTGACACATCGGTTTATTTCAGGAATCTCTTTGCCATACATATCATGCGTCCTCTCAAAAAGAGCCTTACCTCTGAGTTGCATTGCATTGAGCTTTCCGGTAGGATTATAAAGGAGATTGGGAGGATTTGGATTGTCGGTAATAATATAGGCAACCAGTGCATCCAGGTCATCATAAGCAAAAGGTTCATTGCGCGTAAGTACTGTCGAAAACCGCATACCATCCTGCTTATAGATGGTCTGGTTTTTTCCATTCCACTTATATGGGGGCGTGTCTCCAATATCGCGCAGTGACTGGGTATTGGCCAGGTTTCGACCCATATCAATAGATGCCATATTATACACAAGTCCATCCTCATGTACATCGGGATGACACGTATAGCATGCGTACTGGTTCTGAAATGTACCTGAAGCATTGTTCAGTACCCTTCTGCCCTGGCGTGCAACAGTTATTCTTCCGGGGCCTCCAAGATCAATAGTTTTCTCGGTTTCCAGACTTTCTGTATTGATGACAGCGATCCGATCTTCCAGATGTTCGGCCACATAGAGTTTCCGGCCATCCGCTGAAAGGGTCATTCCTTTGGGATTGGCTCCGGTGAGAATCCGTTTCAACACATAGCGACTACTAATACCCAAATGATTGGCATAAGTTTGAAGCAATTCATCAGATGATTCGCTAATTAACTTTCTGATGGCTTCAATATCCAGCACAGTGATTGCATTAACCCCTGAGTGTGAAATAAACCCCTTTTTACCATCAGGAGTAATTACCATGTCAAAGGGATCGGCAAAGTATTCATTATACTCATCCACAAGTAACTGAATGGTCCGGCCATTGGGTTTTTGTTCAACAACTGCAAAACCATTGGTCATCATCCATCCCCTGTCAACCTGCACTGTCGGTACATTGTTTTTCGGTCTGATCATGGGCATGAAAAGCAAGTCTCCTGACGGCGTGAAAGCTATGTTCTCCATCATATAGGCCGATTTAATATCTTTCCTTTCCACAATCCGCTGTACCCGATCATCAGCAACGGTAAGCTCACAACTTACGGTATCATCATAAGGCAAACCCTGCGTGCGTCTGCTGGTAACATAAAACAGATTGCCTGCCGGATTGGCTGCAATGCCAGTTGGATTGTTACCGGCTGTAAACCTTCGGATCTCCTCACGCATTGATAGATCAATCAGAGAAATATCAGAGCCATATGAATTAACAACATAAAGGTGTTCCCCGTTTTTGCTTAGGGCAATACCAGCCGGACCGTTTCCGGTGCTCAGGGTATCAATCACTTCAAAACGATTCAGGTCAATAACCGAAACATTATCAGACCATTGATTGCTTACATAGGCCAGCGTTTCATCATTATTCAGCACAACGCTGTGCGGCTGATTTCCCACCTTAACCTTTTTGATTACTTTTTCTTTCCCGATATCCACTACAAGCAGTAAATTACCTTCTTCTGCAACCACAAACAATTTTTGTCCGTCTTGGGATGCTACCAGGTTAAAAGGCGACAGATACTCCGTGTTCAAAATTTTTGTGTTCAGTTTGGTTTTATGCAAATACAAATGGCATGATGCACAATTCAACGGGTGATCTTCAACAGCTGTTTTAATATTCACATGCATCCTGGCCCACCTGTGAAATGGCGGATAAACAATTAAAACTGCCACAACTATGGGCACCACAATTATCAACAAGATGATAAGCCTTTTTTTCATGTTATTCCAGTTCAACTTCTTTTTCATCAGTTACTGCAATATGTGTTGGTATAAGTACCGGATCTTTTTTCACTGCAAGCGGAACCACATTATCCGGTGCCAGATTTCGATCTTCATGACAACCAATACATCCGCGGCGCTCATTAGGTCGTATATACAACCAGGCACACGGTTCACCAATTGCCTTACCATTCTCATCCAGTTTCTGAATCCTGAATGGCATGTCAGCCAATACTTTCAGATAAAACGAACCATCCTCTTCAACATGAACAATGCCATATGATGTATCAACACCAAGCACTTCAAACCGCTCAACTTTCCTGAGCAGAGATGCTTCGCTTGCAAGGCCCAATCCTGTAAAATTAATGTCCTGGCACATAATCTGCCCGGTTTTTACCCCCATGTCCACTTCCGTTGGCAGCTTCTTAGGTCTTTCATACTCAGAAACCTGGATAACATCAATCACGGTAACATCATCCTTACCATATAACCGCTTGCCCAACCTTTTTTCACTCAGGTCAAATTCATAAAGTGCAAAAGGCTTGCCTGGTGCTTCGTTATAACAAACAAACAATTTTCCTGCACTGGAAGGGAATACTGCTTTAAAGCTGCCGGATATGGAGCCTGTTAGATTCACCCGACTTTCCAGAGGCCTGTTATAACTTATTGACACAACATCTGCCTTGCGGCCTGTTGAATCGGTTTCCGTGAAAAAAATAATTCCATCCTGATTGTCCCGTCCTCTTCCAATTAAAGAACTCCCCTTGTCACCTTTATAAAAAAGGTCACATTTTGTGCCGTCAGGACGCATGGTCATATATATTTGATCACTGCCAGCAGGAAATAATTGCTGTGTAATGGCTAATATCCTGCCATCTTTCATTACAGTGGCTGCCAAATCCAAATGAGGCTGAAAGGTAATCCGCATCATCCCGGTACCATCCAGGTTGCCAACAAACAAGGAATGATCAGCCTTCAATGTGTCACCTGTAAGATCCCTGGAGAAAACAAACCGGCCAATTGGCAGATAAACCGGATCAATGCAGTTATCAGTAAAGGATGTTATCCGGTGATACTTTTGATTCCTGAGATCCATCTCCCATATCTGCCAGGTATCATGCTCTTTTTGCTGCGCTGCAAAAAGCATGTGTCTGCCATCCCATGACACATCAGGCGAACAGGCTGAATAAAAGTCTTTTGTAAGTATTTTTGCAGCAGCAGGTTTCCTGGGATTCAGCATCACTATCTGCGCTTGATGAACATAACTCGGTAAAATGCTGCCACCTTTTCCCTGAACAATATCAGTTTCCGGCGCCTGGGTAATGATTAACCTGCCTTCCGTTGACTTACTGCACGAAACAGTGAAAACAACCATCAGGCAAGCTGTTGCAATGAGATATAGCAAATGGAATTTCCGGGTCTTCATGAAATGGTTCTATTTGGGTTCTTTTACATTCAAAATCTGGTTTGCTTTTACATTCTCCAATAACTGAACCTTTCCCGAAGGCCAGATGATTTCAATTTTTTCCACCGCGTTGTTGGCACCAATGCCAAAATGCAGGCGGGGATCGTTCTGTGACAAATAACCTGTAGTACTTCTTTTCTGATGAATTTGCGACTTGCCACCGGATGTAATTTTTACCCTGCTGCCAATACCATCCCGGTTGCTAGCAGTTCCCTGAAGATACAGGGTAATCCAGTTTGCTTCATTTCCCTTGTTGTTTCGCAGGAAAACACACCGGTCATTCAGGTTCACAATAAAAATATCCAAATCGCCGTCATTATCATAATCTCCAATACAGGCTCCTCTTCCAACCAACTCTTCATGAAAATAAGCCCCCAGGTCGAGTGAATTGTCTTCGAATTTATCGTCTCCTAAATTCTCAAATAACTGATCCTCCTGCCCGTACAAATGCTTCAGCGCAC
Organism: Bacteroidales bacterium; assembly: GCA_016926375.1. Classification (GTDB taxonomy): domain Bacteria; phylum Bacteroidota; class Bacteroidia; order Bacteroidales; family UBA10428; genus UBA5072. Next base: position 20,346 of record JAFGOR010000003.1, read on the forward strand.
CGTTCGTTTTAAAAATATCCATATCGCCGTCATGATCATAATCCATGAAAGAGGATGACCAGCCAACAAACTGCGCTGACTGTGACGAAATACCAGAAGGATTTGCAATATCCACATACACTCCGGTGCCGACATTCTTATATAAAGCACAATAGGAATCATCTGACACAAACAGATCAAGCAAACAGTCTCCGTTGAAATCAGCAAAGTCAACCGACATGCTGACCGTGGCTTCGCCACCCTGACTAAAAGCAGTTCCGGTCATGGTTCCCTTATCGGTAAATTTCTTCCCGCCTTCATTGTGCCAGAGGTAATTCAGGGAATGGTCGTTTGCTACAAAAATATCCACCCAACCGTCTTCATCATAATCAACTGCTCCAACACCCATGGCACGTCCATCAGGATCAGTAATCCCCATGGCTTCCGTTACATCCTCAAAAACACCATTACCCATGTTGTGGTATAAGATATCCTCCTCATGTTCATAAGCCATTGGGCCGGGAAATCCGTCAGGTGCATAATAGTATTTATAATCCGGATCAAAAGTCAGGTAATTGCTCACAAACAAATCCAGCAAACCATCGTTATCATAATCCAGCCAAACTGAGCCGACACTGCATTGACTACCTGCCACATTTGCTTTTTTGGTCACATCGGTAAAAGTACCATTGCCATTGTTTTCAAATAATACATTCGGACCGTAATTGCTAACATAGATATCCGGATAGCCATCATTGTTGTAATCTCCTATGGTTACTCCCATCCCGTAACCTGCATCACCCACCCTGGCTTTTTTGGTGACATCTTCAAAAGTGCCGTCTCCACGGTTCCTGTAGAGTTTGTTCTGAGGCATTTCTTCAGGCTTCTCCGCATGGCTGAATCCCTCAATCCATGTGCCGCTACATATATATAAGTCTATATAACCGTCCTGGTCATAATCCAGAAAACCTGCACCGCCTCCTACAGATTCTATAATGTTATCCAAATGTTCATCCCCTATTGTATGCATGAAATCCAAACCAATCTCATTTGCAACGTTCTGGAAAAAATCCTCATTGGCAGCAGGCGCTGAAGAAACAGACTTTTTTGTACCTGTCTTACAACCAGAAATTAACAATGTCAATGAAATTAGGAAAACCAGGTAACCGCAACGACACCCTGTGAGCATAGAAATCCTTGTTTTTGTCTTCATGTTAACCTTCATTATTTAGCCTTTGTTTATGAATTGGGGTTCTCTTTGTTAATGATTATATCACACACAACCAGTACATCTTAAAAGGCCGTAAATATATTAAGTTTTCCATTTATACAAAAAAGTACCTGTTTTTCATAATCTGTCAATTGCTTGAAATCACCCGATTACCAAATGCTTTATGGCATCACCTGCCATCCTGTCAAAAAAAAGTCATGCTGTCAATAATGAAGGCCAAGCAATTCAACCTGTATCGGCTTCATCAGTTTCAGCATGACCATTAACCCTGCAATGTCTGTATCAACTCTAATAGCTTATTGTAATCCTGTTCATGCATTACAAGGATAATAGAAAACAATTAAAAAGTGATTAAAACGAAATTAAAAGGATATTAATTTATCAGGGTACCTGACAGACTAATCACAGGAATCAATTGGTGGGTAGAATAACAGCAACTGTGGTTCCCGAATCCATATCGGATTTGATTTCAATTTTACCATTATAATTACGAATGATCTGATTCACAAGAGGAAGTCCTATACCACTACCGGCAGCATGTGAAAGCGCATTACTGCCCCTGTAAAAGGGTTCGAAAACCTTTTCAAGATCTTTCTCCGAAATACCGATCCCCTTGTCCTCAAAAAGAATTTTAATTTGTTTATCCGTATAATGAAGTGCAACATGCACTGAATGATCAACAGAATATTTGCACGCGTTGTCCATCAGATTGGATACGGCAACTTTCAGTAAACTCTCATCTCCAACAACTACCATTTGCTCACAATCGGTCAGCGAATCATTCAGGGAAATGTGAATGTGATAATCCTTTTTGAAACGCAGTAACTCTTCCCTTGCTTGCCAGATGATCTCATCTATCCTGATTTTTTTATTCAAATGATCGGGTCCCTCGGCTCTGGTGCGGGCAATCATGAGCAACCTGTTCGACAGATCAATCATTGCTTTGATGTCATCATGAACCGATTTTAATTCATCTTTGTACTCTTGTGGCGACCGGTCCTTCATCAACAACACGTCCAAATGTCCGTTGATTGCAGTCAGCGGTGTCCGAAGCTCATGTGATGCATTGGCAATGAAATCTTTCTGGAGCGCAAATGAAGCTTCCAGGCGCTCAAGCACCCTGTTAAACGTTTTTGCCAGCCGGCCAATCTCATCCTTTCCATTTCCTTCATTAACCCGCAAATTCAGACTGGTGATCGTAATGTCATCAACCTTTTTGATCACATCGGATATGGGCTTCAGCGCTCTGCCTGAGTAAATCCAACCGGCTGCAAAAAACAAAAGCAGGCTAATCAAACAAACAAGAATCAAAATGACTCTTAGTTTTTCCAGGTATAAATGGCCATCTTTATCTGTGGCTGCTACAATTATGATGAAATTATCATTCTTAACCGTATACAATTTTCCGATAATCTCAAACTGATCCTGTTTGTAAAATAATTTTTCTCCTGACCTGATTTTTTCTAAAATTTCAGGACTTCCTTCAATTTCCTGCTTGTAATCAGTGGTATAAACAACGTTATCAAAAGAATTGAAGATGAGTATCTTTTCGTTAAAAAGCTTATCCGGGTTATACGTATCGATTTCCAGCACACGATTGGGTTCTGTAATCAACATGGTGGTACTGTTGGCCTTGTCGACAAGCCGGTTATTAAAAGCCACCTTCCGGTAACCGGCCGATGAATAATAAATAGCCACCGAGGCAACTATCATAATGATTCCGCCTAATAACAGGAACAGCAAGGTCAATCTGGTTCTAATCAGCATGCTAAATGTCTCCGAAAATATAACCGAATCCCACTTTGGTATGGATCAGCTTTTTGTTAAATCCCTTGTCAATCTTCTTTCTCAGAAAGTTAATATACACATCCACCACGTTGGTACCAAAATCAAAACTGATATCCCACACATTTTCTGCAATATCGTTTCGCGAAAGTACCCGTCCGGTATTTCTCATCAGATATTCCAAAAGCGAAAATTCTTTTGCGGTAAGATCAATACTTACACCTTGCCTGTTAGCAATTTTTTTGTCCAGATCCAGCTCCAGTTGATCAAAAACAAGCTTGTTCGCAACAGCAGCAGACTGATCGGTCTTTTTCAGCAAAACTTTCACCCTGGCCAGCAGTTCCCGGAACTCAAAAGGTTTAACCAGGTAGTCATCTGCACCGGCATCAAATCCCAGTATTTTATCATCGGTTGTGCCCAGCGCTGTCAGCATCATGGCAGGCACATTGGGATACAGGTCCTTCAGCTTTTTGCATAATTCCAACCCGCCCATTCCCGGAATGATGACATCCAGAATGAACAGGTCATACCGGTATTGCCTGGCCAGCTTATCTGCCGATATTCCATCATAAGCCACATCAACTTCGTATTGGTTCTCCTCAAGTCCCATTTTGATGAATGATGCCACCCTGGATTCGTCTTCAACAACTAATATTTTCATCGGCAAATTTGTAATTGCAACTCATGCAGTTTATTGATTAAGTCATCAGTAGCAAAATAAACACATTCTGCCTAATTTTTCATGGTTATTTTAAAATAAGCCTTGAAATTGAATTCGTTTAATTTTTTCTTACAATAATTAAACATTTTTTTATTACTGATGTTATTCTATTAAACTAACAAAATTAAACAGGAGGATATATCATGAAAAAGATAGCGTTATTTATGTCGGCGGCCCTATTTTCGTTTGCCGCAATTGCCAGTTCACCATCTACCTGGGTTGCCTCAGATGATGGCAGAATACAGGCTGAAAAAGTAAAAGTAGGTTTTAACAAGGCGACAATTGTGCTCGCAAATGGTGAAAAAACCATTTTACCAATTGATGATCTTGATGCCTATTCCATAAACGGAAAGGTTTTCGAGAAAAAAACACACTATAGCGATGGCGAAGCTACCGGAAAGGAAGTTTTCATGGAACTAATCAGTTACAGCAACGGCCTTAAACTATTGAAGCATGTTGAATACGATTATGATGCCATAATACCGGGCAGCCCGGTTGACAAATTCTATGTATACCGGGACAACGAATTACACCTTGCTCTGGACCAGAAATCGATGCCCACAGTAATGCAATTTTTCGGCGTACGCTGGTCTTATAAATAACTACGGGCTTATATAATTATTCGAAGCTGTTCAAAGGCTTATGCCATACTACCGTATTGGCATAGCCGGTACAGCTTCTTTTTTTTATGATAGGTGCTAACTAACAATGGTAAACAACCCGCAGGCACAACGGCTCAGTGACGAGATGATTCCTGCTTTATTTTTGCATGAATCGCTGCCGATTCATCCGACAACAGAAAGTCGCGTGTCACTTCGGGAAGAAAGTCGAGAACATCTTCCAGCCTGTCCTCCCGGATAGCCTGTCTTACCTTTGATGCGCTTATATAATTCGGGTTCAGGCCGGTATTACTTCCAACTGCTTTACGCTCCAGTTCAATTACCTCAACACCTTTTGGAGGGAGGATCTTTTTCATGGCCTGGTTGTATTCCCTTGTAACAGCACAATACACTTCGGTTCCGACATATCTCCTGGTAATGCCCAATACAGGCACAATATAGTCTGCAAAAATAGTAACGTCCAACTCGGCCTGTTTTTGCATCACGGTACTAACTTCTTCGCATTTCAAAAAGTATGATGGAAAAGTTGCGCCTGAAACCACATACATCCCGCCTTTTACCATAACCACGTTTTTCAGATGCCGGGTACCTGCTTCAATCAGTTTCCAGCGCACAGAAAAAGGAAAGGCTGAACGGTCTTCCTCAACAACAAACAAATAAACCACTTCGTTCATTGCAGCAGCATTTTCAATAAGGTATTTGTGGCCGTTGGTAAAAGGGTTGCAATTGACCACAATGGCAGCCACTGTGTTGTTATGCGTTGGCACAGCCAGCGTTTTCAGGTATGCCTGATAAGTCCGGATTGATTCAAAACCAAATTCCAGTACCGTGAACAGGGGTTCAGCAGTGGCAATTCGGGTATAACCCAGTCCTGCAAATCGCACTGCATTCTCAGGCCGGGTAAACACAAAGGTATGCTTGTGAATTTTCAGTAACTTCCCGGTAAGGTTGGTAACAATCAGCGCAAATGCAGTAGTATCCCTATATTCTGTGGCCACAGCAATATACTTGAGAATCCTGCCCTGGTGTGAGCCAGTTCCCACCAGGTCACCTTTCAGGTTGTAAACAATCATCGTACTTTCTACTTCCGATGGATCAAAAACCAAATCCAGCGAAGCCAGAAAGTCCTTTACCAGTTTCACATCAAAGGGATTCCCCAGGTCGATGGTTTCCTGCCTGAAATCGGTATCCTCAAAGTTCATGAATGAAGTAATGAGTGAATAAATATAGTTACAACCAACAAATCTGCAGAACCTCCCGGCGAGATATTTTCTTTCAGGCAATAATCAATGACTTTCCTGTAGTTTTCGGGGGTGAAATCATTCAGCGCGTTAAACGACAATCTTTTGAAAGTATTCAGCACCTCCATGCCGCCTCGGTGGATGATGTTGGTATCGTTGTTTTGTGCTGCAACCGACAAAAAGGCTTGTATCAATACCTCGTCAGTCATTTCCCCATGTGCCTTCAGCACAGGTAATCCGCAATCAAACACAAGCGGGAATCCGGCCTCTGCCTCCCCTCTTGCCCCCAATATTCCATGTTCCCTGAATACTTTTTCGCCGTGTGTTTCCGGGGTATCTTTACAGGTTCCAAGCTCCCTCCGGGTAATACCGCGGCAAATATCCCTGATCAATTCCCTGAACACCTCGGGATGAAAAGCGCCGTGCCGGCCATAAACCATCCCGCATGTGAAAAGGGACAATCCCAGCAGAAATATAAGTCCTTTCTGGGTATTAACCTGATTGGTTGCTGCAAACATATCCCTTTCCATTTGCAGACCAATATTTCTGATTACGGGCAATGCTTTTCCGGCTTGTTTTCCGTTGAAGCGGAATCCGGCACGAACCAAATCGGTAAAATGAGCAGAAATGGCTGAAGTCGACCGGATGAAAGTCCGGTAGTTCATATCGGTATGACTTCCGATGCTAACCGCGTCAACCAATCCGGGCTTAGGCGTCAGCGAAATCTCGGTAAGCACAGCCCTGAGGGCAAGAGAGGCAAGTTTTGAGGCAGTTTCAATCTCAAATCGTGAACGGCAATAATCCTCCATTCTGGAAAAAACAAATGAACGCAATTCATCGGTTTTATGCATTCCTTCATGCCGGCACACATCAGCAGGCTTCTGCCTGCAGTAGAAACAAAGCTTTGCCTTTCCTGATGAAATCATGTTGCCGTTTTCATCCGTTACATCCACATCAATAAACCTTCCGCATGCATGCTTTTCTTCGAATGTTTCGCAAACTGCTTTGATTTCCCTTACCGACATGGGCATAGCCTTTACCGGAACCAGGAAAAAGTCACCGGCAGCATCAACCCTGCAGTGGGCATCTTTATCAGCTAAAGTAACAAGATTGGCTTTCAGAAACATTTTCAATTCATCCAGGCAAATGCTGAAGAATTTATGGGTAATCTCATTGCTTTTTGGAAAACCCGGGATGTTCAGGTTTAAACTAACGGATGGCCGGTTCATACCGGCAATCTGCTGACGGAGCTGTGCCCGGCCTTCTTTCGCCTCAAGTAATACTGCTAATGGCTCGATAGGTTTCAATGTCAGACAGGTAGCTTAAACTGTTTTTCCTTGATTTGGTGAATCACATCGATGATGGTGCCATCGCGGTATTCCACCAGTCCCACTATTTTATCGGTATACTCAAGCGGACCGGGAACTCCAGTGATCAGGTCCACTTCTTTCTCGAGATCATGAATATCTTTGACCATCAGTCCCGCCTTTTTCAGGTTCTGCGCCAGATCTCCGCAAGCAGGACTCACACAGATTCCCCGTTCGGTCACCAGCACATGAACTGTTTCACCGGGAGTTACCACAGTGTGAACGCGCTTTTTAATGATGGGTATCCTGCCCCTGAACGAAGGGCAAACCACCACCGTAAGTGTGGCACCCGATGCGGTATCGGAATGCCCGCCCGATGCACCCCTGATATATCCTTCGGAGCCGGTGATCACATTCACATTGAAGTCTACATCAATCTCCAGGGCCCCCAGCACAACCACATCCAGTTTATTGGTAATGCAGCCGCAATTAAAAGGATTGGCATACAACGCGGCAGGAACTTCAATGTGTCGGCGGTTGGTAAATAAAGAATTGCTGACAGCAGCATCAAATGACTGCACGTCAAATATGGTTTCAAAAAGCCCGTCGTTCAGCATATCCACACAATACGATGTAATGCCGCCCAGCAGAAAACTTCCCTTGATGCCTTTTGTTTTCATTTTCGCGCGGATGTATTTGGCCACAGCAAGTGAAGCACCTCCGGCACCAACCTGGAATGAAAAACCCGGTTTAAAACAACCTGATTGCTCAATCACATCCGCCGCTAATTTGGCAATGCGCAAATCCATGGGTGAATTGGTAATGCGCGTGGTACCCGTGGCAATCTTGGAAGGGTCGCCAATGGAATCGACCTCTACCACATAATCCACAAAGTTCTGGGTAATAGACAGCGGAATACACGGATAGTCAACCAGGTTATCCGTAACTACAATCACCTGTTTGGCATACCGGGCATCAATCACCGCATAGCCGATTGATCCGAAGGCCGATTTACCATGAGCCCCTGTGGCGTTCCCTTCACAATCGGCAGCAGAAGCAGCAATCACAGCCAAATCAATTTGCACCTTTCCGGTATGTATTCCTCGTACACGGCCACCGTGCGACTGAATCACCACCGGGATATCCATAAGGCCATGCGCAATGGCCCGGCCAAGTTCGCTGCGGATTCCCGAAGAGAAAATCCGGGTAATGGTTCCATCCTGCAGATAGGGCAAAATGGGATCATGACATTCCAGCAATGATGAAGAGGCCAGCGTGATGTCACGGATGCCCATATTATGAAGTATGTTGAGCGTTTGAACCAGCATCACATCCCCATTGCGCAGGTGGTGATGAAACGATATGGTCATGCCGTCATGGGGATTGCTGCGCATGATGGCCTCTTCAAGCGATTTGCACAATTTGCTCTGATGGGGTAAATAGGCTTTGTTAGGCGGCGGAATGGTGGGTTCATCCATCCACCCTTTTCTTATTTTGGCATAGGCTCCCTCAAACGGTTCCAGGCGTCCTATTCCTTCTATAAACGCAGGTATTTTACGCCCCAGGCTGTTGATCATGGCAATGTTTTTTCAGGTTATAGGTTTCTCATCAGCACCTTCCGGCAATATTTCAACATGGGCAAGCTGCAGAATATACTCTGCCCGTCGTACAACCGGTGTATCAATCATTTTGCCGTCAATGGCAAATACTCCCTGACCGGCCGCAGCATTTGCCCTGAATTCCTTAACAATCCGGTAAGCCTTTCTGACCTCCTCTTCCGTAGGTGTGAATACATTGTGAATGATGTCAATCTGCCGGGGATTAATCACTGCCTTTCCCGTAAAACCTATCTTTCGTGCATATTCGGTTTCCTTTCGCAAGCCCTCCTCGTCATTCACATCGGGGAATACGGTGTCAATGATATCAATATGACTGGCTTTGGCAGCCATCACAATCCGCTTTCTGGCAAAATCAATACCGGCACCGTCAGGTGTATAAATGATGTTCATGTCAGCCGTGAGATCCTGTCCGCCAATGGTGATGGCATCAATGCGGGGGAATTTGCTGGCTATTTCAAACACATTCTGCACCCCCATGGCTGTTTCAATCATGGCATGAATGGTCATCACGTGATGGGGCAGTCCGTGCTTGTCTTCAATTTTTTCTATAATTTCAAGTAAATTACCTACTTCTTCAGCCGATTCGGTTTTCGGATAGCGAATAGCCGAAGGCTGCAAGGGTACAATCTCTTCCAAATCGGCAAGTCCGAATGGTGTACCCAGGTGATTCACCCTGACGCAAACTTCTGTATCATAAAAGTCAATTGTCCGCATCATGTTACGGATCAGTATTCTTGCTGCGTCTTTCTGGTTAAGCGCTACCGAGTCCTCCAGGTCGAGCAGAATGCTGTCGGCGCCATAAACCCCGCCCTGCTGAATCATCGCAGGATTATTACCCGGTATGTACAGCATGCTTCTTCTTTTTTTAAATGGTTGCATGTTCATCCGCCATTATGTTAAACCTGCTGTATGTTTTGAAGCGACCTGTTTATCGCCGTTTCCAGCCTGGCCTTGATGGTTGGCTCAAGAGCTCCTTTATCCCGGGCGATGATATGGATATCCGTCAACGCGTAATCATCGAGCATTTCAGTAACAATTTTATTGAAGCTTTCTCCATACTGATGCAAAACTGTAGAAAACAGCTCTATTTTCCGGCCCGATTTTTCGGGCAACGGTTCAATCAGGAACAGCACATCGCTCGACTCAAAAGTACCTGCCTGGGCAGCGGTTTTTGGTGTCATTCAACTCGTTGTTTGGTTGTTTAAACACCACCAAATTAACACAATTATCCTATAAAAATTATGTCATAACTCATAATTGTGGATGATGGACCTGCCTACGCTGCCGCTCCGGCAGGCAGGTGCTGGATGCTGGATGTGTGGGAGTTGGGAGTTGACTGCCACTGCTACTGCCACTGCCACTGTCTTCAGTCTTGGTTCCTGCCTGCCGCTATCTAAACTTTTCTCTTGCTTCCTGGATAACCTATCAAAAAAAACTCTTATATTTAACTTTCTGATGATGATTACCAGCTCATCAGGTTCACTCGTTTGAATACCGGAAAACGCTGAATAGGTTTGTGGGTAGTTGGGTTAAGTTATGGGAATTGAGGGAGATAAGCAGGCCAGGAATATTTCAGCGGATATTGGGAATGGGACAGAGGAGCACGAAGTGTGCAGAAAAGCGGGCATGAAGAAGTATAGCAGGTTATGTAAACAATTTAACTAGACCATGTTATATGACAACAGCAGAAACTAAATTTGTAACGGTGGATCCGATATTTCATCGCAATGAAAAGCGGTTGAAATTGGAATTTGCATATGATGATGATATTATTCAGATAGTTAAGAAAATACCCGGTGCCAGATGGAGTAAAACAATGCATACATGGCACATCCCTTACCAGGATCAATTTGAAGCAATACTTTCCAATGCTTTTCCGACCTGGGTAAAATTGCAATTGATTTAGCTGAGCAAACAAGGCGCATTTATCAGAGCAATTTCAGTATTTTTCTGGAAAGCTTTCATTATAAGCATCCAACTTAAATCAGCAATGCAGATATAAAAGAATTTCTTTTATTGTACAGGCATAAGAGCAGTTCATCGCAGAACAGCATGATTAATGCATTGAAGTTTTTCTTCAAGGCATTGTATAATCGTCAGATAGATGAC
>JAFGOR010000204.1 GCA_016926375.1 Bacteroidales bacterium
CAGCCTTCCGGTCATGTCAACAACAGAGATGCTGTTAATCCTTGTTTCTGTCGACCTGATATGCAGTGTTCCTGAAACGGGATTGGGGTATAGCACCACGTCGGAATCCGGATACGGATTTGTGGGAACGCTGTTAACCATGTTTTTATTTCCAAATACGGCCCGAATCATCGGCGTTCCGGGAAACAGACTATTAGACGGGTTGTACCAGTGATGTCCTTCGTGAATAAAAAGCCTGGGCAGGTTGTTTCGGCTTACATCATACCCCAGGTTTATAAATAGGTCTGTTTCCTGCTTCCAGCCAACAAAAACGGAAGTATCAGCTATAATCAGGTCTTTATCAGGTCTAATAAAAACACGCTTAAATTCAGGCATGTCGGAGAAGTAATCAGGTGTATAGGTTTCGGATGATTCATACAACAATTCACCCGGCTTACCATCTTGATCTTCCCAAACACACAGTCGAAACAAGAGTTCAGTATATAAATCTTCTCTTGTTTTGTTAAAATAGAAATCTACGGCACGCAACGTGTCGGTTTGAAATATTCTGAAGCGGTATGCCAGCAGTGCTCCATTTGTGTTTATCCCAAACCCCAGCTCAGGGCTTCCGTCATCATAGGCATAATAATCCCTGAAGTGAATGAAAGAACGCGATGTATCGTTCTGAAGCACCTGGCCGGCATCAGGAACCAGGTAGCTGACTACTTCCAGGGTGCCTTCATCGGAATCATCTTCCCTTACAAATGGGGCAGTAAACATGTCAACCATTCGGGTAAGGGTATCCGGTAAAAACGGATCACGGATGATATCAAATGATGTTGTTATGCCGGTATTCAAATCTTTTACGTAATAATTTCTTCCTACATTTTTTGGCTCACCATCCTTGTTGAGGTTCCGTATCGGGTAGGTAATGTAGTTTCGTGTTAGTTCCTGTGCCTCATTCAGGTGCAGCCACGGAACAGTTTCATAAAAGCCGAGCAGGTTCCTGGGGGGCTCTGTAAGCGTAATGTCATTTATTGAGATGTGCTCTGCCTCAGGACGCGTATTCATCATAACATAATCCAGGTTCCAGCAATCGGCATTGGCTACTGCACCTTCGCCGCCAAAAACATTTTCGGGCGAAACGCTGGTGTAATTCCGGAACCGGAACCGGAATCCGCTTTTATAATACATGCTGTCAACTACCACAATAACCTGGCGGAATTCTGTATTGTAATTCAGCGTGGTATCCCATGCCCGGTTCCACTGCGCAGTCCCCGGTGAATAAAATTCAAGCAGCAGGGAATCGCCGAACTCGGGGATTTCTCCTCGTCCTCCGCACTGGAAAAAGAAACTCAGACGCACCGTATCTCCGGGATAACTATAGGAGGAAAGATCAAAGCCGTGTGAAGTAAGCGTATCTGAACTCCGGGGCTTTTTCGATATGTTATAAACCTCTCCGTATTCATCAATGGCATCAAGTGTTGCCACGCCAACTGAGATGGCATCGATGTCGAAGGATGTGTTGATAAATACACACCGGTCGGCCCATTTGGCCGGGTCGGGAAACACGGAAACTGTCGAAAAGTCCTCAAAAAACGGCAGTGTCAGCAAGGTTTCTTCGGCAGCAGACTTATAGGCTGAGAATTGCTTACCTTGTGGAATGGATTGTCTTTTCAGGTATTGTTTGATAACCGGATTTTCGCTCAGACGCTGAAGACTCTGTGCAGCAACATCTGAACAGGAGACCAGGATCAGTACAAACAGCAGGTATGTAAACCGGTATATCATAAATTACAAGGTATCGGCAGGATGGTTGAATCGGGTAACTTTGGTTGAATCGAGTGTAAGCCATACATCTATTGCAGACCCCATGGGCAGTGTTATCCCCTGATCAGGTTCGGGCTTTTGCTTATATACAATTGAGATTTGTTCATCCTCGTCGGTAATGATCGACTGATCACGAACGGTAGCACCTAAGCTCAGAAACCTGTCAGATGCAACAACGTTGGCGGCTTCAAGGGTTAATCCCACCAGGTTGGGAACGGCAGCCTGTTCGTCACTCAAACCTTTTCCCAGCACCAGGTCTATTTTGGCTCCTTTAACAATGGAATCACCGGGTGTAAGATTGTGCCCGTTGATTCGCTGGGCAAGCACCACATTGATTCCCAGGTCGGGTTCATAGGAAATATGCCCAACTTTGAGTCCGAATGATTCCAACTTGGCACGGGCCTGAATGAAGGTAAGGTCAACCAGGTTCGGAGCGGCAACCCTTTCGGGATTCATGGCATTCATGGTAAGAAAAATCTTCCGGTTCTTTTTAACCATAAAACCCGCACGCGGATGTTGTTCTACAACCGTCCCCCTTTCTGCATCGGCCAGAAAAACCGAATCAAAAAGAACAACCCGCAAATCCCTGCCTTTTGCCGCATCAGCAGCTTCTGCAAATGACAACCCCGAAAAATCAGGTACGGTAAGGTCGTGATTATGCCGGGTATAGAGTTTCAAAAGCTGCATGATGATAACAGTGCCAAAGAACAGAATCAGCATGGCAAGCACTACGTTCCGCAGTACGATTCTTTTTTCGATGGAGCGGATAAGATCCCTGATTCTGGCAATGATTTGGTCTGCGTTCATGATATTATGGAATAATTATTAACGGTTCAGCAAAGATAAAATTATATGCAATATGTCTCTTTTATTAAATATCTTATAGCAGATGCCTGATAATGAAAAACAGGGCCAGGATATACATAACCCACGAAACGCTTTTCCATTTGCCTGTAAATACCTTGATCAGCACATAACTGAGCATGCCGAATGCAATTCCTTCGGAAATGCTGTACGAAAGCGGCATGATGATGATGGTCAGGAACACGGGCAGCGATTCGGAATAATCTTCCAGGTTGATCTTTTGTATGGGACTTATCATAAAAAGTCCCACAATTACAAGCGCAGGTGCCGTGGCAACACCGGGAACCATGAGAAACAGCGGCGACAGAAAAAGAGCTGCGATAAAAAGGAATCCTGTTGTTAACGATGTGAGGCCTGTTTTGCCACCGGCCTGCACACCGGCTGCACTTTCCACATAAGAAGTAACCGTGCTTGTCCCGAGCATGGCGCCAACAGTGGTTCCTATGGCATCGGCAAACAAGGCCTTGCTGGCATGCGGTATCTTCCCGTTTTTATCCAAAAGTCCGGCTTTTGAACACACCCCAACCAGGGTTCCCACCGTATCAAAAAGGTCAACAAACAAAAATGTGAAAACAACCAGCAGCATATCCCATGAAAGTACCCTGCTGAAATCGAACTGGAAAAAAACGGGTTCAAGCGATGGGGGCATGCTCAGGAATCCGCCTTCGGGCAATTGTGTAATTCCCAAAGGTATTCCGATAATTGCACAGGTAATGATGCCCATAACCAGGGCCCCTTTCATTCTGAAAACAAGCAGAATTCCTGTGAATATAATTCCTCCCAGGGCCAGCAACACGCCGGAATCGCTAAGATTTCCCAGCGCAATCAGGGTGGATTCGTTTTTTACCACAACGCCTGCATTGCTGAAACCAATGAGTGCTATGAAAAGTCCAATGCCTACGGAAATAGCATGTTTCAGGTTGAGGGGTATGCTGTTGATAATGGCTTCCCTGACTTTAAAGAGGCTGAGCATGATAAAAACAAGTCCTTCAATAAATACCGCAGTGAGTGCCATTTCCCAGCTGTATCCAAGCTGAATTACCACTGTGTAGGCAAAGAAAGCATTCAGTCCCATGCCGGGAGCCAGCGCAATGGGCAAATTGGCATAAAGTGCCATAACAACTATGGCTGCAAATGATGCAAGTGCAGTGGCAGTGAATACGGCATCGCGGTCCATACCGGTTTGGCTGAGGATCATCGGGTTAACCACCAGTATGTAGGCCATGGTCATGAAAGTGGTTATTCCTGCCACCAGTTCCGTGCGAATTGTGGTGTTGTGCTCCCTGAGGCGAAAGAGCTTTTCAAGAATCTCAGTTGTCATAATTTGTTGGTGAATCGATCAAAAGTAATATGAGCGTTTGCTATCAACAATATTAATATTACAAAAAAAATCAATTTTCTGTTTTATTTTGGTCTAAATTTAACAAACAGTATGTCACCCTTAGACAAGCCTGTCTGCTCAGATGACAGGTGCGTCATGCTGAGAACTCAATTGTAATAAATTACAATTTAGTAAAAAAGTGACACAAAGCACACAGCCTTACTATCCAATTTGTTTCTGGTGTTCATATAAACTACAAATTTGGAATCATTTCATTTA
>JAFGOR010000205.1 GCA_016926375.1 Bacteroidales bacterium
CTGTAAAAAGTTCAATAACTTTGTGGGGAAAGTCTTTGGTTTTGTCTTTAATTCCGACCGTGCGGCCTGCATTGCTGCAATTAAGGATAAGGGATATCGCGCTTTTGCCACAGACATGGCTCAAAGCGGAAAGCCTTCTATTGCCAGAAGACGGTGATCTGCTGTTCTACCTGTTGGTTAAATCAAATAACACAGCACCTTTTCTCTCATCCGGTAGTGTCAACATTCCCAATCCACCCAGGAACAAGTTAAGCTTATAACTTCCCTGCTGAGTGGTAAAGGTTATCGAAGCCCAGGGTGTGTAACTCCAGTTTCTGAGCAAATTATCATCGGGATGAACAGGTTTTGCCTTGTCGAATAAGGCGATGAGCAAGGCAGTGTCGAGATCAGGACTGCCAGTTGAATGCTTAATGATTTCAACTTTTTGTATGGTGTGTCCTGCAGGTAGCTTATCAATGGCTACCAAACCAGGGAAGCCTGAAAGGTTATCCTGTGCATCAACAGGGTTGCATGTTACCATAGCTGTGAGTATTATTGCATACAAATATACCGGGTGAAACAATCGATTCATATGCCTGGTGTTTTGCCTCAAAAGAATTTTCAATATCAGAAAATTTAAGCATAATAGCAACACTGCAATAATAACCACACTGTTCAGGCCAAAACACCACTTTCGCCGGTGAAACCCGGAGCCAATAACTGATTCGGGTTGCGGTACAACCTGAACCTTTACCGGGGCTGTCAGCAAGGATGTATTTATGGCGACTATCTATGCCCCAACAGACGGAATGTTATAAAAACGGATAGGCAGCACAATTGAAAAGGTTTTAATTACCGTCTGTTTGCGTTCATTCAACAGGAATACAAATGTCAGTCAGCAAATTTTCAGGCCTGGTTTTCTCGGAGTACTTAATGTATTTTTCCAACATGAGTGCATCGCGTAGCTTATAGTTGTCTGCCAGTATAAAATGTTCTTTGAAGAGATAATTGTAAACATCCCAGAGTTTCTCATAAGGCCCCTGGTAGCGGAATACAAGAAACTTGCCACCTTCAATTTCCTTTATCTTAAAAGGGGCATCCGGAATTACGTTTTTTCTTATGGCTATGCAAAGATCTGAAGTGCAGTTGTCAATTCCCTTTTCATCGGGGTCATCATAATAAATACTAAATGCATCCGGATTCCAACCTATTAAACGGTTTGAGGAAGCATAATCAATAAGTGCTTTCCAGGCTTCCCCGGTTTCCTGGCCCCCGTATTCCCCCCTGACCTCAATGCATATGGCACGAATGGGCGGAATAACTTTTATTTTCGGTCGCAGATGGAAGTTTTCAATGCTTTCGTTTTTCCATAGCAGGTCAATGCCACTGTTAATGGTGCTTTCCCTGTTTTGCCTGTAATCGGTTGGAGAGATACTGAACGTACGGGTAAAGGATTTGGAAAAAGCGGATACGTCATTGTAGCCGATTTGCAGCGCGATTTCCCCGATCGGAATTCCGGATTGCCGGATCAGTTTAGCGGCAGCATCAAGCCTTAACCTGTTGATATATGTACCCAGGGGTGTTCCTACGCTGGCTTTGAATATGCGGTGAAAGTGAAAAAGCGAAATATTGGATCGTTCTGCCAGTGTTTTAATGGTCAACTCCTGGTCCAGGTTATTTTCGATGTATTGAATTACTTCCTGAACTTTTGACTGATAGTAATTGGCCGTTTCTTCCCTGGGCATGAAAATGGGGTTTTGCTTCCTGCAAAGTAATCAGAAGTAAAGGACCCGTGCAACGAAAACGGATTAGTTTTTTATCCATTTCGCAGGTTTATATCTTCCCCAGAACTTGTAAGTGGTAAGCGATGTATAGTTGATCAGCAGATCAATAGCCTTGAATCTTCTCAGGAAATGGAGTATCCTGTAACTGATCACCAGGGAAAAAAACACGATAAGGGTTTCCAGGACAAAGCGAAGGAGGGATCCGAATTTTGCGGATGCTGAGAACCACATCACATGATGGTCAAGCAGCCATACATATAAATAGGTTTGTGCTATCGTATTCAGCAAAATAAGCATTCCTATTACGTATCCATGGGCTGTTTCAATGGCTGATTTGGGACAGGCGTTCATACAATGCATACAGCTTTCGCAACGGTAGCTCCAGAACGGGCGATTGTCCACCAGGCTGATGGCATTAACCGGGCATTCTTTAATGCACAGCCCGCAATTGTTGCAATCGAGCGATGCATAAAATGATTTGGCAAAGACAAAGCGTCCGATCACATAATATAACAGGGCCACCGGAAGTAACAAAATATCTAAAGGCAGGGTGCGCAATGCCTTGTAATCCTTACCGCCACCAACGATGTTGCCTGCAAAATCGTCGGTGATGATTTTCCATTTTTCAAACATGGATTCAATGGCTTTGGGTCTAACCGCCGGATGCAATGAGATCCAGTTAGAGGGGAGATCCACCGATCGCATGCCAGCAATTTTATATCCTTTCAACATCAGCACAACAGCTGAAAGGAGCAAGGCAATTCCGCTCAATCCCGGTAAAAACAAGCCAAACACTTTCATGCCGGCACGCGTGTTAATAAGCAATACCTTGGACCCATTGGCTTTTGGGAAACGAAAGATTAATTTCATCATAACGGGAGGATAATTGAAACCGTGTGTGGGTGAGCAGAAGCACAATAAAGTACCCGGCGAGGGTTTGGAAATATTTTTCCGGTCGATGGTGGAAATATCCAGGGTATAAGCGGAAAGCTTTTTTTTAACAGCCACTTCCGATATCCACCTGGCCACCTGTCGTGCATTGCCGGTTCCCGAGAAATAGTAAGTGACCAACTGTTTCAGTTCATTCATGATGATTCGGTTATTGACTGCAATAATAGCACCCGGAAAGTATTCGCCGGTTTTCCAAATTTGCTTTTATGCGCTGGTGATTTATTTAAGGAATATAGAACCATCAATTTCCCGGCCTCAATAGAGGCTGTGTAAAAGTCCTTCCCCCGTCATTGCAAGGGAGGTACGACTGAAACCTGTCTGCCGACAGGCAGGCAATCTTCTAATATACAACAGATTGCTTCACTTCGTTCGCAATGACGGCTTCGATTATCGGACTTTTTACATAGCCTCTTCAGCCTGGGGCTTACAAAATACCAATATATAATACCCCTGCATGCACAGCAATTCTCGTGGGGTTGGTGTTTTCCCCGAGAAAGAATAACATTCCTCATTTTCAGAGATCATATTAAAAATTAACTTTACTCATACCAATTGAAGCCAATATGAACCAACTCATCGAATGCGTTCCCAATTTCAGCGAAGGGCGCGATATGCAAATCATCAGGCAGATCACTGATGCAATACAGCAGGTAGAAGGTGTAAGGTTGCTGGATGTAGATCCGGGAAAAGCAACCAACCGCACTGTGGTAACATTTGTAGGTGCACCGGAAGCCGTATGTAACGCAGCTTTTTTGGCGGTTAAAAAAGCATCGGAACTGATTGATATGCGCAAACACCATGGCGCTCATCCGCGTTTTGGTGCCACCGATGTTTGCCCGCTGGTGCCGGTTTCGGGCATTACCATGGATGAGGTGGTGCAATATGCCCGCTCGCTGGCGAGGCGCATTGGCGATGAATTGCATATTCCGGTATATTGTTACGAAAGTGCCGCTATTGAAGAAAAGCGCCGTAACCTGGCCAGCTGCCGGCAGGGCGAATACGAGGGACTGCCGCAAAAGATTGCCAGTACCGATTGGAAACCCGATTTTGGCCCGGATGTCTGGGATAGTCAAATGGCCCGCGCGGGAGCTGTCGCCGTCGGCGCCCGTAATTTCCTCATAGCCTATAATGTAAACCTGAATACCACCTCAACACGCAGGGCCAATGCCATTGCTTTTGATATCCGCGAGAAAGGACGGGTTAAAAGAGAAGGGAACCCTGTCACGGGAAAAATTATCCGTGACGCAAGCGGGGAACCGATTTACGAGCCCGGGTTATTAAAAGCCGTTAAGGCCATTGGCTGGTATATTGAGGAATATGGTATTGCCCAGATTTCTATAAACCTCACTGATTTATCGGTTACGCCCTTGCACAAGGTTTTTGATACAGCGTGCGAACGGGCTGTTGCCAGGGGGTTACGGGTTACCGGTTCAGAACTGGTGGGAATGGTTCCCCTCAGTGCCATACTCGATGCAGGCCGGTATTTTCTGGAAAAGCAACAACGTTCGACAGGCATTCCCGAAAGAGAAATCATCAAAATAGCCGTGAAATCACTGGGTCTCGATGACCTTGTCCCGTTTGACCCGGATAAAAAGATCATTGAATACATGCTCAGGGACCAGTCGGTTAAGCGACTGGTAGATTTGAGCGTAAAAGGCTTTGCCGAAGTAACTGCATCGGAATCCACTGCTCCCGGAGGAGGTTCTGTTTCGGCCTGCCTGGGTGCCCTGGGTGCCTCGCTGGCCACCATGGTGGCCAACCTGTCATCGCAC
>JAFGOR010000026.1 GCA_016926375.1 Bacteroidales bacterium
ATCTTCATGTGGATTTCAGATGTTTATCCACAGGCAGCTTATATAACAGGGTGGAGGCATGCCGATTATAATTATTGTTCTGCTGAAGGACCGGATACAATTACCGGAGGTTCCCCTTCAGGAAAGCCGTTTTATATTGACGGAGTAAGCTACACCTCATCACCAGCACTGGTCAGACTGGTCAATGGCGTTGCGGTTTTTTACCCTGACAGGGTGGGTGTAGGAACACACAGCATTGTCTATGGCACTATTGGGTCACACGATGTTACTGTATTGGTTACTGTTCAACCAATGCCTGCGGTTACCCTGGCACCCTTCAGCAATGTATGTGCCAATGCCCCGCCCTATTCTCTTTTCAATTCCGATTCCAGTAATGTAAGTCCCAAAACCGGTTATTTCACAGGGCCGGGCGTTGATGCCTCTGGCATCTTTAATCCGTCAGCTGCGGGTCCGGGAACGCATAACATTACCTATACAGCTGGAGTGGGAAGTTGTGAATCATCTGTAAGCCGAACAATAACCGTACTGGCTGTTCCGGTGGTCGGAATCAGTCCTTTTCCACCTGTTTGCGAAGGATCAAACGCATTTCAACTGACACAGGGGTTTCCGGTTGGCGGTACCTATTCAGGCACCGGAGTAGATGGGTCAGGCTATTTCAACGCTTCAGTTACCGGACTGGGAAGTTTCTCCATAACATATTCCTATTCCAACGGCACCTGCAGCAGCAATGCCAGTCGCGATATTGTTGTTTCGCCCAGACCTTCCGCAAGTTTTTCCGGACTTGGCAGTCAATACTGCACGGATGATGCGGGCATTCCGCTTACCGGTGATCCGGCAGGTGCATCCGGTGTTTTTTCCGGTTCGGGTATCACCGACAACGGAAATGGCACTGCTGTATTTGACCCCTTTTCATCCGGACTGGGTTTACATCAGGTTAGTTATATTTTCACATCACCTGAGGGATGCTCCGACACAGTATTGCAAAATGTACAAGTGGGAACCAATGTTACCCTGGGCGGTTTGGCTGCAAAATACTGTGTTAACAGTTCCGATGTGCTCATTTCAGGAAATCCTGCCGGTGGCACCTTTGCACCGGCACCCGGCCTTACCGACCATGGCAACAGTACGGCTACCTTCAGCCCTTCGGCTGCAGGAGCTGGCAATTTCAACATTTCCTATACCTATATTGATGCAAATGGCTGTATCAATACCAAAACCGAACCAGTGAGGGTTTATGCCCTGCCCGTTCCTGCTATCCTGAATCTGGCCCCGGCATATTGTGCCAACAGTCCACAGATTAACATTACCGGAAATTATGCTCCGTCCGGTATTTTCTCAGGTGCATCTACTACTGATAACGGAAACGGAACTGCTATTTTCGAGCCTGCCAACCTTTTACCAGGCGGACCTTACAATATCAACTATTCCTATCAGGATGTTGTCAGCGGATGTCAGACATCAACCACCAGTCAGGTACTGATTAACCCCGTGCCCGAAGCTGTTTTATCAGGTGATGCCTCCGTTTGTTACGGATCACCTGCATCCATGAGTATTGCGTTAACAGGAACAAGTCCTTACCAGATTACTTATACCGACGGCAGCGGAACATACACTGAAGGCGGAATTGCCGGACCTGTTTTTAATACCCAGGTTTATCCGGTTGATACCACTACCTATACGATGGTTCAGGTTACCGACAGCAAGAATTGTTCATCGTCAGGCACAGGCAGTATTACCATTTCGGTTTTACCGGAAGTACGGATAATTACACAGCCCGTTTCCCAAACCGTGTGTGCCGGAAGCAACATCCAGTTTCGTGTTGAAGCTGAAGGAGTGAATCTGCAGTATCAATGGGAGAAGGATGGTATTGCACTGGCCGGAGCCAATCAGGATATTCTGGCGCTTAACAATGTTCAGGCTTCCGATTTGGGTTCATACCATTGTGTTGTATCGGGAGATTGTGGTGCTGATATCACCAGTAATGATGCACAATTGCTTTTCTGGTCTCCGGTAGTATTGAATACCAACCCGTCTGACGCCCACGAATGTGAAGGAGAAGACATCAGTTTTATTGTTCAGGCTTCCGGATCCAACCTGACATACCAGTGGTACAGGAACAATCAGGAATTGCAGGATACAGGCAATTACGCTGGAACATCAGGCAGTATCCTTTTCATTGACAACCTGAAAAAGGCAAATGAAGGCAATTACCACGCTGTGGTTTCAGGGAGTTGCGGTACTATTACTTCATCCACCTCAATGCTCGAAGTTGACAGGAATATCGTAATCACTTCACAACCATCAGATGTTGCTTTGTGCGAAGGTAATAATGCAAATCTGACTGTTTTTGCAGAAGGGGATAACCTGCAATACCAATGGCAAAAAGACCATGTTAACATTCCGGGGGCCACCGGAACAACCCTTTCCATAATCAATGCATCAGAAGCCGACGAAGGATTTTACTTGTGCATCATAACAAGCACATGCGGAAACAGCATATTCAGCAACCAGGTGCAGTTATCCGTAAACAATTACCCTGCAATTATCAGCAATCCGGTAAGCCTCTTGCGATGTGAGGGTGACAACGCCAACTTTGCAGTAAATGCAACCGGTTCCGGAATCAGTTACCAGTGGCAAAAAAACGGGGTCAACCTTATCGAAGAAGCCAGGATAAGCGGAACGCAGTCCAACTCTCTTTCCATTAACCAGGTAAACGGGTCAGATATCGGCAGCTATGCTTGCATTATAACCGGAAGTTGCAACACGATTGCAACAAATCCGGCCACTCTTTCAGTGGATACTTCTCTGGCTATTGTCACCCATCCCGCTAATGTAGAAGCCTGTTTGAACAGCAATGTTTTCTTTACTGTTACAGCAACAGGTAACAACCTGTCATTTCAATGGCTTAAGGATGGAACAAACCTGCCCGGCGAAACCGGTTCTACGCTGGTTATCAATAACATTCAAAGCACACACGCAGGTAACTATACATGCCTAATCGGCAATTCATGTGGCAGAACTGTGACTTCGGATCCGGCAAAACTATCAATAAACGAATCCGTTTCGATAGTCATGCAACCTTCGGATACCAGACTATGCGAAGGGCAAAACGCTATTTTCACCACACAGGCCTCAGGTGCCGGTTTGGTGTATCAATGGGAACTGAACGGGGTAATAATAACAGATCATGGTAACATATCAGGAACCTCCTCAAATGTGCTCATCATCCAGCAAATAAACGAGTTGAATGAAGGTGTTTACAATTGTTTGGTTACCGGATATTGCGGCAATGAAAGAAGCATTCCTGCAAGCCTGATTGTTGACGACAAACTCAATTTAACCGAACAGCCCCTTGGCGATACCGTTTGTGAGGGAGGAAATGTACAATTCCGGGTTGTTGCAGAAGGAGTTGCAAAATACCAGTGGCAGGAAGACGAAACAGACCTTCCGGGTGAGAACAGTGCAGTTTTATTACTAAATAACATCACAGCCTCTGACTCCGGTGTATACAGGTGTCTTTTATTCGGGGCTTGCGACACAATGGCGAGTGATGGCGCCTTGCTCACAGTTAATGTTTATCCGCAGGTAATTTTACAGCCAGTGCCGGTCAGCGCATGTGAAAATCGGCACATACAATTCTCATCTGATGCAAATGGCACCGGACTCACCTGGCAATGGATGAAGAATGGCACAGTTATCCATGACGGAAACCGCATTATTGGCTCAACATCTCCGGTCTTGATCATTGATTCCGTAAAAATAGCCGATGCCGCAGTGTATACCGCTCAGATAACAGGATACTGTGGAAACACTGCGACCAACCCGGTTACCTTATCCGTTGAGCCTGCTGCTGTGATCATCATGCAACCCCAGCCGGTTACTACCTGTGAGAATCAATCAGCAGGTTTTACGGTTCTGGTGTCAGGTGCAGCAACCTATCAATGGCAAAAAGACAACCTGGACCTCCCGGGACAAACAACAGCAACACTTTCATTAAGCAATATCAGCACAGCTGATGCCGGCGCATACAGGTGCAGAATAACCTCCGGTTGTTCCGATTTTTATTCAGAAGCTGCACTGCTTACAGTTAATCCTGTAACCGTCATCATACAGCAACCTGCTGATCTTACATTATGTTCAGGCAATGCCGCCCTTATTCCGGTTACTGCTTCGGGAACTGGCCTGACTTATGAATGGAAGCGGAACGGGATAACAGTTGCCGATGACGGAACAATTGCAGGCAGTCAGACAGCCAGCCTATCCATTAACCTTGCAAATACAAATCATTCAGGCATCTATCATTGCATCATCACGGGTGTTTGCGGCAGTGTTACCAGCAATCCTGCCAACATTGAGGTCCTTGACCAGATAACAGTAACCTCACAACCTGCATCCGAAAACGTATGCCAGGGCGAATCCGCCTCATTTGAGGTGATGGCAACCGGACAAATAAGCAGCTGGCAGTGGCAGAAAAACGGCGTGGATATCGCAGGAGCAACAAGCGCTAATTATTCAATAAACGCAGTAACCATTGCAGATACAGGCCTATACAGATGCCGGTTAACAGGATCCTGCGGCCAGGTTTTCAGTGAAGCTGCAGCACTTCGGGTTGACCTGATGCCGGTAATATCTTCCCAGCCAGATGCAACAATCGAAATATGTGAAGGCAATCAGATGGTGCTTCATACGGCTGCAAAAGGCACCAATCTTGCGTATCAGTGGTATCTTAACAACACTCCTCTTGCTGACGACATAAACATTACCGGAACTGCATCTCCATGGTTAACAGTAAATCATATCACCCAGGCTGATGAAGGCATTTATCTGTGCCGGGTTGACAATTTGTGTACCGCAGCCATCATAACCGGCACCCAGGTTTGGGTTAACAGTCCGGTTACCATAACCGACCAGCCCGATAATACCAGTGCATGCACCGGAGATGACATATCTCTTGCAGTGGCAGCAACAGGTGACGGAATCAGTTACCAATGGCAAAAAGGAAATGCTGACCTGGCAGGTGCCACATCACCGGTACTGGCTCTCAATAATGTATTGTTAACCGATTCCGGTACCTACCGTTGTGTCATTATTTCCGCATGTGATACAATTGCTACAAACGCGGTCAGGGTTAGCATATCCGAACCGGCTGCAATCAGCATGCAACCGGCCGGTTTGGTTACACCCTGCACTGGCTCAATGATCCGGCTGGACATAGCCGCTACTGGTAATGTAACTGGTTACCAGTGGAAAAAGAATGGCATCAGCCTGGTTAACGATTCACATGTTTCTGGTGCACAAACATCCAGCCTCATAATCACCACGATTGACACCGGAGATGAAGGACTCTACACCTGCGACGTAATTGGCACATGCAACACGGTAGCTTCATTGGTTACACGGGTTGATGTTCAGACACCGCCTGTTATCAATTTTCATCCTGCCGACTATTCCGTGTTATCAGGCGGCAATGCAGATTTCACTGTAAATGCTTCTGGCGACAGCCTTCGGTATCAATGGTATTTTAACGGATCGCCATTGACAAATGGTGTTGGAGTATCCGGTACAAACTCATCCCACCTGAATGTTCTGAATGTCTCTATATCAAACCAGGGCGCATATAATGCGCTGGTTACAGGATATTGCGGTTCATCTGCCAGCAATGCGGCTTCGCTTACCATATTGTCATCCAGCATCATTGTTGTTCAGCCAAACGGAAATACCAGGTGTGAAGGTGAAAGTGTCACCATTAGCATTACTGCCACAAGCGGAATCCACACTTATCAATGGAAGCGAAACGGAGTCATCCTGAGTGATAACATCCGGACTTCGGGATCACAGGGATCATCATTAACCATTACTGACCTTGTTGCCGCTGATGCCGGCGCTTACAGCTGCCTTGTTGATGGTATTGAAAACTCAATTCCCGCTATACTTTATGTGAACCGCACAACAACCGTTACATCAGTATCCGGAGAAACCGACCTATGCAACGGCGAGGCCATCACACTCCAGGTATCGGCCACCGGCGATTCACTGAAATACAGCTGGTACAGAGACGGAATAAAGTTATCAGATGACCTTACGGTACAAGGATCTTCAACCGGTACCCTGGGAATTCATCCTGTTGATCCGGGTTATTCGGGCTCTTATTATTGTGAGGTCAGCGGTGCCTGTGGCATGGCAAACAGCACACCCATGGACATTAGCGTATCTTCACCTGCTTTCATCACCACCCAACCTGCAAACGTGACCGTGTGCGAAGGAATGCCGATTAACATAAGTGTTGGTGCAACCGGCAGTAACCTTACCTATCAATGGCAGAAAAACGGCACCGCCATTACAGATGATGCCCGGATTACCGGTGCTCAAAACGCTGCTCTTGTTATCAACAACGCAGCAACTGCTGACGCAGGAGTTTACAGTTGCATCATCAGTGGCACGTGCAATACGGTGTACTCAACATCAGCATTAACTGAAGTATTGCCTGTTACAACAATTACCCAACAACCTGTAAATGCCAACAGGTGTAGAAATGATGAAGTAACTTTTGTAGTTTCGGTAAACAACATCCTGGTTACTTATCAATGGCAAAAAGACGGGGTAAATCTTCTGGATGATATTTCAGTCAGCGGATCACAAACAAGTGTATTGCAGATAAGGAACCTGGAAGCTGCTGACAACGGCAATTATCAATGCATCATTACCGGGCCTTGCAACACATTAATCAGCAATCCTGCAACATTAAGCGTATTTGACGAACCGGTTATCATCGTTCAACCCTCAGGGAATGCTATCTGCGAGGGCAGTTCTTTCACGTTTTCACTAACGGCCACAGGAAGTTCGCTATCGTGGCAATGGCTGAAAGACGGAGTTGCTCTTTCCGATAATGCCCGCTACAGCGGAACATCTTCTGCCACCCTTATAATAAGCAATGTCACACTTGCTGAGAACGGAACTTACCAATGTTTGGTCAGTGGTTCCTGTCAGAGTACTATGAGTCTGCCTGCGATTCTTGAAGTTGAAGAAGCGACAAGGATCATAGAGCAACCTCAAAGTAAGTACATTTGTATCGGCACTGATTTTTCACTGACGGCACTTGCTGCGGGTGACGGAAACTCCTGGCAGTGGATGAAAGACAACATGCCGCTCACCGATGGCGGAGACATCTCCGGAGCCACTTCCTCCGTGCTTCACATAAGCAATGCCACTCCTTTGTTTTCAGGCGTATACCACTGCGTTGTTACAGGAAGTTGCAACAGCATCTCATCAACATCTGCCACAATTACGGTAACCGTGCCACCCTCAATCATCCAACAACCTGCAGATGCAACGATTTGTCAGGGCGGGAACAATCTGATGCAGCTAACTGCCTCAGGTGATGACCTGGCCTTTGCGTGGAAGAAAAACGGTGTGGTAATTTCTAACGGTGGCGATATTTCCGGAGCAACCACACCGGCTTTGTATCTTGAAAACATAATTCCTGCTTTTGCAGGAATATACACCTGCGAGGTGGCCAACGTATGTGGAATAACAAATTCAAATCCTGCCAACCTGGTGGTTAATCAGACAGGGCAGATTACCGAACACCCTGTTGATTTACAGGAGTGTTTGGGTGAACAGGCCAGCTTCAGGGTGGCAACCACAGGTAACAATCTGAACTATCAATGGGAATTTAACGGCTCAGCTTTAAGTGACAATGCCAGAATAACCGGTTCACAAATGCCTTATCTCACCTTAACCGGAATTATGAATTCCGACCAGGGCCTTTACCGTTGCGTGGTTACCGATGGTTGTGGCGTGATACACAATTCAGACGCCGCCGGACTAACGGTATACCAACCGCTGACATTAACAGCAGTCTCAGCAGGAGATACACTTTGCACAGGCCAGTCGATTACACTTTCAGTATCTGCTACAGGAAGCAACCTGAATTACCAATGGTTCCGCGACGGAATTTCCATCACCGACGGTGGTGGAATAGCTGGCACTGCCACTTCCTCACTTGTTATTAACAACATCATTCCTGAGTTTTCAGGATACTATTCATGCGTCATCACCGGCTCATGTGACCATGTTGTTACCAATGCAATTCCGGTATTGGTAAGCAGTCCCGTTCAGGTTAGCGAACAGCCACAGAACCTCGTTCGGTGTGAAGGTGAATCGGTTCTGTTCAGTGTTGCTGCAACTGGTGATTCAATCACCTATCATTGGGAAAAAGACGGGATTTCCATGACAGATGATGCCAGGATTAACGGTGCTGCATCTTCATTGCTGCTGATCAATAACATTACCGCTGCAGATGCCGGTTCATACCGGTGTGTGATTAGCGGCGTCTGTGGAATTGTTAACAGCCAGCCGGCAGTGCTCCAGGTGAATGTATTTCCTGAAGCAGCCGGATCCATAACCGGAGAAAGCATTGTATGCCAGGGTACTTCAGGCATTACCTATATGATTGCTGACATACCAAATGCAGATTACTATCAATGGACTTTGCCTCCCGGTTTGACAGTGATATCAGGTCAAAATACCCGTCAGATTCAGGTTGAATTTGTTGAAAACGAGTATGGCGGCCCAATTAGCGTATCCGGTGTAAATGGTTGCGGATCCGGACCTGCCTCACCCATTTTAAACGTAGTTGCCAATCCTTTGCCATTGACTTATGGCGGTGAAAACATCGGAATATGTTCTGACGAAGGTTTGCTGAATGCAGTACCACCAGAATTACCGGCTACCGGCATCTGGCAGGCAATTAGCGGCCCTGCTGTGATCCAGCATCCCGACCAGGCTGTTACAACAGTAAGTAATCTGAGACAAGGAGCAAATCCTTTTACATGGACAGTGACACTTAACGGGTGCATCGTAACTGATACGGTTACCTTGTATAATAACCAGCTGGTTGTTGAAGCCGGCAATGATACTTCAATATGCGACCACATCCAGCAGCTCAATGCGGTTGCACCCTCAGCCGGAACAGGACAATGGTCAATCACCCTGGGATCAGGATACAACATCAACCGGTATGATCCAAATACGTTGGTTTCTGGTTTGTCACAGGGAAGAAATATCTTCAGGTGGTCGGTTAATTACAATGGCTGTATCAGCTATGATTCAGTGATTATAACAAACAACAGGCCTACTGAATCTGAAGCAGGTCCCGATCAAAGCATCCATGCTGATAACACCAATCTTAACGCCAATAACCCGACTATAGGTACAGGAGCATGGTCTCTATTGAGCGGATCTGCGACTATTGCCGACAGATTTGCCTATAACACGCTGTTAACAGGTATTGGAAAAGGGCGCAATATTTTCGAATGGATGATTACCCATGCCGGTTGTGTATCCGCGGACACGGTTGTAATTGAAAACGTACTCACAGATACCACAGATGCCGGGCCAAATCAGGTAATCTGCAGCAGCTCGGTAAGGCTCGCTGCCAAGGATCCATATCCAGGCTATGGTGAGTGGTCGGTAAAGCGCGGATCGGCAAACTTTGCAAATAACTCATTATACAATACCTATGCCTACAACCTGGCACAGGGAGAAAATGTGCTGGTGTGGACAGCTTATCTGAACGGAACCACATCCGATTCGGTCATCATTATCAATGACATGCCCACTACCGCTAATGCAGGTGTCAACCTGAGTATCTGCGCAGATTCTGTGAATCTGAACGCCAACCTGCCCTATATCGGCAGCGGACAATGGAGTGTGATAAGCGGGGCCGGAATGTTTGATGATGCCACCAAAAATGTAACCAGGGTAAGCAACCTGGCCAGGGGCAACAACAATCTCAAATGGACCATAACCAACGGAACCTGTACATCTTCATCGGTTGTAACAATTACAAACAATACGCCCACAGACGCCGAAGCAGGCTTTGACGCAGTTATCTGTGAAGATTCACTGGTTCTGCAACCCAATACGCCAACTTTTGGAACAGGTGAATGGAGCGTATATTCAGGAGCTGCGAAATTTTCAGGCAATCTTGCCTATGATTTGGGCAGGGATGAGAATTACCTGGTTTACAGTATCCGGAATGCCGGATGCTATTCACGTGACACGGTTGTAATTACTTCGCATAAGCCAACTACTGCCCGTTCCGGAGCTGACCAGTCGGTTTGCCACGATTCTGTACTGCTGATCGCCAACCAGCCTGCTACCGGTAACGGTTCCTGGACATTGCAAAGCGGATCTGCCACATTGGATGACCCGAGCAGTTCTTCAACCTATGCCAGAAATCTGGCACCGGGAGAAAATGTTTTCAGATGGACCATAACCTACATGGAATGTGTGTCCCATGACGATGTGATGATCAGCAATGATTATGTGCAGGCAGAAGCAGGAGCTGACCAGGTGATGTGCTCCGACCGGACTTTGCTTCAGGCCAACGATCCCGGTTACAGTGAGGGTTTCTGGACAATAGCCGGCGCAGCCAACGGAGCTGATATATTGGATCCGCACACTCCAAATTCAGTTGTTGAAAACCTCGCCCCGGGTGCCAACGTGCTCAGGTGGACCATCACCAAAAACAGCTGCATATCCTATGATGAGGTTGTTTTAACAAATAATTTGCCTACCCGGGCCTTTGCAGGTGAAGACATGTACCTCTGCCAGGATGAGCAACAACTCAGGGCCAATACCATTTCGCAGGGAACCGGCACCTGGTCGGTTTTAAGCGGTTCGGGCTCTTTTTCCGATCTGAATAATTCGCTGGCTATGGTTTCAGATCTGGGCTCCGGAGCTAATATCCTCAGGTGGACAAGTGAAAACCAGGGCTGTACTACTACCGATGAAGTGGTAATTTACAACAACCTCCCGGTGGATGTATATGCGGGCCTTGACCAGGAACTTTGTTCAGACAGCACAGTACTTTACGCCAATCCACCAAGTCTGGGTAAAGGTTACTGGACAGTTTTACAGGGTTCAGCAGTGTTTGACGATCCGCTCCAATACAATACTTCAGTCAACCAGCTCCGTAACGGCATTAATAAACTGAAATGGACTGTTGCCACAACGGGTTGTTCAGTTACAGATACCGTTCAGATTTCCAATAATCTTCCTTCCGTGGCAGTTGCAGGTTCCGATTTTGCGGTTTGCAACAGCACGGGAACACTCAGCGCCAACACACCCATGTACGGAACCGGTGAATGGTCATTAATGAGCGGTTCAGGCAATATTGCCAGTCCGGCATTGCCACAAACCACGATCACTGAGCTTGCCCTGGGTGAAAATATCCTGGTATGGACCATAAGCAACAAGAACTGCAGCTCTTCTGATGAACTGAAGATAACAAACAATTCACCTACAATAGCCGAAGCCGGTGAAGATGCCGAGGTATGCGGCGAAACAGCTGTTTTGTATGCCAATTCACCGGTTGTTGGTTATGGTTACTGGCAGGTAATGAGCGGTAAAGGTGACTTCACTGACTCACTTAACTTCAATACCACCATCAATGGCCTTAATTTCGGAGAGAATACCTTGCGCTGGACAACACAAAACGGACAATGCCTCACCATTGATGAAATCACTGTTACCAATAACCTGGCTTATGTATATGCCGGTGAAGACAAAGATACTTATGAACCTCAGGTGATGCTGTCAGGTAATAACCCGCCAAGCGGAACCGGTGAATGGATTCTGGTTGCAGGAGCAGGGACCATAGAAACACCATCCGGATTTACAACACAGGTAGCTTCATTGGGGGCAGGATTGAATACTTTTGAATGGACCATTACCAATGGCAGCTGTGTGGCACGCGACCAGGTTATCATCAACTATAAG
The DNA here is from genome assembly GCA_016926375.1 of Bacteroidales bacterium. Lineage (GTDB taxonomy): Bacteria > Bacteroidota > Bacteroidia > Bacteroidales > UBA10428 > UBA5072. The sequence goes on from JAFGOR010000026.1 coordinate 11,785, forward strand.
GTAATGCCCAAAGCGGGATTCACAACAGATGTTACCGAAGGCTGCCCGGGGACAACGGTTGAATTCTTTAATACAACACAATATGGTACAACATACCGGTGGGATATGGGTGATGGTTCCTTTACCACTGACGTAAACCCGGTGCATACCTACAATTATGCCGGACAATACAAAGTAAACATGATTGCTTACGGGCCCGACAACAAGATTGTGACTGCTGATGCCCTTATCACCATCCACAGCAATCCCGTTGCCCGGTTCTACTTCAGGCCCGATACAGCCTTTGTGAATAAGCCGGTAAGATGCTACGATGACGATTCCCATAATGTTTCAGCATATTATTGGGACTTCGGTGATAACCAATACGCCTCAGAATCAAATCCGATGCATTATTACAGCGCCAGTGGAAATTATAGAATAACACTGATAGTTGCATCTGATTTTGGTTGCACAGACACCATTTCACATGAGATTTTTGTAGCCGAGGACGGTTTGCTCATATTCCCCAATGCCTTTACCCCCGACCCGTCGGGACCAGGCGGAGGAATTTATGACGAAAATGACCGTACCAACAACGTATTCTTCCCCTATCACCAAAATGTTGCCGAATATCACCTTGAAATATACAGCAGATGGGGCGTACTGCTTTTTGAAAGCAATGATGTCAAAACGGGATGGGATGGATATTATAAAGGACAATTGCTGGCTCAGGATGTATACGTATGGAAGGTCACAGGCAAATATGTGAGCGGTTCTGATTTCATCCGTACCGGAACGGTTTTGCTTGTCAGATAATGATTAACAAGCCAGATTATGAAAGGGAATAAAACATTGAGATTTTTAATTATGTTGTTGGTTCTGGCTGGCAACCGATACAGTATGACTGTTGTTTCCGCACAGGATCCTCAATTATCGCAGTTTTATTCCGCCCCCCTTTATCTGGGACCCTCATTTGCAGGCTCAGCAGGAGTTCCTCGATTGGGGATGAATTTCCGTTCGCAGTGGCTTCAGTTACCGCAATCCTTTTTAACTACCTCATTTTTTGCAGACAAGTATATCGAAAAGTACAAACTTGGAGCCGGTCTTTCAATTATGTATGATGATGCCGGAGGTTTGATGAATTCATTATACCTGTCAACACAGTATTCATACCGGATCAGCATCAATCAGAAATGGCATCTGGTGCCCGGCATACAGGCACAATTCTTCTCAAAGAGAATCAATGGTAATGCGCTCATTTTCTCTGACCAGATTGTTAACGGGAACGTGCTGCCCGGTGGATCAATTGAAACTATTGACAACGAAAAATACCACCATTTTGACTTTGCTGTTTCAGGCCTTGCTTTCACTGACCGCATCTGGCTTGGCATCACCGGAAATCACCTGATGAAACTGAATCAGAACATACCTGATCAGCAGGAATACGCTCCCTTTTTGTTTTCGGCATACGGAGGTATCCTGTTTGACATGCTGAGCCGTGCACACATTACCAAAACTGAAAAGAATATTACGCTGGCATTTCATTACAAAACCCAGGAGAAAATTCATCAGCTTGACCTGGGATTATACCACACCAATGCGCCGTTCATAATTGGCATCTGGTACAGGGGAATACCCTTGATATCAAATACGGAATCAAAAGATGCGCTTACGCTGCTGGCAGGCTATCAGACAGGCTCACTGTCATTTGCGTACAGCTACGACCTGACCATGTCACGTTTAATTAACACAACAGGGGGTTCTCACGAAATTTCGGTTAATTACAAATTTGAAAACCTGAAATCGAAACGGAAAAAAATAAGGGCTATTCCCTGCCCTCAGTTTTAACGGTCAGCTTCACCGTCTGCTCTTTCACGTTCCAGCCCGAAACCAGCAACTCCGTATTTTCGGGTAACTGGCTTCCCGGGATCAGGCATTGCAGCACTTCTGACTCACCGGGTAAAAGGCTTACATAATTGTCATCCCAAAAAACAGGCCGGATGGTTTCTTTATTGTTGTTCCTTACAGTCAGACAGGTAAAAAACGCAACCCTGCCTGATTTGTTGGTGAGGGTTACCTTAATCAGGTTTTCAGACTGCTCGTGTTTTTCAAATCCGGCATTGACTTCAATTTCAGCAGCAGGCAGGTAATTCAGTGACCTCAGGTCGGCACTGTACTTAAACGGCGTATAAAACCAATTCGTCTTTTCCCAATCATATACATCAGGCTTGCCCGGCAACCAGTAAAAGTTTTCTGCTATTTCGCTGTTGTTTTCATCAAGCAGTGAAAGCTTCAGAAAAACAGCACTGTAAAATGCTGGCAGTTTAAAAAGGTTTGACGATTGATTTTCCTCAAGTTTTACTACCTGTTCATCTGAAAATAGTTCATTACCCTGCAGATCAAACATCCTGTACGCTGCCCGTAAATTATCGTGTTGTTTGAGCGTACTGTTAACCGCATAAACTGTATGGTTGCCATAGTTATAAATGAGCTGCAAAGGTTCATTGGCTTTTTTTACGGCATAATATGCCGGAACAGGCAACAGGTAATAGTCATACAATTGCCAGTAAAACGAAGGCCATGCCGAATTCAGCATCCATTGTATAATTCCGGTGGTATTCGGCCGGTTTGTTCTGAAGGCTTCAAACATGCTCCTTATGGTTTCATAACTTTGCACATCGGCTTTCATCAGGTAGCTTTCCAGGTTACTGGCTTGTCCGTACCGTTTGCCCATTACCTCATTAAATATCTTCAGATCCCGGAAACTTTCGGAAGGGTTGCAGTGGTAATTCCAGCTTTCATTAACCGGCCAAAGCTTCTCTTCGGGAAGCATTTTTCTGATCGACTCCAAAACCGGCAACTGGGGGCCGGGGCCTGTTTCCGTATTAAAACCGAAAGCGCCGCCGTTTACTGAATCAACATACCAATAAGAAGGGCCAACATAATTATACGGTCCGTTCATTTTAACACCGGTGGGTCCGCTGATTTTACTATTGCGCTTACTGGCTGCAGAAAGGCCGGGCCTGTCATCAATTGCCCGTATCAGGTCCAAATACCTTTTTTCAAGTGCCGGTCTGGGCAGTTTATCACTGCCCAGCATCCACACAATTATTGAAGGGTGATGCTGCAGGTAGCGGATCTGGTGTTCCAACGATGCAACCATCAGATCCATGTCTTCCCCAGTCTTAATTCCCCCAAAATCATCACATGGCTTACCCAGGTAATTTTCCCACTCCCACTGGCAACTCCAGCCAACCATGGCCATAATTCCATGCTTGTCGCACAAATCATAAATATGCTGGCTGGTACCCCAAATGTTTTCAAACCTGATGGTATTGAGATTCATGTGCTGAACATACCTGACATGGATTTCGTTGCGCTCCTTAGTGTCTCTCAGGAAAATATCATCAGTCCATCCTGCACCCTGAATCAGAATTTCTTTTCCGTTGAGTTTGAATCCCCGGTGGCCCTCATTGTTCATATAAGTTTCAACCTCCCTGATGCCATAGGTAATGTTCTGTTCATCGGTCACTGAATTGTTGGTAACGTATTTCAGTGAAAGATTGTACAAATTAGGTGTTCCCATGTTGTTGCACCACCACAACCTGGGATGCTGAATATGCAAATCACTGATTTCATCTGAATTAAGAGTAAGCTGTTTGCGTTCCCCACCTTTCAGATGAACCGGAATGCTGAACTCAAAATTTTCACTTTTGCCGGTTAAACTGCCGCTAACTGCGCGTGGCGAATAATTGATCACCTCTGTTTTAATAGTAAGACTTGCTTCATCCAGCGTTTCGGTATTTACATCCGACTGAACAATGGTGTTTTTCAACGCCACATCTCCGGTAACTTTCAGGTACACTTCGCGCCAGATGCCCATGTTGTCATCCGGAGGCGGAGGATTCCAGTCGACAAATCCATGTCCGAAATCTCCGGGTTGCTGTTTGAATAGCTCCACAGCCAGTATATTTGAAGAATCCTGAATCAGACTGGTAATATTGAACTCAAATCTTCTGAAAGTCCCGTAAACACTATCCCGTGATGCTACCAGAATACCGTTCAGCCAAATGTTTGCATAATAGCTGATGCCATCAAAATTGAGCATCACCTGTTGTTCCTCCTGTATTTGGGGAAGCCTGAATTCAGTACGATACCACCACGAATCCTCAAACTGTTCTTTATTAACACGTTTCAGACTGTCATCAAAAAACAGATCCTGATACAATCCGTTACCGGTAAGAACACCCATTACGGTGGAAGGTACCTGTGCAGGATACCACAATGAGGTATCAATAACAGTTCCTGAGATGAATGAACCGGGAAGATTGATCAGTTCTTTTGATCGCTGAACCCGCCAGTTATCCTTCAGCAGTATTTTTTCATTCATAACAGCAGGTGATTTAGAACAGGACATCATGGCCGTCACAACAATCAGAACAGGAATCAGTGTAATCAGGGTGAAATTTCTCATTTACGGGTCTCAGAAAAGTAATACAATTGTCAACATGTAAAACTAATTCATTATGCTTTTCCTGCAATGTTCCCTGGCTCATATATTTTCTATTTTCCTGCTCATTCAGGCCTTTGTTAAATTTCCGATCAGCCAGGACAACTTTCCTGAAAGAATTGAGTTACTTGTATTGCCTTGCCTGTTTGCTTCAGCTTGATTGTTAATAATTATTGTCGTAATTTCACTCTATAAATTAAATATTCAGGTTATGAAAAAAGCATTAAAAATCTTCGGTATTTTAATACTGCTATTGCTGCTGTTGATTGTTGCAACACCCATTTTGTTTAAAGGAAAAATAATCAAAGTAGCCAAGGAACAGATTAACAATAACCTGAATGCCAAGGCTGATTTTGAAAAACTGTCCCTTTCCCTGTTCCGTTCATTTCCTAATGTTTCCGTGGGCATTCAGAATTTTTATGTTGCCGGAAAAGATGCTTTTGAAGGAGATACGCTGTTCAGTGTTCAATCAGTGGATGTAGTGGTCGACCTGATGAGCGCCATCAAAATGGAAAATATCAAAATCAAAAAGATTGTTGTTGATTACCCAAGGGTGCATGCATGGGTTTTGCCCGACGGAAGCGTTAACTGGGATATCGCCAAAGACACAGGTGAAACGGAAGCCGAAGATACCACCTCGGGTGACATGGACATGTATATTGAATTGAAACGCTTTGAAATTAACCATGCGCTGATCCGGTATGATGATGACAGCAGTAAGATAAACGCAAGTCTAAACGACTTCAATTTCCTGCTTACAGGCGATCTGTCAAAGGACTTTACAACGCTGTCAGTTAATTCCAATACCCGTCTTGTAAATGTTATATACGGCGGCATACGGTATTTGAAGGATGCATCTCTGACTTTACAGGCAGGAGTGGATGCTGATCTTATAAATTCGAAATACATACTGAAGGAAAACTCGGTTGCACTGAACGACGTTGTTCTTCGTTTCAGTGGTGATGTTGCCATGCCCAATGAAGAGGACATGGTGATCAATATGAAATATGGTTTAGATAAGGCTGATTTCAAATCGCTGCTCTCACTGATTCCTGCCATTTACATGAAAGATTTTCAGGATGTGAAAGCCTCAGGAAAAATAAAACTCGATGGCAGCGTTAACGGCACATACAACGAAAAGGTGATGCCTAATGTGGCATTGGTTTTACTTGTTGAAAACGGGATGTTCAAATATCCCGACCTGCCGAAATCTGCAGAAAATATTGGAATTGATGTCAACCTGTTTTTCGATGGCGTTCAGAATGACAATACCACGGTAGATATTAATAAATTCCATGTTGATCTGGGAGGAAACCCGGTAGACATGACGCTTAACATCAAGACACCCATGAGCGATATGCATCTGAATGGTAATGTCAACATGAATCTCGACCTGGCAACTGTTAACGATGTAGTTCCTCTTGACAGCACTGTATTAAAAGGTAAGATAGAAGCAGCACTCGATTTCATGGGCTATATGTCGTATATTGAAAAAGAAGAATATGAAAAGTTCAAAGCCGACGGAACGCTTCAGATCAAAGACTTCACTTACAGCAGTCCCGACCTGCCCCAGGATGTCAGCATCCAGCAAACCGCTTTGGCGTTTTCACCAAAATATGTTGAAGTGAAAAGTTTTGATGCCATTATGGGTAAAAGTGATCTTCACCTGTCGGGCCGGTTGGAAAATTTCATTCCTTATGTATTTAAAGACGAAACCATCCGGGGCAACTTCATATTCACTTCGGGCGTACTGGACCTGAACGAGTTTATGGCAGAAAGCACGGAAACAACAACGGAAGAAGCAGATACTGTTCCGCTTTCGGTAGTTGAAGTACCGGGCAACGTAGACTTCAAACTTGTTTCAAGGATTGATAAACTATATTACGACAAGCTGGCCATCGAAAACACAATCGGAACCATCCTGGTTAAAGACAGCAGGGTAATCCTGGATGGTGTGAGTATGAATTTGCTTGAGGGTTCGATGAAATTGTCGGGTGAATACAATACCAGGGACATCAAAAATCCCATGGTTGATTTGGATTTTAAAGCCACAGCTATCGATATTCCGGCCGCAGTAGCTTCATTGAGCACCCTTGAGAAGTTTGTTCCCATAGCAAGCAAAGCAATTGGTAAAGTCTCGCTGGGTATGAAATACACCAGTCTGCTGGATAAAAATATGATACCCCTTTTGAATTCAATTGTAGGGAAAGGCAATCTTGCTTCCGACCTGATCGGCATTAAAAGTTCATCCACCTTTAGTAAAATTGGCAACGCTTTGAATACAAAGGCATTTGACAACATGACTTTTAAAAAGCTGGGAGTTGATTTTGACATTCGTGATGGCAAGCTCATTGTGAACCCCTTCGAAACGAAAATGGGAAATGCCAGCCTGCTGATTGGCGGCGACCAGGGATTGGACCAGAAGATGAATTACACCATTGGCATTATTATGCCGCGATCTGAATTAGGCGCTGCAGCAAACGGACCTATTGACAACCTGATGAGTAAAGCTACCGGGGCCGGTTTGAAAATTGATCCGCTGGAAAACCTGAATATTAAGGTGAAAGTTGGTGGCACATTTAAAGATCCAAAAATAGGGCTCGACCTGAAGGAAAACAGTGCCAATGCCAAAGAAGCCATTAAAGAAGAGGTCAAACAGGCTGTACAGGAACAAATAGACATTAAAAAAGAAGAAGCCAGGGCAGCAGCTCAGGCTGAGGTTGATAAAATTATGGCTGAAGCGCAAAAAGAAGCTGATATAGTAAAGGAGAAAGCAGCTCAGGCAGCCGACATAGTAAGAAAAGAAGCCAATGCCAATGCAGATAAGCTGGTTGCCAAAGCTAAAGATCCGATTTCTAAAAAGCTGGCGGAAGAGGCGGCCAAAAAGGTTCGGCAGGAAGGTGAAGCTTCAGCACAAAAAATAATCAAAGAAGCCGATGCAAAAGCTGATGCAATTATGAATGTTGCAAAAGAAAAAGGAGATAAGCTGTTGAATCAATGAACCTGCCTACCCTGCCTACCCTGCCTACCGGCAGGCAGGCGGCAGGCAGGCAATGAACAAAAAAAAACCCCGCCGGTGGCGGGGTTTTTTTATTCCGGTTTTACGGAAGCTTCTTCGGATGTAACCAGTTTCATTCTCTTTTCCTGAATCCTGGCCTTTTTACCTGTCAACCCTCTCAGGTAAAATATCTTAGCCCGGCGAACCCGGCCATGTTTATTCATTTCTATTTTATCGATAAAAGGAGAAACAACCGGGAAAATTCTTTCAACGCCAATGTTCCCTGACATTTTGCGAACAGTAAAGGTGGCTGATGCTCCTGCACCATGACGCTGCAGTACAACACCACGATACTGCTGAATTCTTTCCTTGTTACCTTCCACAATCTTATAATGAACCGTTATGGTATCCCCGGCTTTGAAGTCGGGATATTCTTTTTTCGCGGTGAACTGATTCTCAGCAACTTTTATTAAATCCATGATGCACTTTTTTTATCGTTCGTCTTTCAAAATTCAGGTCGCAATATTACAAATATTTTTTAACAAAAAAGAGGCCTGACGGTGGATTTTTATTTAAACATTTATAAACAAAATCAGATCCGTTTAAAATAAGGCCCCTTAAGTATCTGGATCTTCCTGTCAGAAAGCAAATTCGTCCGAAGATTCATGATTCAGTTCCTCAATATGGGGAGCTTTGGCAACCTGGTGTACCGAATTCCCGTCTATATATATGGCAGTATGCGGTTTAACCGGACAGGCAAATTCGCAGGCCCCGCATCCGATACAGATTTCCGTATTGATTTCAGGAATGGTCAATCCTTCTTTATAGGGCACCATCCTGACTGCCTGGGTGGGACAATGTTCCGAACAGGATCCGCATGATGTATTGTCGGTATAAACAATACATTTCTCAATAATGAGCTTTACCTGTCCCGTTTGCTCCAGTTTCTTTTCCTCAACAGTAAGGGGAAGGATGGCGCCGGTAGGACAAACCTCGCCACATTTGGTGCACTCGAAATTGCAGTATTCCACGCCGTAATCCATGTGAGGCTGTGACATACCCATGAAACCGTATTCAAGGAATGCAGGTTGCAGAACGCTGGTAGGACAAACCGAAACGCAAAGATGGCAAGCTGTACAACGATCAGTAAAATGTTTCAGACTTACCGAACCGGGAGGTGAAACCGGATGATTTTTTTTATTAGGTATTTTTCCTGCCGGCCGTTCATTTTCCTCCTGAGCCAGCATGGTGGCTGAGATTCCTGAGAGTCCCACTCCGTAAGCCACGGTTTTTGCAATGAAATTCCGCCTGGGACCATCTGTTTTGATTGTGTTCTTTTTAGCGTTTGAAGTAACCGGTACATATTTAATGCTGCTTTCCGGACAAACAGATATGCAGTTGTAACAAGCCACACAGCGGGAATTATCAACTTCAAGTGTTTTCACATTAATGCACTGCGATTTACAGGCAAATGAACACTTTCCGCATTTGGTGCATGTTGAAGCATCCATGCTGATCCTGAAAAATGAATACCGGGAAAGGAAACCAAGTACGGTTCCAACAGGGCAAATGGTGTTGCAATACAACCTTCCGTATTTCACTGCCAGCCAGCTAATAAGAATCAGCGTAATCACAGGAATAAGAACTGTGCGCCATGTGATGAGCTGGAGGTTAAACCGGTAGAGAAAGTAAAGTTCAAATTTCTCAAAAAAAACTGCCAGCAGGTTATTGATAACCAAAACACCCGGTCGCATAATGTCCGAGAAAATCCTTCCAAAACTACTGTAAGGATCAAGCAGGTTCAGAATCCACATGCTTCCAAACAACAAAAAGATTACCGTAAGGGCAAGAAAGGGATACCGGAGGTAGTTCAGTGCTTTTTTAAATTTATAGCGCTTAACGATACCAAACTTCTTGGAAAACCAGGCCAGCACATCCTGAAAAATACCCAACGGGCATATTACTGAACAGTATACCCGTCCGAACAGTGCGGTGAGGATAAGAACAATAATAAAACCGGTCGAAGCCAATGCAGGAATGGTGATGAACTTAACAATCGAAGGAACAAACTGAAGGAACAATATCCGATCAGCCCAAGCGGTAGGAATCAGCTCCCTGAAGTCTACAAAAAGCGCCGCCACAGCAACCAGAAAAATTACAGCCAAAACAACCCGGAATAATTTGAGATGCTTTTGTTTCATGCCCCCATGGTTATCCGGTTGATCTTCATGGAGTCAATATTGGTACTGCCGGCGCCCAGCTGTTCTGCCAAACCGATATGTTTTACCTGTTTCGGATCAATGCCAAACACTTTGGCGGATGCAGTATCAATGGCTACAATATCTTTGCCTATCATCTGATACTTTAGGGTAGCAACGTCCGCAACCGAAACTCCGCGTGGTCCGTTACGCTTCATCACCCGGTATGCATCAACTACATTCAGATCGGGTTTGCGGTAAGCTGCAAAATCGGCAATACACTGATGCAGGTCGTTGCTGTGCCAGTATTCACGGTCCCATACAACACCCATCATATTCTTCATGGCCACGGAAAGAGTGGATCCGCCATGATTTTTTAATACCGGTACGTTTATAAAAACATCAGATTCAAGTATCAGCTCATGCACCCTGGCATTCTTCAGCCTTTTGCTTTTCGGAAGGGTTACATTCTGGTAATAGGTGGCACTCTTGCCAGAAACCATGGTACCTCCGGCTTTTTTTACAGCATCCTCAATACCGCTCATTTTATAGCATCTTGTTGCCTCAGCACAGGTATTGTCGAAAACATAAACCGTTTTTGCACCGGCTCTTTTACAGTGTTCAACAATGCGGGCCACAAGTTCGGGATTCGTATTTGCAGCACGCTCAGGAGCCGAATCCCATCCAATATTAGGCTTAATGACAACGCTCTGATTTGGCTTCACAAATTGTTTCATGCCACCCAGGGAAGCAATTCCCTTATCAAACATTTCGGCGGCTTCGCCACCCTTAATGGCAACCATATCATAAGGTAGTTGCATGGCTTCGGTTTCGGCAGCCACAAGGTCACTGAACCGGCCCATGGAAAGCGCAGCTCCTGAAAGAACCCCAAA
>JAFGOR010000206.1 GCA_016926375.1 Bacteroidales bacterium
AAAACCACATTATGCCATTCGGTGTTGGTAACACGCTCTCCACTTTTGTTTTTGTAAACATCACTTGTAGCCATTCTGATGGTGCAAACAGGCGTGTTATTGTCCAGGTAACGAACTTCGGGGTCCTGTCCAACATGACCTACCAGGATAACTTTGTTAACTGACATAGATTCGGTTTTTAAGTTGTGGGTAAAATTATAAAAAATTATGAAATTAGTCCGTTAAAACTCCTTCCTGCCTTAAATCATTCAGATACCTGTCAATCACCCTGGGCACAGGATAATCTTTCAGTTTTTGCAAGGGAACCACAATGTATTCGGGGCTGGAGGGCCGACAGCCTGCGCCTGTTTCAACCAGATAAAAAGAACAGTGCAATATCTGATGCGTAAGCTTGTGCTTGTATGCCCGGTGACTGCCTGGTGAAATTTCTTTTCCACAGGCATTGCCTTTCCAGGGCTCCTCTGAAACCAGGTTCCTGAGTTTCCCGGGGCTTTCTTTTTCAATAAGCGGAAATTCATACAGGGAATTCCAGATATCGTTTCCGGTACGCTTATGCAGCACAACCATGTTATCAATCCGCACAAACAGATAGTAGAAATAACGGGTGCGGATTTTAACCCTGCCCTCCTTAACCGGAAGGGTTTCTGCTATGCCCAGAGCTTTAGCCCGGCAAAAGGACCCCAGAACGCAACTGTCGCACAGTGGATTGCGGGGCGTGCAAACCAGCGATCCGAATTCCATCAGGGCCTGATTGTGGGTTCCGGGATCTTGCTTATTGAGCATTTCAGAAGCTATTCCGGCAAAAGCAGCTTTCCCTGCGGCTGTATCAATGGGTGTGGTGATGCCATAAAGTCGCGAAAGCACCCGGAACACGTTGCCATCAACGAGTGCAACAGGTATATTAAAAGCAATAGAGGCAATGGCTGCGGCAGAATAGGGGCCAATACCCCTGAGAGCCAGTAATCCCTGGTAGGTCGACGGGAAGATGCCTTTATATTCATTGGCGATTACCCTGGCAGTTTGGTGCATATTCCGGGCACGCGTGTAGTAACCCAAACCCTGCCAAAGTTTCAGCACTTCATCAAGTGGAGCATTGGCCAAATCTTCAACCCGGGGATACTTTTGGACAAAGCGGTTGTAATACTGAAGGCCCTGGTTAACCCGCGTTTGCTGCAAAATAACTTCAGAGAGCCATGTATTATAGGCTGAACGACCCTTACGCCAAGGCAGGTCTCTTTTGTTTGTATGATACCATTTAATAAGGATTTCCGAAACCTCCATAGTTGCATCCGGGTGAAATAATGATAAAAGATTGTCAAAATTAACGGTTTACTATTTTATTTATCGAAGGAAATGCTTTATATTTGCAACTCATATTTTTGAAAACATCTAATTAATTGATAATTAAAGAATTTTAACAATGACGAAAGCGGATATTGTAAACGAAATCTCCAAAAACACCGGGATTGAGAAAATCACTGTTCAAAAAACAGTAGAAGCTTTTATGGAAGCTGTAAAAGACTCTCTCGTAACAAATAAAAACGTATACCTGAGAGGGTTTGGTAGTTTTATCATAAAAAAGAGGGCTAAAAAAACGGCAAGGAATATTTCCAAGAACACAACCCTCATTATTCCGGCCCACAACATCCCTTCATTTAAACCGGCAAAAACCTTTGTGAATAAGGTAAAAGCTAACGTGAAATAAATTTTGTACCTGAATTAAATTATTACGATATGCCAAGCGGAAAGAAGCGTAAGAGACACAAGATGGCTACACACAAACGTAAAAAACGTTTGCGTAAGAACAGGCATAAGAAAAAGAACAGATAGTCTGTAACTTATTCATATAAGCTTAAATAAACCTAAAGTCGATCCTGAGTCACTTTAGGTTTATTATGTTTATTTATGTAGGTACCTCAGGCTTATAGATATCATTCGGTTTTCCTAATAATGTGGAAACGTGAGCAAAGAATTAATTATTGATACATCAACCAGCGATATCAACATTGCTCTGTTAGAGGACAAAAAATTAGTTGAGTTAAATAAAGAAAAAAGCAACCCCAAATTTGCCGTCGGAGATATTTTTCTTGGCAAAGTTAAGAAGCTTATGCCCGGACTTAATGCAGCTTTTGTTGATGTCGGTTATGAAAAGGATGCATTTTTGCATTACCTCGATTTAGGTCCACAGGTCAGGTCGCTGCATAAATACCTCGAGGTTTGCGTAAACCGGAGGGGAAAGGCTATTTCATTCCAGAAATTCAAACGCGAAAGTGATATTGACAAAGAGGGCACAATCAGCGATGTGCTTGTTCAGGGCCAGCTTGTTATGGTTCAGATTGCCAAAGAACCCATTTCAACTAAGGGACCGCGACTGACCTCTGAAATTTCCATTGCCGGAAGAAACCTGGTGCTGATGCCATTTCATGATAAGGTATCGGTTTCCCAGAAAATTCAGTCAGCAGAAGAAAGAAACCGGCTTAAAACACTGATTCAAAGTATTAAACCCCATAATTACGGCATCATTGTGCGCACGGTTGCCGAAGGCAAGAAAGTGAAAGATCTGGATACGGAACTGAAGGGACTGGTGCGCAAGTGGGAAAATGCATTTGAAACCCTGAGAGCCGTAAAACCTCCCCAATTGTTTATAGGCGAAATAAACCGTACATCTGCCATCCTGCGGGATATTCTCAATGTATCGTTCAACAGCATCACTGTGGATGACGAGATTATCTTCAGGGAAATCAAGGATTACATCAGTACCATTGCCCCTGAAAAGGAAAAGATTGTTAAGCTGCACAAAGGCGATGTGCCTATTCTTGAACATTTTGGAGTTGAAAAGCAGATCAAATCTGCCTTTGGCAAAACCGTTTCCTTTAAAAACGGAGCCTACCTGATTATTGAGCACACCGAGGCACTTCATGTAATTGATGTGAACAGCGGAAACCGCTCGAAAACAGTTAACAACCAGGAATCCAATGCCTTCGAGACCAACCTGGCTGCTGCAGATGAAATTGCCCGCCAGCTCAGGCTTCGCGATATGGGCGGCATCATCGTCATTGATTTCATTGATATGCAATCTGCAGAACACAAACAAAAATTGTCTGAAAGGATCAAACAGGCCATGGGAAACGACAGGGCCAAACACAGCATCCTTCCGCTTTCGAAATTTGGTCTGATGCAGATTACGCGGCAGCGGGTCAGGCCCGAGATGCATATCAGCACTACCGAAAAATGTCCTACCTGCAACGGTACCGGCGAAATCTCACCCAGCATCCTGTTTTTCGATAAAATTGAAAGCCACATCACTTCCATACTCGAAAAGGAAAAGCACAATAAGCTCATTCTCAAACTACACCCTTATTTATCAGCCTACCTGAAAAAAGGAATCATATCACTCCTGTTAAAATGGCGCTTCCGCTTTAAAACCAGTATTAAGGTGGTTTCCATTTCATCATACGACTTCCTGGAATACCACATTTTTGATTCACACGGGGAAGAAATTGTACTGTAAGTGAAGTTGCCTGCAAAAGTCCGGCAACACCCTGATTCTCTCACTTTGCGTTCCATGTGTAAACAATTCACCTGTTTAACTGTTTTGATTTCTGCTAAAACAGTTAAATTTGGTTTTACTCAATTCATACACATGAAGAAATTACTAGTAGCTTTCATAGTTGCAACGGTTTTATTGGGTGCAGCTTCATCACAGGTTGTTTCTCCGGTTAAATGGTCATTTTCCACCCGGCAGGTGGATGCTGAACTAACCGACCTCATTTTCAAGGCCACAATCACCCCCCCATGGCACTTGTATGGACTTAATATCCCGGAAAACGGGCCCATTCCCACCAGCATAAGTTTTACCAACCCGAAAGGCTTCGTGGTAGTTGGAAAACCTTCACAAACGCCTGCCCCGGAAATTGTGGATGACAAGATCTTCATGATGAAAATTGAACTGCACAACAAACAGGCAACTTTCATTCAACGAATAAAAAAGACCGCACACGATAGCATCATCATTAATGGAATAGTTGAATACATGACCTGCAGCGATATGCAGTGCGTACCGGGAGAGCGGGACTTCACCTTCAGGCTTGGAGGAACAGCTAAAGAAAAGTCGGCAGTGGCAGCGGCAGCGAAGGAAGAAGCTGCAGTTGCAGTAGCAGTGGCAGCAGAAACAGAAGAAGAAGCGGCGGAGGAAGAAGCGGCAGCGGCAGCGGAGGAAGAAGCAGCAGTTGCAGTAGCAGCAGCAGGGGAAGAAGCAACAGCACCTAATAAATCGCTTTGGGGTGTGTTTTTTCTTTCGTTGCTGGCCGGACTCGGAGGCCTGCTGACTCCCTGCGTTTACCCCATGATTCCCATGACCGTTTCCTACTTTCTGAGAGGAGGCACATCCCGGTCGAAATCCATATCGCAGGCACTGGTTTTTGGCTTGTCCATTGTATTCATATATACGCTTATCGGCATATTGGTGGCCCTGTTTAAGAACCCCAACGCCGTGAACAATTTTACCACACACTGGCTCACCAATTCCTTGTTTTTCCTGATTTTCATTATACTATCTGCCTCTTTTTTCGGCATGTTTGAAATCATGTTGCCTTCGGGACTGGCCAATAAAGTCGACAGACAGGCAGATAAAGGAGGTTACCTGGGTGCCTTTTTTATGGCACTGGCCATGGCCATCCTGTCGTTTTCCTGTACTGGCCCCATAGTGGCCTCACTGCTTATTAAAGCCTCACAGGGCGAAGTGATTGAGCCAATCGTGGGCATGGCCGGCTTTTCAATAGTGTTTGCCCTGCCATTTACGCTATTTGCAATTTTCCCTTCATGGTTGCAAGGCCTTCCCAAGTCGGGCAGCTGGCTCAATGCAGTTAAGGTATTCTTCGCCTTCATTATGCTTGCTTTCTCACTATACTTTCTGGGAAAAATTGACCAGAGTTATCATCTGAACCTGATCAGCCGGGAAATTTTCATCAGCATCTGGATTGTGATCTTTACCCTGCTCGGGTTTTATTTGCTGGGAAAGATCCGGTTCGCACACGACAGCGACTTACCCCACACCGGGGTGCCCCGCTTCCTGTTTTCAGTAGCCAGCTTTTCATTTGCGCTTTACCTTTTCACCGGATTCCTGGGCAACGACCTCAGGGGACTATCAGGAATTCTCCCCCCTGCAAAAGCTGCTGCAACTGCTGCTGCTCCTGCCACTTCCTACAATCCCGCCGGGTTATGCAGTGTGCCCAAATATGCCGATTTCCTGACCCTCCCCCACGGATTACAGGGATATTTCGACTATCAGGAAGCGCTCGCATGCTCCCGCGAAAGCGGTAAACCCGTGCTGGTTGATTTTGTAGGGCATTCCTGCTCCAACTGTAAAAAAATGTATGCCGAAGTATGGTCGGATCCCCGCGTACTTCAGTTGTTGCGCGAGCAATTTATTATTGTGGCCCTGTATACCGACGATAAAACCAAATTACCTGAAAGTGAATGGCTCACTACGGAAGATGGTAAGGTTAAAAATACAATGGGACGGAAAAACCAGGAAATCCAGCGAACACGATTTAATTCCAATGCGCTGCCACTCTATGCCCTTGTTGACGGTAACGGAAAAGACCTGACTGCTGACTATTTTACCTACAGTACAGACATCGAAAAATTCCTCGCCTGGCTTCAGAAAGGCATATAATAGTGTTCAGAACAACAGTACTTTAGCAGACAATCCATACAATTTCTTGTGCAGGATATGAATCCTGTTCATGCCATATCGTCATGCTCTTTTTACAGAGCCTGTCATTATGGCTTCTTTTTCCTTTTGGCATTCATTTTGAAAATAATCGGATGTAACCAACAAAGTAATTGTTAAACATAAATTATAGGAGGACAAAGCCATGTTACCATTATTAAGAACCAAAACAGCCTGGCCGAATCTGGTAGAAGAATTTTTCAACGGGGAAAATTTTCCCAGGTTCTTTGACAATGAAACCAGGTATACCCTTCCTGCAGTGAATATCATTGAAGGTAAGGAAGATTACAAGATTGAAGTTGCAGCACCCGGTCTGAACAAAGAAGACTTCAAGGTCAATTTGGAAAACAATCTGCTGACCATTTCCTCGGAAAAGGAAGAAAAACAGGAAGAGAAAGAAGAAAAGGTAATGCGCAGGGAGTTCAGCTACTGCTCATTCAGCCGTTCATTCACACTTCCGCAGACCGTAAATGCAGATAAAATCAGAGCTACTCATAAAGACGGGATTTTGCAGGTAGTAGTTCCCAAGAAGGAAGAAGCCAGGGAAAAACCGGCACGTGAGATCAAAATTTCATGAGGTTATTTTTAGCAGCTGAGAAAATTCAGCGAATGAATAATTGTAAGTATAAAAGAAAGGCGGAGCTTTGGGCTCCGCCTTTTTTGTTGACAGACCCTTCAAGCGGTCAACAGACCCTTGAAGGGTTTTCAACCGCTTCAAGGGTATCCCAACATCAACCTCTTCAAGGGCAATCAATTTATTTCGAGAAAAGTTGTAATTTGGAATACCAAACTGGCAGCACTTTTAAGGAAACCGGTTTTGAGGCTATTCATCAGATATCCGGACATTTTGGTACTAACAGACTATACAAAATGGAACGTAAATCAATAACAACATGAAGATATTGTTCAGTTTTTTTATCGCAGCGTTTCTTATTAAAACAGGAAGCATTGTCCATGCCCAGGATGTAGTGCTGCCGCTCTATCAGGGTCCGATTCCCAATTCAAACGGAACTGTTATTTCCGAAAAGGTTATGAAACAGGACATCACCCGAATCGGTTCGGTTCAGGTACCCGACATGGCCATTTACCTCCCGAGTAAACGCAGCGCAACCGGACAGGCTGTTATCATTTGCCCGGGCGGGGGTTACCATTACCTGGCCTATGACTGGGAAGGATCAGACATTGCCCGCTACCTGAACTCCATTGGCGTAGCCGCCATGGTGCTCAAATACAGGCTGCCTGTTTACGGAAACGTTGTAGAGCCTCACAAAGTACCGCTTATGGATGCTCAAAGAGCCATGCGACTGGTGCGGTTCAACGCAGCGCGATGGGATATTAACTCTCAAAAGATAGGTGTCATGGGATTTTCAGCCGGAGGGCATCTGGCCTCCACACTGGGAACACATTTTGATCAGGGGAATCCTACAGCCACCGATTCTGTAGAACGGATGAGTTGCCGGCCCGATTTCATGATCCTGATGTATCCGGTGATCTCGTTTACTGATTCGTTTACACACAAAGGCTCGCGTGACGCCCTTATTGGAAAGCATCCGGACGACAAAATGACCACCCTCTATTCTAACGAATTGCAGGTGACAAAAGACACGCCTCCTGCTTTTCTGGTTCATTCAGGCGATGACAAAGCAGTTCCGGTTGAGAATTCGCTGCTGATGTATCAGGCACTGCTGGCTCAGAACATTCCTGCCGAAATGCATATTTTCCCCGAAGGCGGGCATGGATTTGGCCTGAATCTGGGCAATGACCATGTTAACTCATGGGCCAACAGTCTCAGGTTGTGGCTTGCGTGGATGAATAGCAGACAAGTCGTTGATAAATAATTAAATACTGCCAGTCATACTTCGACAAGCCTGCCTGCCGAAGCCTCGGCGCAGGCAGGCTCAGTATGACAACGCCGGTCACACTGAGCCTGTCGAAGTGTGACTTATTGTAATTCGTTCGTCACGCTGAGCCTGCCTGCCCCGCTAGGCGAAGTTTTCTTAACTTCGCCTGCTGTAAATCGTAGTCTGCGACTACCATTCACTTGATTCAGCTGACATTTTTTCAAATATTTTATACTGAAATAGCTATTTTCTTTGTACTTTTAATTTGTTCATGGTAATAGATTGATACCGTTATGTCAACCGGCTATCAAATAAATGATCAGGAAGGATTATACTATTTAACTTTTCAAATTGTTGATTGGATTGATATTTTCACACGCCAGGTATGCCGCGATGTTGTCATTGAAAGTCTTCGATTTGCCATTGAAAACAAAAACCTGAATGTTTTTGCATTTGTGATCATGTCCTATCATATGCATACGATCATGCAAAGCGGTATCGGCGAATTGAGTAATACCATCCGGGATATTAAAAAATTCACCAGCAAAAGAATCA
>JAFGOR010000207.1 GCA_016926375.1 Bacteroidales bacterium
CTCGAAGAAGTAGGGTATTTTCACAAGGGCATGGTATCAGAATTGATTGGGGTTCAGGGAGTGGATTTCGGCATCAGCATGGGTGATCTGGTGGGTGACAACCTCGATTTACACAAGCCCTATATCGAAGCGGTTAAAGACATTGGCATACCCTGGCACAATGTAATGGGCAACCACGACGAGAATTACGATGTAAAAGCCGACAGCCTGTCTGATGAAACCTTTGAACGGAATTTCGGTCCGGCCACTTATGCTTTCAACCACGGGAAAGCGCATTTCATTGTGATCGACGACATCCTCTATCCCGATCCGCGCGATGGCCGAGGATACTGGGGAGGTTTTCGCAAGGATCAGCTGGAATTCATCAAAAACGATCTCAGCCTGGTACCCAAAGATCACCTGATCATACTGGCATTCCACATTCCGATCAGTGAACTCGAGGGTGGTGATCCTTTCAATGACGAAGACAGACAACAATTGTTTGAACTGCTGAGTGAATATCCGCATACCCTTACCCTTTCGGCGCACACCCATTTTCAGAGCCAGGACTTTTTCACCACAGCCGATGGATGGCTTCAGCAAAAAAGTCATCACCATTATAATGTGGGTGCATCTTGCGGCGACTGGTACAGTGGCCGTTTAGAGGCCACAGGCGTGCCCGTTTCTACCATGCGCGACGGCACACCCAAAGGTTATGCCTTTTTAAACATCAACACCAACCAGTATACCATTGATTATAAGGTGGCCGGCCAGCCATCCGATTTCCAAATCGGCATCTTTGCACCCAAAGTGGTTGAACAAAACCGGTCGACCAGCGCCGGCATTTATGCCAACTACTATATGGGGAGCGTTACCGATACCTTATATTGCAGAATTGACGATGGTCCCTGGAAAGCAATGCAATACACATATGATTACGACCCGGCCTACCTGCACCTGTTACACGAATGGGATTTTGCAGAGATATTGCCTGATGGCCGGAGACCTTCGAACCCGGTATCGTGCAACCACTTGTGGCGCACAGGAGTCCCGACAAAACTTCAGGAAGGAGAGCACATGATTGAAATTAAGGTAACAGATATGTTTGGCCGCATAATTACTCAAAAAAGCAGTTACCGGATAGCTACCCGGTAGCCGTCTGTTCCAAAGCAACAAGGAGCATTAGAAACAAATTGAAAAACAGAGGTATTTACCTGTGCGAAGTCTTTTCAATCTGGTGAAGTTTACTTCTGAGCATTCTGCGTTTTAACGGATTAATCCTGTCAACAAACAGAATACCCTGAAGGTGATCGTATTCGTGCTGAAAAATACGGGCAATTACACCATTCAGCACTTCCTCGCGAACGTCGAAGTATTCGTTGCGGTAACGAACAGTTATCTTTTCAGGCCGGATTACATTTTCGTTGATACCGGGAATACTCAAACAACCTTCCTTATACTCATTTTCAGCTGAGTCAAAATGCAAAATCTCCGGATTCAGATATACCTGCTCCAGCGGCGGTATACCATCTTCCTGTAAAGGCATGGTATCAATAATAAAAATACGTTTCAACACGTTAACCTGCGGACCAGCCAATCCAATTCCACCGGCTTTTTTAAGGGTTTGTGACATGTTCTCCGCAATGGTTTTAAAATCTATCCCCGCGTTTATGTCAAATGCTTTCTCCCTCAATAATGATGAACCATATAAGATAACAGGTAAAACCACAATCAGGCAATTCTTGTTTTCTGGTTATAATACACCACCGAATTCTTCTCTTCAGTGCCCAGCATTTCACCAATTACATAACATTTCACCATCAGCAGAAAAAAGATGGGTTTATCCCGATTTCCAATCAACCCTTCGAGATTTCCCTGGCCCTTGGAAATAATCAGGTCGGCTGAGTCAAATATCCGCCTGAATTCACCGGAACACCTGTTTAGCATGGTTGATGGGGCATCGTAACCATTTGATATGACTTTGGCCACCTTGTCCATTCCCACTCTCACAGCATCTTCCAGTGTAATGTCATTGATAATATGACCGCCCCTGGTAACAAAGTAGAGATTGGGATGGTTTATGGTTTCGATGAACAACTTATCAAGTACAATCTCACCTGCATTATCGCCCAGATACAAAACTGTTGAAGCCTGTTTCAGAGCCTCATAAAGTATTGCCGAATGATCAATAGCCGGTTCTTTTGAAGCAGCGGCAGCAAGTGTGCTGAAAACATCGAATGAACCGGGAGGACCAAAATCAATAATATTACCTGCAAGCGCGTATCTAAGCGCCGTTTTAAAAGGATTTTCAGATTGCCTGATAATCTGTCGTGTTTGCTCTTCAATATCCAACATCAATTGGTTGAAGTCATTCTTCTCTTTTTCATATAAATCACCTTTGCAGGTGACTCGTTTTACAATCCGGTGAAGGAAACAGGCAACTTCAGGCGATGAAAGATTACTATTATCAGGACTGATGATATAATCATTGAAACGATTGGTAACACGCTGTGCAGATGAAGCATCCACATCATGCTTTGTCAACAATCTGTCCGCCTGCAAAATAAGGCATTTCATGCAATCGGGATGCATGCCTACTGAGCCGGTTTTTCCAGTTCTTCAATGCGCTTTAGTATCTCGGCTTGCGAACGGGTCAATGTCTCTGCCTGCGATTTCAGCATGCTGATCTCATCTTCCCTGCTCATGGTTTGTTGCCAGGGGCTTACAGCGCCTTGGCCCCACGAATTCCATCCCATACCGCGGCCCATACCGCGGCCTCTTCCGAAACCCTGTCCAAATCCAAGGCCCCTTCCAAAACCTCTTCGCATTCCACTTCCAAATCCTTTTGTATATCCCGGGCTGTCATATCCCGAGCAAAAACCTAATAATCTTCCGGTTCTGGGACCTTGTCCCACAGGTCCGGTACGATCTCCTGATGGCATATTTTTTGTGTTTTAGTTAAATTACTTTGGTTATTGGCTAAAAGCTGTGAGCTGTGAGCTGTGAGCTGATAGCATTATTCACAACAAATATACGCATTTAAATGAACATATGTTCACTTATTTTAATTTTTTTGCGTTTTTTTAATTAGAGTCTGTCAATAAAGTTGCCAAGATACCTAATAGGTCAAGTGTCTGTTCAGAGAGTTCCATTTGCAAGGCTTGCGCAGTCCGAAAATGCGGAGTTTACTAGTCGTAAATGAGCAATTTTCGGAC
>JAFGOR010000208.1 GCA_016926375.1 Bacteroidales bacterium
GTCCGAAAATTGCTCATTTACGACTAGTAAACTCCGCATTTTCGGACTGCGCAAGCCTTGCAAATGGAACTCTCTGAACAGACACATGATCAGTTAGACATTTTACCAACTTTATTGACAAACCCTAATTAATCCATATACATTTATGAAAATCGGATGTCCAAAAGAAATTAAAACACACGAATACCGTGTGGGACTGACTCCTTCTGATGTCAGGTCGTATGTATCAAGGGGACATGAAGTGATTGTTCAACAGCTTGCCGGCGAAGAGGCCGGTTTTGCTGATGCGGAATATATTGAATCGGGTGCACGTATTGAACCCGACCGAAAGAAAATTTTCGATGTCAGTGATATGATTGTCAAGGTGAAAGAGCCTTTGCCCGAGGAATACAGTTTGTTTCACAAGGACCAGATTCTTTATACCTACCTGCACCTGGCAGCTGATAAAAGGCTGACCGAAGCCATGCTGAAGGCTGGTATCCGGGGCGTGGCTTATGAAACCATTGAAACAGCTGACGGGCAACTTCCTTGTCTGCAACCGATGAGTGAGATTGCAGGCCGACTGGCAGTTCAGGAAGGTGCCAAATACCTTGAAAAAACTTTTGGCGGACGCGGCGTGCTGCTGGGTGGTGTTCCGGGTGTTGAAAGAGGCAGGGTAGGTATCATTGGAGGTGGCGTGGTAGGAACCAATGCCTGTAAAATAGCCACCGGAATGGGCGCCGAAGTGACCATTCTGGATATCAGTGCCAAACGACTGGCTTACCTCGATGATATTTTTGGTTCAAGAATTACGGCCCTCTACAGCACAGATGCCAACATCGAAAAAATACTGCGCGAATGTGATGTAATTATAGGTGCCGTTCTTTTGCCGGGAGCAAAAGCTCCAACGCTGGTAAAAAAAGAACACCTGAAGATCATGAAGAAAGGCGCCGTGATTGTTGACGTGGCTGTTGACCAGGGCGGTTGTGTGGAAACCATCAAACCCACCACGCACGACAACCCGGTGTATGTGATTGACGGCATTGTTCACTACGGTGTGGCCAATATGCCGGGGGCAGTAGCCCTCACGTCAACCAAAGCGCTCACCAGTGCCACTTTGCCATATGGATTGCTCATTGCGGAAATGGGACTTGAAAAGGCAGCTCTGAAGTCGGCCCCCCTGAAACTGGGTATTAACGTATATCGTGGTAACCTTGTGTATGAAAACGTTTCTAAGGCGTTCAACATGCCTTACATTTCCATAAACAACCTGCTTCAATGAAGCTCAGCCCCGCCTCAAAGCGGGGCTCTTTTTTTGCACCTGCAGCCTTTAGCCCTGCCTGCCTGCCGGCAGGTGGCCAACAGCTAACAGCAAATGGCCGGTTCCTCAGTACTTCTTCCCCTTCCAATATACATTGTGGTTGTTCATTCCCTTGTTAACCACTACCAGATCGCGGTAAAGGCTGACTTCCTCAATAAGATCATAGGTAAGTATTCTGCCCTCACCGCGGTTGAATATTTTCAGGTTGCGGTTAAGGTCCTTATATATTATGGTATTCCATCCGGCCTCATATTTGTCGGGGATGTAGGTTTCAAGAGTATATACCTTGTAATCATACCAAACCTTAAAATATCCCTGTTCGCCAAAAATGACCATGCGGTTGCGCACCTCATAGAATTCAGGCGTGTAGGAAGAAATACCTGTAAATTCACCATCTGCAAATACCCTGAATGAGCCGGTGTTGTCGATATAAGCCACCAGCCCGTCGCCCATTTGATATGACTCGGGCGGAAACTCCTCGGCAAGGAATGCCTCGCCCTTGTAAAACACCCTGAATTTGTTATCGGCCTGGTTCACGTAAGCAATCACATCGCGGCCGCACCGGAAACTTCCGCCTGACTGAAAGGGCTCAATTTCCTGGTTCCGGCCCTGGTAAAACACCTTCAGGTCGCCTGTGCGCGAAGAAACATAGGCTACCAGGTTGTCAGCCGCACTGATTTTGTTGTGTGGTCTTCCGGCCAGCGCGTCTTCAAGCATGTATACCCTTTTTTTGTAAAACACAGCCAGAACCGAGCGACTCCGGTCAAAAAAGGTGACCAGGCTGTCCTCAGCCTGGTAATCGATAGAGTTGGTGCTGATGGTGGATGTAATGCCGTCATGGATGATTTTCACTACACCGCCAATGTTGTATACTGCCAGGTAATCGAGCGCAACAAATTGGTCGGGCGCATTGACTTCCAGCGTGGACAGCTGCCCGTTGTAATACATCTTCAGATTGTTCCTGTTGTCGGTATACAGAATACAATCACCGCCAACACTGAATTGATTAACCGGTAGGTGTTCGGCCTGTATGATACGGCCGTTATCAAAAATGTGAAATCGTCCCTGGTTATCGTGATATGCTGCCAGGTTTTGCGCCTGCAATGTAGTATCGGAGATGAGCAAAAGCAGGATCGTGATCCTAATCCATAATGAAGAAGCCGATTTCTTCGAGCGATGTGATGATGTCATAGTCCTTCAGATAAATACCGGGTGGAACATCCAAATGCACAGAGGTAAAGTTAAGAATTCCCCTGATACCTGATTCCAGTAAAAGAGTTGCTGTGTTAACTGCTGCCTCGGGCGGAACAGTTAGGATGGCAATCCGGATCTGTTCCCGGCTGATGATTTGCGCTGCTGCGCCAATATCATAGCAGGCTACTCCTGCCACCTGGGTGTTTACCTTGTTGCGATCGATATCAAAAGCAGCCACGATATCCATCTTGGTATTTGCTTTCCGGATAAAACCAAGCACTGCCTTGCCCAGGTTACCAATCCCTACAAGAGCCACCCGGTGCCCTTCCTGTCTGTCTATCGTGGTGCCGATTTGACCAATCAGTGCTTTGATGTTATAGCCCTTGCGATGATTTCCCGTAAGGCCAATCAGCATAAGATCTCTTCTAACCTGTTCGGGTGTCAGATTCAGCAAAGCGGCCAGCTTATGCGAATAAATATGGGCCTCCTCCAGGTCCTTATACTTGTCGAGCAGGCGCCTGTATTTGCTGAGTCTTTCAACAGTCCGCGGTGGCAACTTGGTATTCATGGCAAACAATACTTATTTTACCGACACTTAAATTAGGCCGAATAAATCATTAATTTCATACTTTTATTCTGAATCCCCAAATTTATTGTTAATTTTTTCACATTAGTGAATCAAAACATCGAAAACATAATTGCGTTGCATATTCGTGTTGAAGGTCTGGTGCAGGGAGTGGGATTCAGACCTTTTGTATACCGCCTGGCACAACAATATGGTTTGCATGGATGGGTTGCCAATACTACCGGTGGTGTTTCTATTAAGGTTGAGGGTCTTATGGGCCATATGGCCTGTTTTGTGGAAGATTTGCGTTATAAGGCGCCTGCTGTTTCGGTAATTGAAGAAATAGCTGTGCAGAATGACATTCCGGAGGGACTTGGCGAATTCTCAATTATGGATAGCCTTGACATGTCTGATGAAACTTCCGAAATCAGTCCGGATATTTCAGTTTGCCCCGATTGTCTTGAAGACATGAAACGACAGCCGCACCGCATCGGGTATCCCTTCATCAACTGCACCAATTGTGGTCCCCGTTTCTCCATAATAAAGGATTTCCCTTACGACAGGGCAAAAACAACCATGGCTCCGTTTGAAATGTGTACGAAATGCCGTGAAGAGTATTCCGAAATTTCCGACAGAAGATTTCACGCGCAACCGGTTGCCTGCAATAATTGCGGTCCGCATTATTCCATGCATCATGCCAATGAAACACTCACAGACCTGAATGACTTGATTAAAAAAACCTGTGGTTTGATTGAAAAAGGGGCGGTTATAGCCATCAAAGGCATGGGCGGATTCCACCTGATGTGTGATGCGCTGAACCAACAAGCTGTGGCCCGGCTCAGAAAGATAAAAATCAGGGAGGGCAAGCCTTTTGCAGTCATGTTCAGGGACATCACTACATTAAAAAAGTATGCAGAAGTTACTGCTGTTGAAGAGCAGGCTTTGGAATCATGGAGAAGGCCCGTAGTTATTCTCAAAAGTATTATGCCGCTCGATTCGGGAGTTTCTTTGGATTTGGATACCCTGGGGGCTTTCTTACCCTATATGCCCGTTCATTACCTGCTTTTTGAAAAGTTGCATACTCCCGCCCTTGTGCTTACCAGTGGCAACCTTTCCGACGAGCCCATTCTTATCGACAACCGGGCAGCAAAGGAAACCTTTTCAGAAAAGGCGGATGCCTTGATCACCTATAATCGTGAAATTTATAACAGAAATGATGATTCTGTAGTTCGTGTAATCACAGACAAGGAAAGAGTGTTCCGGCGTTCCCGTGGTTATGCTCCGGCGCCTGTCCGGCTTAATTTTCGGGTCGACGGCATACTCGCTGCAGGTGCCGAACTGTCGAACTGCTTTTGCCTGGGTAAGGACAGCAGGGCATATATGAGCCAGCACATAGGAGATCTGAAGAATCAGGAGACTTATGAATTCTTTGAAGAAACTATCAAAAGATACCAGCAGCTCTTCAGGGTTAAGGCCCGGATAGTGGCAGCAGACCTGCATCCCGACTACCTGTCAACCCGCTTTGCCCTGCAATCGGGATTGCAGGTGATTCAGGTGCAGCACCACCACGCACACATTGCATCCTGCATGGCTGAAAACAGCATCCATGAGCCGGTAATCGGAATAGCCTTTGACGGAACAGGTTATGGAACTAATGGGCACATCTGGGGAGGCGAATTCATGGTTTGTGATTATGCGCGCTTTGAGCGTTTTGCCCATTTTGAATACATGCCCTTGCCAGGCGGTGACCGGGTTGCCAAAGAACCCTGGCGGATGGGCTTGTCGCTGCTCAGGATGGCATATGGTCAAAATTTGCCTGATATGAATCTGCCCCTGTTGAAACAGGTTGATCCGGGGATACTTAAAAAGGTTGACGAGGCCCTGGCAAAAGGAATTAACTGTCCGCTGAGTTCCGGCGCGGGACGTTTGTTTGATGCAGTGGCTGCAATAACCGGACTGTGCCTGAATGCACGTTTTCATGCTGAAGCACCCATGCGGCTTGAATCAGCCATCCGGCAAGGAGTCAGTGATATCTATGATTTTGTTGACGCGAGGGAGATTTCATTTCTGCCGGCCATCAGGCAAATTTGCGGTGACCTGCAAACAGGGCTCGATGCAGGCAGCATTGCGGCAAAATTCCACAATACAGTTGCTGAGACTTCCCTGCAAACGGCAATCAACATACGGAAAGAAACCGGGATTGACAAGGTGGCCTTATCGGGAGGTACCTTTCAGAACAAATACCTGTCGGAATTGTTGGAAAGGAAATTGTTGTTAAATAACTTCACTGTTTACACCCACAGCCGGGTACCTTGCAATGACGGCGGATTGGCGCTGGGGCAAATAGCTGTTGCTGCGAATAATTTGATAATTTGATAATTTGATAATTTGATAATTTGATAATTTGATAATTTGATAATTTGATAATTTGATAATTTGATAA
>JAFGOR010000209.1 GCA_016926375.1 Bacteroidales bacterium
CCTGCCTGCACTAAAGCCGTGCAAGATATAAAAAGTATGGCAGAAAAAATAAACATGATGATCAGGAAGATGACTTAATTACTCCAACTCCAAACAGGCAATATCCTTTTGATCATCAGTTTCCAGAAAAGCAGTAATAGTTTCCTTGTTTTCAATAATAAGCTGGGCAATCTCAATAGTTGTAAGATTACCACTTCGTATCCATAATATTTTTGGGGGATGGCCACTAATTAAACTGATATCATAAAAATCCGAATCAAAAGTAACTATTGCACAATCATGTTCCTTTGCGTATTTCCATATTTCAGGGTCTTCACAATTACTTAATCCACAATCAGAAACATGAAAACAGTCAGTAAAATGACTTTTCAGTTTTTTGGTTATTCTAAATGATATGTTCTGATCAAATAGCAGTTTCATGAGGCATAGTGCAATTTATGCTCTCTGTCGGCAGCATAGGCTAAACATGCCTTAATGTCATCTACAGTCAGTTCCGGAAAATCATTAATAATATCATCGAAATCCATTCCAGCTGCCAACCATCCCAATACATCAAAAACTGTTATCCTGGTATTTCTGACACAAGGTTTACCAAATCTTTTGTTTGGATTTCTTGTTATAAAATTTTTATAATCAACCATATTAACTGTCTCTCAGCAAAGATAATCATAAAAAGTGATGGTTACAATTAAGTAAAAGCTTCATGACGAAATACCATTTATCAGAAACTCAAATATGATATTGCACTAATACCGCAGTGCGGTTATGGCTTTAGGAAACAATACTTTATTAAATAAATACAGTAATCGCTTCGCGGTATAAATACGTATCCGATAAAAATATCGGGTCATGTGTCTGTTCAGAGAGTTCCATTTGCAAGGCTTGCGCAGTCCGAAAATGCGGAGTTTACTATTCGCAAATGAGCAATTTTCGGACAAGCGTAACGCGGCAAATGGGACTTTATGGACAGACACTAATTATGATGCGACCACCCCAGCCGTATCTTCATCAGATCCTCCAGGTCGTTCACCGGGCGCTCTATATCATAGGGAATTGGCATGCGGCTGTGCTGTTGGAAATAAAGCAAACAGGCATCCTTCCATATTTGCGCATCCCTGTATTGACGCCGGAGTTTGCTTTGCACCTCTGTAAAACGCTGCGCATCCACATAAGGTTCTGCCCTGTCCCATGTTTTCTGGAAATCACGAACTTCATGAAGTCCGTCCTCATAATGCCAGCAGAGCTCATCCCATAAGGTACGCCCGCTTTTCATTTTATGGGTCCAGGGTAACCTGTGAAACCACAACAGGTATATTTCCGGACAACTTGCCAAATCATCAAACTGTGTGGCAAGTGGCTCATGATACTGACTTACAGCATCACTTCCTTTCCGGGTACGGTCAAATCCGACTTCCAGCGTATCGGCACGGTGGTAGTAATAAGGGGTCCAGTCGGGGCGCACGCCTTTGGGCGCTTCCCATGGGCCCGGACCATAATGATGGCCCCCCGCGAAAATATGGTGGAGACCCAGGGGCATCATGTAATCAATTGCTGCCTCCCAGCTCCGGAGCATCATATCTTTAACAGGAACATAAAAATGCTGTTGCCAGTCGCTTTCACTTATAGTTTTCTGTTTTGCCTGCCCGGGCAAAAAGGTCAACCGGATCCATTCATCAGCAATCTGCTCACTTTTGAGATGGTTATTCCAGGCCAACCGTCCAAAGGCATACCAGTTGGATTGTGCAAAATGATGGCCGCACCAGTTGGCATCGAGTCCGATGTTGGCTACCCCGGCAATGGCCGTGTGCTTCTGGCTGTAAATGCTGCCGTCGGTACATCGTGCAACAGTGCTGCCCTGCCCTTCCTGGTAGGTATCGCTTTGCAGACATTCTTCCCACATAGGTGCCAGAAACACCAGGTGTATGGAATGTCCCAGATATTCCTGGGTAATCTGCAATTCAGCCATTACCGAAGTTTTTTTCATGGCACCGAATAAGGGACTGAAAGGCTCACGGGGTTGAAAATCAACCGGACCATTTTTCACCTGGATGATAACATTATCCCGGAATTGTCCGTCGAAGGGCATGAATTCAAGATACGCCTGTTTGGCCCTGTCTTTTTCTTCGGGACTGTAAACAAATGCCCGCCACATCACAATGCCGTTGTATGGTTTCAGAGCATCGGCCAGCATGTTGGCCCCGTCGGCATGGGTACGCCCGAAATCCTGCGGACCCGGCTGTCCCTCGCTGTTGGCCTTCACCAGGAATCCTCCGAAATCAGGGATCAGCGTATAGATTTCCTCTATTTTGGCATTCCACCAATTTACAACCCCGGTATCAAAGGGATCGGATGTTTTCAAACCACCCAATATAGCCGGCGATGAGAAATTGATAGACAGATATACCTTAATGCCATAGGGTCTCAGAATGTCGGCAATCACTTTTACTTTGGCCAGATAGCCAGCAGTGAGGACATAAGGCGACGCATTCACATTGTTCAGCACCGTACCGTTGATGCCAATGGAAGCATTGGCCCGGGCATATTCCTGCCACAGGGTTTTATCTTTCTCTGTTACAGCTAAGGAATCTGCTCCTTTGCGCCAGAATATGGAATAACCTGCATAACCACGTTCTATGGTGCCATTGGGATTGTCCCAGTGATTCAGAATGCGCCGTTCATAGGAAGGATTGGAAATCTCTTCTTTTACGGTCTCACCGGTTTGCTGGCGTCGCAGTAATTCATACACCCCATACAAAATGCCCCATTCCGTGTTGGCCTGGATTTCTGAAGGTGTTATTTTATAGCCGTCACCTTTGATGAGTTTATCGCGTTTTACAGTTAAAGTAACAGAAGCCCCTGCAACTCCCATCCACCCCTGCAACAGCTCCTGCCGGGCAATACTCAGCGTGGGGGAATTTCCCTTACAAATAATTTTTACCGGCTTCGGAGCCTGTTTGCGCAACCACAGATGATGTCCGTCTTCGGCATGGATATTAAGCGCAATAACACAAATAAACAACCAGCTGATGATCCATTTCATATCACAAATTTTTACACATTAAGTACACCAAATATAACTGAAAAAGTTGAGTGTTGGTTTCTAACATGCGTACTGCTAAGATGAAATGCCTCTGCTAAGCAAAGTTTAGCTTTGCTGACCGCAGCTATGAGAATTTTGCAACTTCGCTTCAAATAAATTGTAGTCTTGATGGCTACGCCGAGCGGGGCATTAATCTTCAGAGCCTTGATTTTCTTCCGTTATCGGTTGCGTATTCCGAGGGCGTTTTACCAAAGTGATCGTGAAAACACTTTGAAAAATAGGAAGGCGTGGAGAATCCCATTTCGAAGGATATTTCCGAGAAGCTCATTTGCTTCTCCAATATCATTTGCGCAGCCTTTTTTAAGCGGATTGCACGTATGAATTCCACAATTGACAAGCCACTAATGGCTTTAATTTTTCTGTAAGTCTGAACCTTGCTTAATGACACGCATTGGGCCAGCTGATCCACACTTAAACCGGAATCAGTCAGATTACTTTCGATAAAGAAAGTAACCTTTCTCATAAATTCTTCATCAAGTTTGCTTGTTAAAGCTTCCTGGGGAATCAGGGAAGTCTCTTTCAGGTTACGTGTAAATATACTTTGCTTAAAAGTAATCAGACTGTGGATTTGTGCCTTCAGGTGATTGACGCTGAATGGTTTGACCATGTACACATCAGCCCCGGTCTCCAGTCCTTCAATTTGTTCATCCACACTAACTTTGGCGGAAAGGATGATAATTGGAATATGTGATGTAATCATCTGATTTTTGAGCACTTTACACAATTCAAGTCCCGATATACCAGGCATCCTGATATCCGCAATGATCAAATCGGGAACCATTTCGCCGGCCAGCCTCAACCCTGTCACTCCATCGGGGGCAACTGAAACTGCAAATTCATCCGATAACTCCTTCGCAATATAATTCCTTATTTCCTTTTCATCCTCTATTACCAACAAGGTATATCGTGCATCTGATTTTGATGGTTGACCTCCGGTTTCCTTCTTCGGCAAATTGTCTTTTAATTTAACACCTCCCGAATCATCGGATTCTCCGGGATGTCTATAACCCATCTGAACCATAGGTAAATATACATTAAAACACGTTTCAAGACCGGGTTCACTGGTTACTTCAACTTTCCCGTTATGCAGTTCAACAAAATTTTTAACCATCGAGAGACCAATACCTGAACCCTGCATATTCATGTTCTGCAAAATATCAGCCTGGTAAAACCGGTCAAAAATCCGCTTTATGTCCTTTTCCTGAATACCATCACCTGTATTGATTACCGAAATTTTTGCATAATCCTTATCCGCCTCCCGGATCAAAGCATATTTAACCATGATCATGCCTTTAGCCGGAGTATATTTAAAAGCATTTGATAACAGGTTGAACATTACCTTTTCAATCATCCCCTTGTCAACCGGCACCTCCAATCGCTCAGGAGAGCCTGAAACTTTGAAATCCAGGTTCATTGAGTCAGCAAAATTATTGAACAACTGACACGAATCGTGAATCAAAGTAACCACATCACAATCATGGTAATCAGGCGTTAACAACTGCCTTTTGACCTGGCCCGAATCCATTAATTCATTGGTCAGCTTGAGAAGCCGGTTGCTGCTTTTCAGCACCACATCAAGTTTGTCTTTTGTAGCCTGGGATAAGTCGGGCTCCTTTACAAGCGCATCCAACGGATTGATAATCAAACTTAATGGCGTTCTGAATTCGTGAGATAGATTGGAGAAAAACTCGCTTTTCTTTTTTTCGAGTTCTTCAATTTTCTTCCTTTCAAATCGTTCATTCTCAAGAATGGCTTGTTGCTGTATTTTCTGGACCAAAAACCTGCGGTAGATAAGAAACAGACTCATGGCAATAAGAAAATAGGCTATATAAGCAGGAACTGTTAACCAGATTGGGGGTAAATACTTAATGACAAGACTTCGTGCCACCTGGTTTTGTGAATTAACCAACATAATCGTCAAGGTGTATTCCCCTTGTTTCATTCGGGGGAAAAAAAGGTTTCTCTGGTTGGCATTGAGCACAATCCATTCATTTTTATCCCCAAACCTGTATTTGTACAATATCCTGTCTGAGCTGACAAAATCAATGGCAGCAAAATCGATGCTCAGTGTATGGTTATATGGTACACGAACTACCTTGCATTCATTGATGTTGCACTCTATAACCTGGGTGCCAAAATATTTCTCCAGCGGAATTACCGGTCTGTTGTCAATTTTGATGTCGGTAAAATATAACGGCGGATCATGATACTCCGTTTCCATTGAATCAGGCTGGAACAACAAAATGGATTCATTGGTAGAGAATCCGATCCGGTTATCGGGCAGGCTAACTACAGCGTTAACAATGTATTGGTTGAATCTGTCATTACCGGGGTAAAAAAAGTTGGAAATACTATTATCTGAACTACTTATTCTCGAAATACCATAGGAAGTGGATACCCAGATATTACCCTGATGATCCTCTGCAATACTGCTTATGTCGTCAGAGCATAGACCCTCTTTGGATGTAAATAATTCAATACTGTCTGAGTCTGTATTCCACAAATAAAGGCCGGCACGCGTACTGATCCAGACGTTGTTTCCCCTGCCTGTGAATATTCCTTTCATGCTGTTGATTAACATCTTCTTATTCACTTCAGGATGCTTAATTGAAAACTGATTCTTTGAAGTTACTTCAACCTCAACAATACCTGCACCAAGTGTTGCCAGCATGATGGTATTTTCTGTTTTCCCGATAATGGAAGACACAGGTGAAACAGTCATGTTGTTCTTTCTAAAAACATCCCGGGTAAGCACGCTTGTTGTAATGCTTTTGGATATGCTGCCGGTGCCTTCCCCGCTTGTTAAGAATTCATCCCTGAGTTCAACCACATGCAGTTTACCCCATCCGCCGAACCACAATCTGTCAGAGCTATCCATGAATATCGACAGGATGTAGGAATTCTCTTCGCTGTCTTTGTTAACAAGCATGTTGGCAACAACAGGCATTACTGTGTTTGTAACGGTGCCCTCAAGCAGGTCCGATACAACGTCCGAAGGAACAACATACAAACCCAATCTTTGAAAAACAAGCCAGAGATTTCCCTTATTGTCCTGGTAACATAAATTGATTTTATTACCGGGCAGTTGGAGGCCCCTGGTTGAATTGGCAGTATACTGGATAATCTGCTGACTTTTGGCATCAAATAACAAGAGCCCACTGCCATTGGTAGTAATCCATAATTTATCGGGAGCGGATGACCTGCTGACCGAACGGATTTCTCCCAACTCAAAATTTGCATATTGCTCATACAAATCAACATGGATGAGCTTGTTTTTCTGAAAGTACAGCTTGGACAATGCCGGTTGGATTTGCCCCAACCACACGATCCCTGAATTGTCAATGAACATGTGATTGATGAAATTTGATTTCAGGCTCCCTTGCGGATCACGATCATTCCGATATTTGACGTAGGAGAACTTTCCGGCCGCAGACTGTGTGAAAAGATAAAGCCCGTTATCAAAGGTAGCTACCCATAACCGTTTCTGGCTGTCCTGTTTGGCAGTAACAACCCTTTTGTCTCCTAATATGCTGTTAACGTATGATATCATCGGATCGCCCTGTAATTTGCGGGTTGCGCTATTTACAACAAAAACACCGCCATCCCAACTGCTTGCCAGGATATGTCCGTTATAACCCGACAGTCCACGGATTGAGTTTTGTGTGTAGGATTCAATTGGACTTAAAATCCTGGTTTTCAGATCCATTTCATAAAGCGCTCCATTGGTACCAACCCATAAAGATGACTTTTCGGGAGAACAATACAGCGCATTGATGATGTTATCGTGAGCGGATCTTTGATTGAGTGAATCCGGTAAAAATACGTTGATCTCGATGGAATCTTCCGGGGCAAACGCTTTGACTCTGCTGATTTGAAACAAACCCTTGCTTGTTGCCAGCCACAAATCGTTCTTATTCAGGAGCAGATTGAAAACACGATAGCTTTTATCAAAACTTATCTGCAACCGGAATATTTTCTCAAGGCGGGTATTGTAATAATATGCACCGTTTTTTGTGCCTATAATGAAATTATTCTCCTGATCTTCAATGATAGAATAGGTTTCCTGATCAAAAAAGAAATCCTTTACCAGTTCGTTGACATTCCTGAAGTGATAACTGTCATAACGAAACAACCCATTGTTGGAACAAATCCATATAAATCCTTTTGAATCCTGGTATATGTTGTGAACCCACGATGTTTTCAAACCGTCTTTATAGGAATAATCCTCAATGATTACATTCCCCGACAAGGCCAGAAGCTGTTCTGTGTTGATGACAGCAAGAAAAAACAGTATGATCAGAAAATGGTTTTTCACCGGAATAAGTTGAGCACACTAATATAAGTAAAAATTACTTTTATTCAACAAAGAATTTGTTCTTTTAATGTATATACCTGTTATATAATTAGTTAATTAAACCGTTACTTGATGTATTCCTGATGAAGTAAAAAGCAAAAAAAGGGTGCCCTGCAAGAGCACCCTTTTCTCAAATAACTATTAAATGAAATTACTAATAACCCCAATTTTGAGTCAGATATTCATTGCGGTCAATTACTGCCTGCGGTATCGGGTTGAAATACATTTTTTGTGTAAACACATGCGGATGATTCAGGGATATCTTGTTATATACCCAAACACCGCTGTTATCTTCCGGAACAGTATTGGTGATTTCCATTCCGTGCTTATCCGTATTGCACAATTCCATGGCATCTTTCCAGCGCCAGAGGTCAAACAACCTTTTGTTTTCAAAAACAAGCTCAATTCTTCGCTCGCGTTTGATGGTAGCGCGCATCTCAGCTTGTGACAAACCAGGCGTAAGTTCAGGAAGGTCGGTTCCCGGTCTCGTTCTGATTGCATTAATGGCTTCATAAACGGAAGCATCGGGACCAACGGCCTCATTCTGGGCTTCGGCATAGTTTAGAAGCACTTCAGCATAGCGATAATAAACATAATTCATACCAGACCTGCTACCTCCAGATGAATGCAGGTTATCAAGCCTCTTTTTGAAATAGTAGCCTGTATTTCCCACGTCTGAATTACCCTTATCTATTTCATTTTTTGAAGGATTGACTAAGTCGATACGGGTATAAATTGTATCTGTGGTGGGCATCCAATCCTGCTTATAGGGAGCTCCGTCATACACAATGAAGTCATAAAACCTCTTTTCACGGCCTATATAGGGATTCTGGGGGTCATAACCCGAAGCCGGATCGGTGATGTCCAGGCCATTAGCCATTTGATAGTCATCTACAAGCTCCTGGGTTGGGCAGTAGTTACCCCATGTATAATAGCCTCCAAGAATCCAAACAGGTCCACCGTAAGTATCAAAAGTATTGGCCATGGTGTTGGCAACATGTTGCCTGTCGAATATCACTTCGCTATTATATTCGTTTTTCTCCTGCCAGAAAGTAGCCATGGCAGGAAACAGGTCATAATCACCGGTACCGTTAGGCCCGTATGTATCAATAAACTGTTTGTTCGTGGCAGCAGCAGCAGCCCACCTGTTGACATCGGGAATGGCATAACTCTGAAGATCGATTGATGCGCCTATATTGGGTACAGCGGTTTCATCTGAGTTATAGGCCGGACTGGCAGCAAAAAGCTGTACGTAGCCTTTCAGGGCCAGTGCTGCTCCCAGCGTAGCCCTTCCGGCATCATTATCACCACTATTATATTTAACTGCCAAATAACCGTTGGATACAATACTGGTCAATTCACCAACCAGAAAGTCCACTGTTTCCTCAAAGGTGCTTCGGGGAACATACATTTCAGGTTCCGTCATGGTCATTCTGTCCTGAGGAACGGTAATGATTGAAAGACCTCCGATGCGGTAAAACAGCTCGCTGTAAAAGAAGGCCCTTAAGAATCTGACTTCATCAACTCTTTTATTATACCACTCTTCTGGAAAGTTGGCCTTGTTTTCAGCAAGTTTTGCCAGGAAAATATTGCACTTTCTGACCTTTTTGTAAGTTCCTTCCCAGTCAGCACAGCGATTGGGTCCATGTTGCCCAAACCATACATTGGTAGAATTAGATGTTGGAGTAACTATACCCTTCTTCCAGTTATAGGATGTATAATAATAACCGGCATCATTGTCATCCGTAAAATTATCCAGGTTATCAGGGTCATTCCCTTTGGAAACCAAGTTACTGTATATGTCATTAAGGAAAATGTCCGCATTTCCATAGCTTGACCATATAAGTCCATCCGTCAGATTTTCTTTACTGGTTGTTTCCAGATAATCCTCATTATCACACGAAAAAGTGATAAAAACTGCAAGTGCAATCCATGCAACATGCTTTAGTATTTTATAATTTATCATAATATCTTTTATTTAAAGTTACCATTAGAAGGTTATATTGGCACCCACTGTCCAAACTCTCATATTAGGATAGCCTAAATCAGATGGATTCTCCGGGTCTATAAACTTTATTTTACTGAATGTCAGTAAATTCTGTCCCGAAACATAGATTCTCACATTATCAAACTTAACATAGTTGAGCACTGATTTCGGAAGGGTATAACCCAGGGTGGCATTTTTAAGCCTCAGATAATCAGTCCTGAACCTGTAAAATGAGCTGGTCTGATAATTATTGGAATAAGGTGCAGAAGTAGCTCTTGGGTATTTGGCTCCCTGGTTTTCAGGTGTCCAGTGATCATTATAGTATTCGTAATCGGCGTTGCTGTCATTGTTATTAAATGGCACTGTCTGGAAGTTTCTGAATTCGGCAGATGACATACCAGCGCCCTGGAAGAACAGACTCAAATCAACACCTTTCCATGCGGCCGATGCATTGATACCATAAATTGCAAGAGGAAAATTGGGATAGCCGATTTCACATTCGTCATTACCGTCAATTATTCCATCAGGAACTCCGTCGGGACCGCTGAGATCAGCATATTTTATATCACCCGGATGTAAAACACCGAACTGTGTAATCGTATAACCATCATCAGCATTGATTAAACCGTCACCGTTAACGTCATCATCCATGCTGAACAAGCCCAGGGCCTTATAACCAAAGGCCGTATTCCATACCTTGCCGGTTCTCCTTCGGTTGAGGTTATTATACTGAGCCGGGGTTTCGAAAGTTTCAATAACTTTGTTCTTTGCAATACTCAGGTTACCTGAAATATCAACATAAAGCCCGCTGGCAAATGTCTTCTTGGTACCCAGTGTAAGTTCAAATCCGTAACTGTCCATTTTTCCGGCATTGGTCTGAGACAGTTTAAGACCATACTCAAACGGCACTGTAACATTGGGTTCCAACAGCATACCAGTTCTCTTCTCATAGAAGTAGTCGAATTCAATTTTCAACAGGTCTTTCCACAAGCTGGCTTCAAAACCCACATCCGACTTTGTGGCAACTTCCCAGGTAATTTCAGGATTGGCCTCATAATCAACATAAGCACCCTGAACCATAGATCCGGAACCAAAAGCATAAGCATTAGGCAACAAGGTGTATCCAGAAAGATATTGGTAAGCCTTACCTGTCAGGTTACCCGATTTACCCATTGATGCCCTCAGCTTTAGGTTGTTCAGCCAGGCCAGATTTTTCATGAAGCTCTCTTCTGATATCCGCCATCCTATTGAAGCAGCGGGGAAGTAGCCCCATCTTTTGCCGGGAGCAAAGTAGTAATGCCCGTCGTACCTTCCTGAAACCTCCAACATGTATTTGCTGCTGTATGCATAAGTAACCCTGTAAACATAACCTATTTGGGCTCCCTCAGAGGATTTTCCACCTATATCAAAATTGGCATTATCTGAACTTCCCATATCGAATTCATCAATATCCAGATTATAATTGTTTATTCTGGCATCCATTTCTGAATGCTCATTATTTCTTGATTCTGCAACAAATAGCACACCAACATCGTGCTTTCCAAAGGTTCTGTTGTAATTCATGAAACCCTGGAATGTATAACGAGCATCCTTTATTTCCTGCTGATAGAGATAAGTATAAGGAGCTGCGTTAATTTCCTGTGCAGAAATATTCCTATCATAATCACCTGTCCCCGGATTAAAAGAATAGTAGTAGAAAGGAGTGTGAAAACCCTTCTTAAAAAATGACCTGGTATCATAACTAAAGGCTCCTTTGAAACTCAAACCCTGAATGAAAGGAATTTTCTGCTCAATACTAATGGTAGTTAAAATGTTATTCGTTTTGTCTTTTTCGTAACCAGCGCTGTTTAACACACCTACAGGTGTGTTCCCACATGACTGGCCCCACAGACCGTTGGAATAAATCAAAGGCTCGGTTGGCAAATACTTGTATCCGCTCCTGAATAACTGTCCAACTCCAATCTGATGATCAAGTTCATCTTTTGTTTCTATAGACCCCAATATGGACAGCGCAACAGATGTATTGTCCGTAACCTTGGAATTCAGGTTGATACTGTAATTCCATCTTTCATACCCCACCTGGTCAACCAGTCCTTTTTGATCAATATAACCAATACCTGCAAAATAACTAAGATTTTCACTCCCCCCGGTTAATTGCAAATCATGTTTTTGAATGGGCATGGTAAAATCAAACAGGTCTTTTACTTTACTGTCAGCATAAGTGTCGGGTTCATTTCTGATATAATCAGCGTAATTATTGATCAAATCATCGGAGTACTTAGCCGGAGAACCCTCATTGATTAATGCTTCATTGCGGAGCTTCATATAATCCACGGCATTAAGCAAATCAGGATAATAAGTTGGAGATTGCACTCCATAATAGGTATTCAGTGAAAGTTTTGGTTTGCCAGCCGCTCCTTTTTTGGTGGTTATCAGAATTACACCATTGGCACCACCCATACCGTATGGAGCAACAGCGGAAGCATCTTTCAATACGGAAATTGACTCAATAATGTTTGGATCAATCTGTTGCAGATTGTCTCTGATCACGCCGTCAACCACAATCAAAGGATTACTTTCACCAATAGTACCAATTCCCCTGATCTTGATATCAGCATTATCCTCACCAGGCTGTCCGCCATCCTGCCTGGCGACGACCCCGGCAAGTTTGCCTCCTATTGCATTTGCTACAGTCGGTACAGGTACCTTGGCAACATCATCCCCTTTAATAACGCTCACAGCCCCGGTAACAGTCGTTCTTTTCTGGGTACCGTAACCCACAACAACAATTTCCTGCAGGCTTTCGATATCGGGTACCATGGTAACACTGATCTGTGTTTGCCCTGCCACAGGAACTTCCTGCTCCAGGTAGCCTATGAAGGTTACGATCAATACGGCATCGGGACCCGGCACACTGACGGAAAACTTTCCTTCAGCATCTGTAACAGTGCCTGTGTTGGTGCCATTGACACGGATTGTTGCTCCAATCAGGGGATTTCCAAACTCATCAATAACTGCACCGCTTATTTGTTGCTGCTGTAAACTTGTGTTTGTGGTTTCATGATCCGTATCCCGTGCATTTGCTTTTCCCTGCAGCGTTCCTGCAGCAAATAAAAGAGTCAGCAGCATGAGATATCTTGCTAATCTGACAAACTTCTCAGGACAAGACCTGGCTTTTGTTCGTAGTAAATAGTAGTTTTTTTTCATAATAATTAGTGGTTAAAGTTACAGGTGTGCGAAATCAATACAGTTGCTTTTAAATTGCTTAAAATAATGTTCATGTTGTTGTTTCGACTACTCAGGTTTGTAAGCAGCACATTTAGAGGCGATATACTTGTTAGAGATTGGCATACCCTGCCAATCTCCTGAGAAGCCAGATTAAAATAATTGGATAATACTCCGGCACCAAATTGATCTGCCTGGAGTTGATCCTTTGTACAGGTTGCGGAAAAAGTTAAACGCTAAAACCTACTCATTAATATGTTTTTCTATATCCAGCTCATTGAAGAACTTTCAAACACATATGATTTTCCGGTTGATCAAAAATCAATTGATGATGCGCTGAGAAGATATTCAGTAAGCAACGAATAAACAGATCTGAACGGATTGATGGTTACTGTCTAAACAATAACTAACAGCCATTATATCCATTCAAACCGGTGCGCAACTATAAGCTCTTTCAAACCATTGTTATCAAAACTTCAAAGAACACTGTGTATGATGTATCGAACACCAGGGTTAAATAATACTTCACGTTGCGTTGACGGCCAATCTCTGCATATGCAGAAGAAACTGAAATTCCGGCTTAGTTTGGATGCTATCCTGTAGTATGCTTTTTTCGCGACTTTCTTATCATGCGTAATAAATGCCAACAACACACACTTACACCAATTCTTAACACCTGCTTAAAACTTACAGGCATATATGTACATCCGGATACAATGAATTTCTTAAAACCCGGATATTCAATGATGGATAAGAAAGTCAACTTAAAAAAAGGAATTGCCAAAGGGCAAAACGGCAGGTCTCACCAATTAAAGCCGTTCTGTCACTGATAATCTGGTGATTTTTCAGGGGTAATTTTCATAGTTTAAGTGTAGTTAAGGTTAAAATGGTTCAAAAAAATGAACAATACAGAATTGTTTTTTTGTCAGGATTAATCAAATTTAAAACCGATACTCTTCAAACTATGTTACAATTGTATCAATTGCTATCAAATTTGTTTCATCACCTCATTAAAAATCAAGACTATCAATTTTAGTTCATAAAATGAAATAATTTTAAAAGCGGAATGTGTCTTTTGCATATCGTGTTGTTTTTTAGTTCATTATGCGATATGAAATCCCACTGCATGCCCGGTTCGGCTCAGGCATAGCCCATAGCCGTAAAGCTAAGGATGTATTCCGGTGATATACTTTCATTTGCACAGGTTTACGTCAATATCATAGCGGTTAACGCTGAACATAGCGATATCCCCCGC
>JAFGOR010000210.1 GCA_016926375.1 Bacteroidales bacterium
GATCAAGCTGACCTCAAAAGGTCCGGTTATCTTTAAACAGGAAAGAGTGGGATTACGCGGCCGTAAGTTTTATATTTATAAATTCCGTACCATGGTGCAGAATGCCGAAGCGCTGAAGGCCCAGCTCGAAGCCCTGAACGAAAGCGACGGCCCTACCTTTAAAATAAAGCACGACCCCAGGATAACCACCATTGGCAGGATTTTGAGAAAAACCGGTTTGGACGAGCTACCGCAATTATTCAATGTACTGAGAGGCGAAATGTCGCTGATCGGCCCCCGGCCTCCCCTGGCGTCAGAAGTAGAAAAATATGAGCGCTGGCACCTGCGCAGGTTATCGGTAAAGCCCGGTATCACCTGCACCTGGCAGATCATCCCCAACCGGAACGAAGTGGTATTCGACAACTGGATGAAACTTGATATTCAGTATATCGAAAGCTGGTCGGTGAAAAAGGACCTTCAATTGCTGTTCAAAACCATCAAAACTGTTCTCTACGGTACAGGGTATTGAGATTCCGTTATGGCAACCATTATGTTTCAGGTTTTCCTAAATTTATATTCACATCATAGCAGTTATTGTTTTTTATCCTAAATTAGCATCACTGATGCCCTTATAAATCTATGTTTATGAAGAAACTGACAACCTTTCATCCGGGTGCTTTGATAGCACTGATTTGTAGTTTATACCTGCTTACCTCTTGTGCCCCGGTGCATAAATTGAAATTTGTAGCCGACGGTACCGATGGCGCAGTTAAAAATGACTATTTCAATGACCGGTCGGAAAAAACCATCCAACCGTTTGATTATTTATACATTAAAATAATCAGCCTCGATGAAAAAACCAACAGCATCTTCAACGAGCGTAGTTACAATATTGATACTGAATTGCTGAGCTATGCTGTGGATGCCAGGGGGGACATCACCGTTCCCTTTATCGGGAATATCAATGTAAAGGACCTGACCATTAACCATGCCAGGGAGAAAATTGAAAAATCCTTACAGGTATACCTGAACAACATTTCGGTTATGGTGCGTTTTGTCAGTAACAAGGTTACGTTGCTGGGTGAAGTTAACAGGCCGGGGCAGCATTCATTTTTCGACGAAAAAGTCACTGTTTTCCAGGCTATAGGTTTTGCAGGTGGCACATCGGGTTTTGGCGACCTTTCCAATGTGACACTGGTTCGCGAGAAAGACAATGTGATAAAGTATTACTACCTTGACCTGACCAAAAAGAATATTGCCTCCTCGGAATACTATTATCTCTTGCCCAACGATATCCTGATCATTAATCCCATTAAGGCCAAATACAGGAGTCTGCGCGATTATGCCCTGGATATTACCTCTACGTTGCTGACTTCCATATCGGCTACATTATCGATTATTCTGGTGGTAAGAGAACTTCAATAGCTTGATAAGAATGTAACATTCTAACAAATGTTCTTAAGCCCTAACACAGCATGAATTTTTACGTATGATAAGTTTCAGATAACCTTTGAACCGAAAGTAGAGTTTTTAAGTCTGCGAATAAAACTATAAAAAAGTACATGAAAGATAATCAGGAAATTTTCGAATCGACACTGGATTATAAAAAGATCTTCCGGAGACTTTATACCTACCGGGTTGCCTATGGTATACTCATATTTCTGTTTCTGATTGTTGCCTTTATGGTTAACAGATACTCAAATGTGGTATACCGTAACTCCACCATATTGTATATGAACCAGGATGACCGCTCGCGGTCGCTGAACTCTGCCAATGATATATTCCAGAGCTTCGGGATGTTTAACATGAAAGGGAATATCGACAATGAACTGGAAATAATCAAATCGTTTTCCCTGCTTAAAAAAGTAATCAGCGAGTCAGATCTTAGGGTATCCTATTATATGCGTGCCAATAATCCCGTTTCAACCTTGCTGGCAAACACACCACTTTCGAAAGTTACCGAATTATATAAGTATTCCCCCATTGAAGTAGTTCTGGATCCTTCAGTACCACAGGCCGTTAACTTGAATTTTTTTGTCACCTTTCTGAACGAAACCGAATTTAGCATTGAAGCCGATGGTGAAGAAATACCGCTTTACAATTACATTGATGACCAGGTAATATCGCTCACACCTACCATTCACTTCAAACAGCGCTTCCGTTTCGGTGATGAGATCAAAACCAAATATTTCAATTTCAGGATTCAAAAAACCAATAGTTTTGCAAAGGAATATACAGC
Organism: Bacteroidales bacterium; assembly: GCA_016926375.1. Taxonomy (GTDB): domain Bacteria; phylum Bacteroidota; class Bacteroidia; order Bacteroidales; family UBA10428; genus UBA5072. The sequence goes on from JAFGOR010000210.1 coordinate 2,219, forward strand.
TGACAATGAGCTTTTCTTTGTGTTGAACAATATCAACAGCCTTGCCCTGAGCTATCAGTATGCACTCACCACAGAAACAACATCCGAAAGATCCACACTCATAAAGATATCGCTTACCGGTACCAATCAACAAAGGATTACAGATTTTCTGAATAATCTGACATCGGCCTATTTGGGAAAAAGCCTGGAGAAAAAGAATAAAACAGCCTTAAGCACCATCGATTTTATCGATTCGCAGATTTCTGATGTGGCAGACTCGCTGACCTATGCCGAATCGGCCCTTAAGAACTTCAGAACCTCCGAAGGGGTTATGGACTTGAGTTTCCAGGGGCAACAAATTTTTGAACAGCTCGGCAGGCTTGAAAATGAAAAAGCTACCCTGCAGGTGCAGCGGAAATACTACGAATACCTGGACAATTACCTTTCAGTAAATCAGGAAATAAGCGACATTATGGCGCCATCAGCCAATAATGTAGTCGACCCTATATTAAACAACCTGATTACCCAGCTCCTCAACCTGAACGCCGAAAGGGCTTCCCTGATCAGGAATACAAGCAGCCAGCAGAACCTATTCCTGGCCGACATAAACGCGCGGATTGAAAACACAAAGAGAACCATTCAGGAAACAGTCAAAAATACACTGAATACGCTGAATATTTCGCTCAATGAAATTAATTACCGTATGTCTACTGCATCGGGTCAGATTTCGCAGATGCCTAAGACAGAATTGCAATTACGAGGCATTGAACGTAAGTTTGAACTGAATGATGCCATTTACACCTTTCTCCTCGAGAAACGTGCTGAAGCACAGATTGCGCGTGCCTCAAGTCTTCCTGATTATGAAGTTGTAGATCCGGCATTCACTGTGACATCTAAAGTCGTCAAACCAAAAAGCAAACTAAACTACATTATTGCCTTGTTTCTGGCGCTATTATTGCCTACTGCTTTTGTTCTGCTTAAAGACTTCTTCAATAATCGGGTCATGGATCCCGAAGAAGTGGAGAAATTCACCAGGTATCCCTTATTGGGTAAGGTGTTCCATAATTTCCACCGTTCCAAGATGGTGGTCAATGACCATCCGAATTCTTCTGTCACCGAATCTTTCAGGGCCGTACGTACCAATTTCGAGTTCTTCTCGGAAGGCGGAAAACGCCAGGTAATTTTGTTGACTTCTTCCACCAGTGGCGAAGGCAAAACATTCTGTTCGATCAACCTGGCATCGGTGTTTGCTTTAAATGGGCATAGAACCATTTTACTGGAATTCGACTTGCGCAGGCCAAAAATTCATCAGGAATTCAACTCAACAAACATGCTTGGCATTAGCTCC
>JAFGOR010000211.1 GCA_016926375.1 Bacteroidales bacterium
CTGTTATTCACAGATTCCATTGCCATTGTGGCGCGATTTGTGTCACCTGCTCCTGAAAGTACAGCCCAACTCTGGGAGATGGAATCAATCTGGCATTCGTCATTGCTTGCTGATCCAAGAGGTGAGCCATTGTCGAAATAAGCACGCCGGTACCACGCACCATCCCAGGCGTTTTTTTCGATATGCTTTTGAATATTTTTGGCTGCATTCCTGCAAATCTCAACAAATTCAAGGTCATTTCCTGCCTGTGCAATTTTGATAAACTGATTCAACACTTCATAAAGAAAGAAGCCCAGCCATACGCTTTCGCCTTTACCCTGGTGCCCAACCATATTCATCCCGTCATTCCAGTCGCAGGTGCCAATGAGTGGCAGCCCGTGATCACCAAATCTAAGCGCGTGCAGTATTGAGCGTTTACAATGTTCGTATAAAGTACCTTTTTCTTCCGAGCGGCCAGGGAGATCATAATAAGAATCATCTTCAGGATTTACCGGACGGCCTTCCAGAAAAGATACGGATTCATTCAGAATACCTGTATCTCCGGTACCCAATACATAGCGACAGGTAGCTAATGGTAACCAAAGGTAATCATCTGAACAATGGGTGCGAACGCCTCTTCCTGCAGGCGGATGCCACCAGTGCTGAACATCGCCTTCCCGAAATTGCCGGCTTGCAAAAAGAAGAAGATGCTCCCGCAGGAGATCTGGTTTGGCATGAATGACCGCCATTGCATCCTGCAACTGATCGCGAAAGCCAAAGGCCCCGCCCGATTGATAAAATCCAGTGCGGGCCCAAACCCTGCATGCCAGGGTTTGATATAACAGCCATCCGTTAGCAAGAACATTGATGGATGGGTCAGGTGTTTCTATTTGTACGGCTCCCAGCGTATGGTTCCAATGCCGCCATACTTCTTCCAACGCGGCACGTGCCGGACCGGATCCGCGAAAACGGCGTATGAGGTTTACTGCGTCATTATTATTCCGTGCAGAACCAAGCCTGAAAACAATTTCATGTTCCTGTCCGGCTGCAATTTCAAATGCAACCTGAATAGCAGCGCAGGGATCAAGGGCCACCCCTTTTTTCCCTGAAAGACGGGAGCGACCCAATGCAGCAGGATTTTTCAAGGTGCCGTTTCGCCCTATAAATTCGGTGCGGTCACAGGTCAAAGAGCTTACCGGTTCATCGGTCTGAAGAAAGGCAACCCGATCAGCGAATTCCTGGTTATAGGGATTTACAGCATATATTGTACTGCTGTTTAAATCAACAGTAGTATTCATATGCATGGCAGATTTATGGCGCAAATCACCCAATACCCATTCCACATAGCTGATAACTGACAATTTAGCGGATCGCCCGGACTCGTTCCTCACTTTTAACACCGAAAACTTGACTGGAGCATCAATGGCAACGTATACCCATAGTTCACTGACAATTCCGCCCTCGTTGTGTTCAAAAACGCTATAGCCGAATCCGTGCCGGCTTACGTAGAGTTCTGATTCACTATCTGTCAGAGGCGTTGGTGACCAGAAGTGTCCCGTTTCTTCATCCCTGATATAGATGGCTTCTCCGCCTGAATCGGTTACCGGATCGTTATTCCATGGTGTAAGGCGGTACTCATGAGAATTTTCAGCCCATGTATAAGCAAGTCCATTCTCAGAAATGACAGTTCCGAAACCCGGGTTGGCCATCACATTTACCCATGGTGCCGGTGTCAGGTTGTTTTTTGATGTGGTGATTACATATTCCCTTCCGTCTCGTGTAAACCCTCCCAGGCCGTTATAGAAGATCAGGTCCTGGCGGGGCAATATAACAACCGATTGTGGATTTGGCTTATACGAATGGGTTGGTTTGAATTGCGAAATGGAAAGTTCTCCAAAACCACGCTTATTAATCTGATCTGCCAAAGCTCCCCGGGTGTCGCTAATGATAATGCGGGCAACAGTTTGGAAAAGAATTCGGTCCTCATTTGAAATCTGGTCAGCAGAGCGTACAAATATACCGCCCGGCCGGTCAATTGTATTGGCTTCGATTCCTGCGGCAATAAGCCCAAGAATTTGTTCCTGCAGCAACTGGCGATAACCCGCACGATCTTCATTCCATATGACCAGATCAACAGCCAGGCCCTTTAGTCTCCAGTATGCATGTGCCTGTACCAACTGGCGCACTATATTGATGTTAACCTGATCTTCAATTTGCAAAAGTACAATGGGCAAATCGCCTGAAATAGAGTATCCCCATAAACCGGATTGTCCACGATGGTTTTTTACCAGTATTCTGGTATCTGCCCTGAGGGAGGAATTAGCATAAACAATAGAGCCTGCAAGACGGCTATACAACTGAGCATCCGATTCATTGGCATTTATCTGTCGCAAAACAACCTGACTGTGTGTCCATGCCAGTTCAAAAACCCGGTTTGCAAATTGCTTATCCTGGTACTTTTCAACAAGATTTAATGCTCCTTCCCGGGTTGTACTGATTCCGGTTATCATATCAATTGTAGCTGTTCCTTCCGGCCCCAATACCAGTTGATATTGAATAGCTACCACCGGATCGAGCACTGAACCCTGACTTCCTGAGAGTGATTTGGAATTTGTCATTGCACCCGGTGAAGCAAGCGTGTTTCCGCGTCCAATGAATTGCATACGGTCCGTTTCATAAGTTATATTCCTGATTTCAGCGCCATGAACCGCCATCAGGTGAAACATCCAGGGCGATTGTTCATCTAAAGATCTCGGTCGCCGCGTACACAAAATTGCCTGTCGCTCATGGATAATTTCTGTCTGAACAAAAAGATTACTGAATGCGGGATGCGCCAAATCGGCTCCATTTGGTGCCAGCACTACTTCCGCGTAGCTGGTAATATCAATAAGCCGGCTTGTTCGTGTGCGGTTTGTCAGCTTCACCCTTCTCAATTCAATGTCATCTTCGGGAGAGACAACAATTTCAGTATGGGCATCAATATCGTAATCTCGACGACGAAACTCTGCTCTTCCTTCGGAGAAAATGGCCTCATATTTCTCAGAACGCAGAAGCGTGGGCTGATAGGTAGTTGACCAGAAATTTCCGGTTGCTGCATCGCGTATGTAACAAAAAGATCCCCAATTATCACAAGTGCTGTCTTCACGCCAACGTGTGACCGCAATGTCCCTCCAGTGACTGTACCCGCCCCCCGCATTTGTAATCATTACCCGGTACCGGCCTCCGTTTGATAACAAATTAACTTCAGGGAATGGTGTGTCAGCAGTATTAAACACACGAAGAGGCATCTCCTGGTTGTTATCGGTAGTCTGAACATTTGTAATACCCGAAATATGTGAAAAAGTTGCTGTGGCTCTTGGTATCCTCTCCTGAAGCAACAATAAGGTTGCCTGAAATAAGGGATCCGACTCAAATCGTTTTTGCATCGGACGATTTAATAAAACATAAGCCAGCGAAAGAAAACTCATCCCCTCATGATGCGCCATGAAGGACTTTACAACAGCCTTAGACTGGCCCCTTGGCACGCGAACGGACGTATAATCAATGGCTTCATAGAAACCATATGCACCCATAAACCCTTCATCGGCAAGAAGCTCCAGGTTGGCGCATGCTTCCTCGGGCATAACCATTAAAGCAAGAGCTGTGGCATAAGGTGCTATGACCAAATCTTCAGAGAGCCCTCTTTTGAGACCAAGTCCCGGAACACCAAAGGCACGATACTGATAGTTTTGTTGAACATCAACACTATTGTATCCCGATTCCGAAATACCCCATGGTATACCTTTTAATTTTCCATAATTAATTTGTCTGATAACAGCTGCTTTACAGGTTTGATAAAGCAAACTATTTTCATAACAGGGCATAACCAACAGCGGCATCAGGTACTCGAACATGGAACCACTCCATGAAAGAAGAATTGGCTCACCATCCACAGATGTGAGCAATCGTCCAAGCGCAAACCAACTTTCCTGTGGAACCTGGTCCTGAGCAATTGCCACAAAGCTTGATAACCTGGCTTCTGATGCCAATAAATCATAATAGCTTGAATCGCATCGCCGTTCTTCAACATTATAACCTACAGTTTGTAAATGACGCGACTTATTATAAAGAAAACCATATTCCATATTGGCAAATTCTCCGGATTGCCGGGCCAGTGATTCAATTAACCCAATCCTTTCCTTTGCATGATCATGAGTCCGTGCAATTTCACGCAAGGTCGGAATCGCATTCGTATCCGGATTGTTGTTCAATACTTCAGCTGAACCAGCATTATTCGTCCAGGGAACCAGTTGTGTTAACTCATCAAAAGCGCGCTGACATTGCCGTGAAAGCTTATTCACCCATATCCGGTAAGGTTCATCTGCTTCGGCATTGAGGGTATTTAGTATTTCGGCGGAAGATGTTGCAAGTTTCTCCAGGCATTTATGCAAATTCCCAAGCGTAACCGGAGGTTCATTGATAATTCCAGACAGGTATTTACGAAACCGCGCAATTGTTTCAGGAATTGATTTTCCTACATGCGCTGTAAGAACCTGCAAGGTATCCATCATTCCTTCAAAAATCCGGGGACCAATAATTAATTGATCAGGCAGGGCGAGTAATCCCTGCTGCAGGGTCAACAGGTGACCTGCCAGATTTCCGCTGTCGACCGATGAAATATAAAGTGGTCTGAGGGGTTCCAGGGTTTGGGTATCATACCAGTTAAAGAAATGACCCTGATACCTTTCCAACGAATTCAGTGTGTTGAAAGTTGCAGCAGTTCGCTCAAGAAGTTCACCGGATTGAATGTAACCAAAATCATACGCTGATAAATTTGCCAGTAGTGAAAGGCCTATATTTGTTGGCGAAGTACGATGTGCTAATACGGAAACGGGTTGCTCCTGATAGTTATCGGGAGGTAACCAATTATCATCGGGTCCGA
>JAFGOR010000027.1 GCA_016926375.1 Bacteroidales bacterium
AGCTACATACACATACTCTGTTAATTAATATTGTTAATAAGCTAATACAAATCTAAAGGCCGGTAGGCAGGGTAGGCAGGGGATAGCACATTTTCATAACCCGTTTCAAATATACAAAGCAGGTGTTTTATTCTATACAATAATTTGCAAAGCAAATAACTAGGGTCTGTTGCCTCCTCATTCACCCCATTTATGAATGTCCCGCCGTAATTGATTTACCTCCGATCATTCTTTTGGCCCGGTTTTTGTTTATCCCTGACATCATTCAAATCTGGTTATAATGAGGTTGATTATAAAAGATTTAATATTTTTCACTACATTTGTTAAAATGTTAATAGCTGTTCCAATATTTTTTTCTTTAATACGCAAAACATTTGTAAGTTTGTTTACATCATAATATTACACAGCAATTCTATTTTAAAACAAATAATTATTAGATTATGAAGAAAATTAGACTGAACTACCTAACCATTATCGTTCTTGCCGCTTTCCTGATTAGCGGTTGTGCTAGTCTTACCAAAATGAGGGATGATTCTCCCGGTGTGGGTTATGAGGTTAAACCGAATCCCCTTGTTTCTCAGGCTGGTGAGGTTAAAGTAACCGGCGACGTTAAATTCCCCGAGAAGTATTTTAACAAGAAGGCTGTTGTTGTTGCAACACCGGTGTTGAAGTACGAAGGCGGACAGGTTGAATATCCTTCCGTTACACTGCAGGGTGAGAAAGTTGAAGCCAATAATAAAGTGATTCCCTACGCAGGTGGTGGATATACTTTTACCGGCTCAGTACCCTTTAAACCTGAAATGGCAAAATCAGAACTTTTTGTTAACTATTCTGCCCGCATTAAGGAAGGTGATCCTGTTGAATTCGGTTCTGTAAAAATTGCAGACGGAGTAGTAGCTACTGAAATGCTTGTTAAGGTTGACCCGCAGACAATCGGTATGGCCGACAAATTTCAGCGTATTATTCCGGAAAGTTATACCGCTGATATTCACTATGTGATCAACAAAGCTGATGTTCGTAAAACCGAACTGAAATCAGAAGACGTGGTTGCTTTCGAACAGAAAATTGCTGATGCAGAAGCTGATTCCACAAGGCAGATTAAGGGTGCCAAGATTTCCGCTTATGCTTCACCCGACGGTGCAATTGATTTGAATGAGAAACTTTCTGCCAACCGCGGAACTTCTGCTGAAAAATACTTCAAGAAAGCTTTGAAAGACAAAAAAATCACCGAAGCTGAAGCTACTGATTTCCTGAAATCAATGACCACTCCCGAGGACTGGGATGGTTTCAAGACCATGATGGAGAAATCCGACATTCAGGATAAGGAACTCATCCTGCGCGTACTTTCCATGTACTCCGATCCTGCTGTCAGGGAAAAAGAAATCAAGAACATTGCTGCTGCCTACAAGGAAATTGCCGATGAGGTACTTCCCCAGCTGCGTCGCTCAGTTATGAGTGTTGATGTTGACGTTGTTGGCAAATCCGATGAGGAACTGCTGAAACTCGGCCTCAGCGATCCGAAATCACTGAACCTTGAAGAAGTTCTCTATGCTGCTACTCTTACCAACAATATGAAGGAGAAAGCTGCTATCTATGCTGCTGCTGCTGAAAAATTCCCCACTTGCATCCGCGTTTTCAACAACCTGGGTGATGTATTGCTGAAAGAAGGTAAGGTTGAAGAAGCCAAGAAGGCTTTCCAGTCTGCACAGGCTATCAAGGCTGACAACGCTACTGTAAAGGCCAATCTGGGTGCTGTTGCTCTTGCAGAGGGTGATCTGAAAACCGCTGAGGATCTTCTTACCGCTGCTATGAGCGCCGGTGATGCTCCCAGCTACAACCTGGGTATCATCAAGATCAAACAGGGTGACTATGCTGCTGCTGTTAACTACTTCGGCAACAAACCTTCATTCAACGCAGCTTTGGCTCAAATGCTCAATGGCAGCAACGATAAGGCTATTGCAACCCTCAACCAACTGGGTGATGTGAAAGACGGCTGGGTTTATTACCTGAAAGCTGTTGCCAATGCACGTGGTGGTATTGCTGACGGTGTTGTTACCAACCTGCGTCAGGCTATCAGCCTCGATCCTGCAATCAAGGCTTATGCGCTGAAAGATGCTGAAATGCTGAAATTTGTTGAAAACGAAGCAGTAAAGGCTTTGTTGCAATAAGAAATTGAAAATTTTTCAAAAAAACCCCGCCTTTTTTAGACGGGGTTTTTTTATGGGTTATAATCTTTCATGGTTAGGTAACGCCTGCTTTTACTGCTACTGCCACTGCTACTGCCACTGCTACTCGTCTCTTGTCTCTTGTCACTATTTAGTCTTCTGGAAATACCTGAAGAATTCCCACAGTACAATTCCGGCACTGACAGCTATATTCAACGAATGCTTGGTTCCGTGCTGTGGAATCTCAATGGCACCATCACACCTGTTTACTACTTCCTGGTCAACTCCATGGATCTCGTGTCCGAAAATGAGAGCGTATTTCTCATTTTGAGAAAACGGGAAGTCCTGCAACATACAGGCATGAACCGTTTGTTCCACGGCCAGAATTTTATAGCCTTTTTCATGCAGTTCCCGAACCGCATCAAGGGTGTTTTCGAAATATTGCCAGTGTACCGATTCCGTTGCTCCGAGTGCCGTTTTATTGATCTCCCGGTGTGGTGGTGTGGCGGTTATTCCGCAAAGGATCATGCCTTCTAGCAGGAACGCGTCGCAGGTACGGAATACCGATCCAATATTATTCAGGCTTCTTACATTATCGAGCACTACCAATACCGGATATTTCCCTGCCTGTTTGAATTCTTCAATGGTCTTGCGGTTCAGCTCTTCATTTAACAGCTTTTTCATATTGAAATCATTTGTTGCCGAAATAACTACAATGTTAGCAATTGAAAAGAAAAATTAAATATTTTCGTAACCTGAAATATTGATAAAAACTCAGGATGAATATTCATGAATATCAGGCGAAGGCTATTTTAAGCCGTTTTGGAGTTGCCGTACCCGCGGGAATTGTTATTGACGATGCGCAAAAGGCCCAGGATGCAGCCAGGGAATTGCAGGAAAAGACCGGAACCAACAGCTGGGTTGTGAAGGCTCAGATTCATGCCGGTGGAAGAGGTAAGGGTGGGGGTGTTAAACTGGCCCGCAACCTGGATGAGGTTAAAACCAAAGCTGAGAATATTTTGGGAATGCAACTGGTGACCCCGCAAACAGGTGCTGCCGGAAAAAAGGTACATAAGGTACTCATTCAGCAGGATATTTATTATCCGGGAGCTTCAGAAATCCGGGAGTTGTATGTCAGCGTTTTGCTGAACCGAGCTACAGGCCGGAATATCATTATGTATTCCACCGAAGGGGGCATGGACATAGAAGCCGTTGCCGAGAAAACACCTCACCTGATTTATAAGGAAGAAATTGACCCTTCAGTGGGTATTCAGCCGTTCCAGGCCCGGAAAATTGCTTTTAACCTGGGCCTTGAAGGAAAGGCATTCAAGGAAATGACACGTTTTGTTACCGCCTTATATAAAGCCTACATTGAAAGTGACGCTTCACTCTTTGAAATTAACCCGCTGCTCAAAACTTCCGACGACCTTATTTTTGCAGCCGATGCCAAGGTGAATCTCGATGACAATGCATTGTTCCGTCATCTTGATTATGCTGAGCTGCGCGATGTGAACGAAGAAGACCCTTCAGAAACCGAAGCCTCGGAATTCAACCTGAATTTTATCAAACTCAACGGAAACGTGGGCTGCATGGTAAATGGCGCTGGACTCGCCATGGCTACCATGGACATCATAAAATTATCGGGCGGGGAACCGGCCAACTTTCTGGATGTGGGTGGCACGGCCAATGCACAAACTGTTGAAGCCGGATTCAGAATCATTCTGAAAGATCCAAGCGTGAAAGCTATACTGATTAATATTTTTGGAGGTATAGTCCGCTGCGACCGGGTGGCACAGGGCGTAGTTGATGCTTATAAATCCATCGGGACAGTGCATGTTCCTGTTATTGTGAGGCTTCAGGGAACCAATGCCGTTGAGGCAAAAAACCTGATCGACCAGTCGGGACTGAAGGTGTTCTCTGCAGTTTCGTTGCAGGATGCCGCGGACCTGGTTCGGAAAAGTGTTTAATCGGGAACTCCTATTTTATTATGTGTGCCGTCGCACCAGGGTTTGGAAGCAGATCCTCCGCAACGGCACAAGTACAATTCCTGTTCTCCTGAAGTGATCTTTCCCGAAGAATCCCTGAAGTTGAACACCCCTTTGATCAGGATTGGTCCGTTTTTAAGGATCCTGACCTCAGCCGGGCTTATTGATGTGGTTTCGTTTTCCATATTCCTGATTATTTACCGGTAAAACCTGTTTTTCGGTGCATGCCGTCGCAATAGGGCAGGTCGTTTGAATTCCCGCACCTGCATAGCGAGGTCATCTTTTTGTGGTTGATCTCTTTGCCATCGGCATCGTAAATGACGAAATTCCCCATGATAATAACAGGACCGTCTTCCATTACCCTTACTTCAGCCTGATGCTCCTCCCGGGGTTTTTCTGTTTCTATGTCTTTATTGTATTGAAACGATAAGGCCTGGGTAGGACAAAGCCTGACTACCCTGATGATCTCTTCAGTAGGCGCACCGTCCATATTCACCCAGGGTCGTTTGCGCGGGTTGAAGACCTCAATCAGTTCACGATAGCAGGTAGTGGCATGTATACACTTGGCAGGCTTCCAGAACACCGTAATCTCACCATTTGTATACTTTTTGTCATTCTTGTCCATCCTTGTTCTTTTTGTAAAATTAGCAATTTATCAGGTAGGTTAATAGGTATTAACAAACAATGGGCGGGTTTGTGCGTTTAATATGAACCGGAATTGGCAAATATTTTGTTATTTTATGCTGAAATGACAAGGTTTTTCATACTGTTCAGCATGCTGGTTTGTGTTTTGCCCGATGCTTCTGCGCAGGATACAATCAGGATGAAACTGGGAGATTACCCGGTGGATGCCATTGTACATAACGGTGATACCATTTACGTGGCAAGGCTTATGGAAGTAGCAATTAAGCCCAAAAAAAGAGCGGCGGCTACCCGTGATTTGAGACAGTACCGCCGCCTGATATACAATGTGAAAAAGGTTTATCCTTATGCCAAAATTGCCGGGGACAGGTTCGCCCGTATTTCTGCCCATCTCGATTCAATTAAAAATGGCAGGGAACAGCGCGAGTTCATCAAACAAATGGAAGCCGATATCATCAAACAGTATGAAGCAGAACTCAAAAACCTGACCGTTACACAGGGCAGAATTCTGATTAAACTGATTGACCGCGAAACCAGCAAGACATCCTACGAGGTGGTTAAAGACCTGCGTGGTTCTTTTCAGGCGGCATTCTGGCAGGCCATTGCCCGCATATTCGGATCGAATCTGAAAACCGAGTATGATCCGGAAGGTGAAGACAAAATGATTGAGGAAATCATGATCATGATTGAAAAAGGTTATTTATAATACATGACGAAAAGAACCTTTATTGCCGTAGATATACTGCCCTCAAGCCAGTTGAAGGAAGCTTATGAGTTGATCCGCTACCGGATGCGACTTGAAAAGATCAACTGGGTTGAAACCGGCAATATGCATATTACCCTGAGTTTTTTAGGGGATACAGATGAAAGCCTGATCCCCGGTATTGTGCAGGCAATCCGGAACACAGCTGGTCAGTTTCCGCCTTTTGAACTGGTGCTGAAATCATTTGGTGTGTTCAAAAACCTTCATGATCCGCGGGTCTTGTGGTTTGGATGCGAGGTCCCTGAAACACTTACCCTTATTAAGAAAATGCTGGATGAGCACCTCCTGCCCCAGGGATTTGAACCTGAGAACCGGCACTTTGCGCCGCATTTAACATTGGGCCGGGTTAAAGACATAAGGCAGTTGAATCAGCTGGGACAGCTGATTACCTTATACAAAGATGCGGTAATTCAAAAACAACAAATCAACAAGATCGTTTTTTACGAAAGCAGGCTCACCCCGCAAGGTGCCGTGTACACTCCTATTGAGACTTTTCAACTGGGAGATGGGATTTGACTGCTACTGCCACTGCCACTGCTACTTTCTTCAGTTTTGACTCTAATCCTCAAATCCCTGTTCGCTTAATGATCGTCAGAATGGTGTAGATGATGATCTTAAAATCTACGTAAAGCGACATGTTGTCGAGGTAGATGAGGTCGTATTTCAGGCGCTGCACCATTTGGTCCACGTTTTCGGCATAACCGTATTTTACCTGGCCCCATGAGGTAATTCCGGGTTTTACTTTAAGCAGGTGCAGATAATGGGGTGCATTCTGGGTAATCTGGTCGATAAAATACTTGCGTTCGGGCCGTGGACCAACCAGCGACATTTCACCTTTCAGTACGTTGAAAAAATTAGGGATTTCATCAAGTCTTGATTTTCGCATGAATCTGCCAAAAGGGGTTATCCTGTCGTCGTTTTTTGAAGATAGTTCGGGGCCGCCTTTCTCGGCATCCACATACATCGATCTGAATTTGTAGATGGAGAAAGGTTTTCCGTAGCGGCCAATTCGTTCGTGGCTGTAAAATACCGGGCCTTTCGAAGAAAGTTTGATACCTGCAATAAGAAACAGGTTCAGCGGCAGGGTGATGATAAGTGCTAATGAGGCAACCAGGTAGTCCATAAATGTCTTCATGTTTTCCTGCCAGGCCGGCATCAGGTTATGCGAAACCGAAATCAGCGGGGTGCCCAGTATGGAACTCATCCGCACCCTGCCCGTAAGGATGTCGTACATACTTGGGATTGCCTTGATTACCACGTTTGCGTTGATCAGTTTGTTGATGATGAGATTGATCATGTCATGCTCCACGTTTTCAATGGCAATGATTACTTCTTCAACATTTCTGTCTTTGATTATCTGATGAATATCTTCCACGTTTCCCAGATGCAGAAGATAATCTCCCAGCACATTCTGTGAGTTGTGGTTTACACTTACAAAGCCTATGAATTTGTTTCCACTGCTTTTTTTCTGTTCTACTAACTCTTTCCAGGCTTCCAGTGCCTTTGAATTACTGCCAATCAGGAGCGTGTTGAAGCCTATAATTCCGTTGTGTACCTTGTGGGTGGTAATGGTGGTGATGATAAGGCGCGGCACATAGGTAATCACGAACTGAAACAAAAACATGCTGAAAAACAACGAAAATGTGCCCAGATGGTATAAAACCTCTGTTTTGTTTATGCCGAGCAGAAAATAGAGTGCCAGGGTACCCACGAGCACGTTTCCAAAGGTTTGTCCAAACTCAAACAGCCTTGATTTGCGGAATACGTCGTTATAATAACCGGTTATATAGTGAATAAGCGGCCAGAAAAAAGGCGCAAGAACCAGACCATTATAAAACTGCCGGTCGGGTAAATGCATGAGAGCACCTGCATCGGGAATGGCACCCAGTGATAGTTTCCAGTGAATGAAAAATGCGATCCAGCCCACAATGGCTGAAATCAGATCGGAAATAATATATTTTGATAACTGCAGCTTTCTGTTCATAATTCCGGTTCTTTACCGGTACCTCAAAATGAATTTCAGGCGAATTGCACCAGTGTTTTTAAAACCCTTTCATGAATCCGGTCGGCCATAACCAGCGGTTCAAAGCCATTATCGTAAATGGATAAGAAAGCGGGTCCGGACCGGATCAGGTTAAAAAACGTCATCAGGTCATCGTAAAGATTATCGCCCTGCTCAACCTGAATTTTTTCTATAAAGATAGGATTTTCATTTTGAATGAACGTAGGTTTAAGATACCATCGTGACAGTTCATAAGCAATAAAATCATATTTCAGCAGGCAATCCTTTAACACAATGGTAATATGATGGTCATTTTGTAAAGCCAGCAGATTGCAGTAATAGTTTACGGCACAGCCATTGTCAAATTCGAGGCGCGCGTTGATTACCTCAGGCCGGGACGACAGCAGGCTGTGCCCTTTGACCCGGATGGATGTATTGCGGGCACGAATGAGGCTGTTCATAATTTCAATATCAGCCAGAAGCTGGTTAAACAACAGGTTTTGCCGGACTCCCTGAAGTAACTTAATGCTGTGATGAAAATCGATCAGGTTAACAGTGCCTTTGTCGGATATGGCTTTAACAAGTCCGCTATACCCCGAATTTCCTGTTCTTCCGCATTTCAGGATCACATTGGCCTCACGGGCAAGTTTAATAAGCGAATTCACCTCGCTAACCGATGAAATTGCCGGCGGATAAACGAGAACATGTTTTGCCTTTTTCAGTGCATAAGTGGCCAGCCGGTTGCTCAGGATGCTTTTATCTGCAATGATCATCACTTCGGCCCTGCCAATGATGGTTCCGGGATCAGCACATTCAATCCCCGATTCCATGTTGAAAGCAGTATCTCCTGATTCTCCGGTTATCCAACGGCCTGTAACCCGGATGTCATGGATTCTGTTCAGTACATAGGTATGCCTGTTGATGGATGGTAACGCACCTGCAATTCCTACATTAATCATACCTGCAGCATTTGCACAAACATAAATTATTTAGAAATATGGGTGATCCTTTTTAGATTGAACTTATCAACTAATTTTGTTAAAAAAACAGTTTGATCGTTTCAGCTCATGGAAGACAGTTTTCAGCATAAAGGTTTGCGCAGGAAGTTGGTGGAAGAAATCCGCCATAAGGGTATTCATGATGAAAAAGTGCTGGAAGCAATTAGTAAGGTTCCCAGGCATTTGTTTATGGACAGCAGTTTCATCAAATTTGCTTACCGCGATCAGGCTTTTCCCATCAGGGCCGGCCAGACTATTTCACAACCCTATACGGTGGCTTTTCAAACCCAGCTGCTCGAAGTGAAGCCGATGCACAAGGTACTTGAAGTTGGTACGGGTTCGGGTTACCAGGCTGCTGTTCTGGCTGAAATGGGGGCCAAGGTGTATACCATTGAAAGGCAAAAAGAATTGTACCTGCTTTCACAAACGCTGCTTAATGCGCTCAATTACCGCATCCACTTTTTTTATGGCGACGGCTACCAGGGATTGCCAACATACGGACCGTTTGACCACATCATCATCACTGCCGCAGCTCCCGTTATTCCTGATAAACTGCTGGATCAGCTTAAAACCGGAGGAAGACTTGTTGTTCCTTTGGGAGGCTCAAATTCCCAGGTAATGACACTTATTGAAAAGCAAGAGGACAAATCCTACAAAAAAACTGAACACGGTTTGTTTGTATTCGTTCCCATGTTGGGAGGAAAAGAGTAACTTGCAGCAAGAACTTATTATTGATGATCTCTGATGATTTCTATAAAAACCTTTGTATTTAACGAAATAGCAGCCAATTGCCTTGTGCTTTATGATGAAACCCGGGAATGTGCTGTTGTTGACCCGGGCTGTAATTGCGAGCCGGAACGGGAAAAGCTGAAAAAATTCATTGAAAGCAACAGCCTGAAACCGGCATTTATATTGAATACACACGGCCACTTTGATCATGTTTTTGGGAATGCCTGGTTTAAGGATTTATTCCAATGCCAGGTTATAATGCATTCAGATGACCTTGAGCTGATTCAGCATGCGGATAAATATGCCGGTTTGTTTGGTTTTGAAATAGACATGCCGCCTGTACCCGACAGGCTCGTGGCACATGGTGATCGCGTTCATTTTGGAAGTTCGCAACTTGAGATCATTCATGTTCCCGGACATTCTCCGGGAAGCGTATGCCTGTATTCCAGGGAAGACCGGTTTGTAATAAGCGGTGATGTGTTGTTTAGCGGGAGCATTGGCCGCAGCGACCTGCCCGGAGGGAACCATTTCCTGCTCGTGGAGGGTATCAGGGAAAAACTGATGACACTGCCACGCGATACGGTTGTGTGGCCGGGGCACGGACCTCATACAACAATCGGTCATGAATATGATACAAATCCTTTTTTAAATTAAAACCTGATATCAATTTTACCACCGGATATCATGCAACAAACACAATCCTGGTTATGAATAACGAACACTTTGCTTTCAGGCATACCGGGCTGCGACCCGACGAAATACCTGCCATGCTCAAAAAGATTGGCGTTAAATCACTCGATGAATTGATCAGCAAAACCATCCCGGAAGATATCCGGCTTAAGGAGGAACTGAAACTGGCAACTGGCATCAGTGAAGCACAATACTTCGGCCGAATACGGGAAATTGCCTCAAAGAATAAGCTGTTCAAAACCTACATAGGCATGGGTTATTACGGAACATTCATGCCTGCGGTTATCCAGCGAAATATTCTGGAGAACCCCGCCTGGTATACCTCCTATACCCCTTATCAGGCTGAAATTTCACAAGGCAGACTGGAAGCTCTTTTGAATTTTCAAACCATGGTTCTGGAGCTTACCGATATGGAAATTGCCAATGCGTCGCTTCTGGATGAGGGAACTGCAGCCGCCGAAGCCATGATCATGCTGTATAATGCACGGCCCAAAGAATCTGTAGCTGCCGGTGATTCCAGGTTTTTTATCGATGTGAACATCTTCCCCCAAACCCTGGGTGTGCTGAAGACACGTGCGACTGCCCTGGGTATTGAAATAATTGAAGGAGATGCAGATCAATTTGATGCCGAACAGGGTGTTTTTGGTTTATTGGTGCAATACCCTGACGACAAGGGAAGGGTAAGGGATTACCGGAAACTGGCTGAAATGGCTCATTCCCGTAATATTCCCGTAGTTGCTTCTGCCGATATCATGAGCCTGGTTCTGCTTGTTCCACCGGGTAATTGGGGAGCCGATGTGGTTGTTGGTTCCACCCAGCGTTTTGGAGTTCCCATAAACTATGGCGGACCACATGCTTCATATTTTGCAACCCGCGAAAGCTATAAAAGATACATGCCGGGCCGCATCATTGGTGTAACCGTAGACCGTGAAAACAGGCCGGCTTTGCGCATGGCGCTGCAAACCAGAGAACAACATATCAAACGGGAACGTGCCACTTCCAATATCTGCACAGCCCAGGCCCTGCTTGCCACCATGGCCGGCATGTATGCCGTATATCACGGTGCTGATGGACTTAAATCCATTGCCACCCGAATACACCAGTCGGCTGTGTTGCTGCGCGACAAACTGAATTCCCTGGGTTTTAAAGAGACAAACAGGGATTTCTTTGATACACTTTGCTTACACATGCCGGAAGGTAAGACCTCCATGGATGTGCGGAAAATTGCCATCGAGAAAGGGATCAATTTTCGCTACTATGCTGATGGCCATATCGGTATCAGTTTGGATGAAACCACAGGTATTGACGATATCGGGGCTGTTGTGGAAGTTTTTTCACTTGCCGCCCATAAACCTTCACTTGAAGTAGATTCTGACGAGGTCAGCAGGAATAGTTTGGACAACAGCTTCCTCAGAACAGATGATTTCATGAATCTTGAACTTTTCAGGAGGTATCGGTGCGAAACCGAAATGATGCGCTACATCAAACTGCTGGAAAGAAGGGATTTCTCACTTGTTCATGGTATGATACCGTTGGGCTCCTGTACCATGAAACTGAATGCAGCTGTGGAAATGCTTCCGCTGAGCTGGCCCGAATTTGGCAATCTCCATCCTTTTGTGCCGGTAGATCAGGCAGCAGGCTACCATCAGCTTTTCAGTGAGCTGGCCGATTTTCTGAAAGTCATCACCGGTTTCAGTGGTGTTTCATTTCAGCCCAATTCCGGTGCAGCAGGCGAATATGCAGGTCTTATGGTAATTAAGAAATATCATGAAAGTCGGAACGAGGCACACCGCAACGTGGTATTAATACCCGCTTCGGCTCATGGCACCAATCCGGCCAGCGCTGCCATGGCCGGACTGAAGGTGGTTGTAGTAAACTGCGACGGGCAGGGTAACGTTGATTTGGCCGACCTGAAGACCAAGGCGGAGATGCATAAAGATACTCTGGCAGCCTTCATGATTACCTACCCTTCAACACATGGCGTGTTTGAATCGGCCATAATGAAAATGGCCGCCCTGATCCACCAGTTTGGCGGTCAGGTATACATGGACGGAGCCAATATGAATGCGCAGGTGGGCATTACCAACCCGGCAACTATTGGTGCCGATGTTTGTCACCTGAACCTGCATAAAACCTTTGCCATACCTCACGGAGGTGGCGGACCCGGTGTCGGCCCGATTTTGGTAGCCGATCACCTTGTTGAATTCTTACCATCGCATCCGGTTGTGGAAACCGGCGGGAAAGAAGGCATTAGCGCTGTGGCTGCTGCACCATGGGGAAGTGCAGGCATATTGTGCATTTCACATGCCTATTGCAGCCTGCTGGGAAGTGA
>JAFGOR010000212.1 GCA_016926375.1 Bacteroidales bacterium
CCGGGGCGGGGCCATCGTATATTTTTACTATGGTTTCCTGTGCATTTATCAAGCTGCACAGAGTTATAAGATATAAAAACAAAAAGACAGGTTGAAAATGCATCCCGATTATCCGCGACAAGTTAATCTGAGTTGAACACTCCCTATTTTGCACGGGATAGGTTATATTTTGTGTCAAACATGCTCGTTTCATAGTATTCAATTTTACCAACTGGTTGTATACAAATTATCACAATCACTTAAGTTAGCTACCAGTTGTCGGTTCTGAAAGGAACCAATGGTTGGCCATAGGGATTGGCAACATTGCCCAATTGGAAATTTCTGAAACAATAACGTACAGCAACCGGCAAACTTACCTTATCACTGGTAACAACTAAGTTTCTTGAGAAAGGATTTTCTTTACCAGCCTTTGCCGTGTAAAAAATACTGTCGGCACCGGCAATTTCGAAACCGGTCATTTCCTCCCTGCTTGTTACAAAACCTCCATCATTATCTTCAAACGTAAGTAATGCTTTATTACCCTCAATCTTCATCGATTTGAACTGAGGCCCTAAAACTGAAACCGAATTGGCACCTTCATAAACGCTATTGACAGCCCAGTAACTGAATCGCCGGGCCACTTCCGGCTTGTTTGAAGGATGGACTTCATTTCTTTCGTAAGGAAAAACCAAATCATTGGTGCAAACCATTCCCACGTTATCAATCATGGTCATCACTTTTTTTTGCTGCTCTCTGAGCAATGCTGCAAGTATCTGTTCCTTGGTCATGTCTATGCGGTTAGAGGCATAATTAAACGGAGCTATTTCGGCATAGAAAAAGGGTAAATTATCGTCCCCCCAAAGAGTGCGCCACAATTTGATCATAGCTACCATTTTATCAGCATAAGTAGCATGTCGATTTATGTTGCTTTCGCCCTGATACCAGAGAAATCCTTTTACCGAATAGTTTACAAGAGGAGCTATCATTCCGTTATAAAGTGATATGGGCTTTCCGAATACCGGCAACTTCTCATTATTAACCAGGTTCAAATCAACATCCGTGAAATTCTTCTGTGACTCAGCATCCATCCATGCTTCTATAATAGTGCCTCCCCAACTGGAACAAATTATTCCAATGGGAACGTTCAAAATTTTTTGCAGCTCAAGTGCATAATAATAGCCTATAGCGCTAAATGATTTGACCACAGGTGGTGATGAAACTTCCCATTTCCCGACACAATCTTTCTGTGGCTTTACCGAACTGGTTTGCTTTACATTAAATAATCGAATATCAGGATGGGCTCCGCTTTCCGCAATGGCCTGGTTAGCACCTATCACGCCCGATGACCACATCCCTTTCAGTGTCATTTCCATGTTCGACTGACCTGAACAAAGCCAGACCTCTCCGATAAGTATATTCTTTATAGTAACCGGTTCACCATCGCTAACGGTAATGGTTTGAGGATTAAACGACGCCGCTGGTGTATTCAATGTTACTTTCCAGTTACCTTCTTTGTCAGCTGTTGTTGTTGGTTTCTCGCCCCATGAAGTTGATATTTTAATTGATGCATCCGGTTTGCTCCAGCCCCATATTTTCACCTGAGTTTTCTGCTGTAAAACCATGTTATCACTAACCAATGCCGGAAGTGTTACCTTACCGAAAACCGATCCTGTAACAAATACGGACAGAACAAGCAGTA
Organism: Bacteroidales bacterium; assembly: GCA_016926375.1. Lineage (GTDB taxonomy): Bacteria > Bacteroidota > Bacteroidia > Bacteroidales > UBA10428 > UBA5072. The sequence goes on from JAFGOR010000212.1 coordinate 1,679, forward strand.
ATAAATTCCTTCTCATATATAAGTTATTATGATTGTTAAATAATGAAACCTGGCAGTAATAACCCAACTGGAACTTAGTATTCAGTTTTATCCAGCTGTTGTAACCTTACTTTTGTCGGGTTAAATACCATGTTTAACAACAACATCAAGAAAAGTATTACAGTAAACAAAGTTGCCAGCACAAATCCATACAACGCATTACCTCCGAATGCATCACTTACGGCTGCCATGGCCAATGGTCCGAGGGCTGCACCGGCAGCTGTAAAGAAAAGGAAAAGACCCGCTATTGATCCATGTTTGGCTTTCGGGAAACAGCTTATCCCTTTTGAATTGAGGGTGGGATAGATGACTGACATAAACAATCCCGACAACGGTAAAAGTATCACGGCCGTTCCAACCCCTCCGATCACACTTCCGAGGAAACACAGCATAATAAAGAAGCCAAAGATAGCAAGAACTGCAGTCCAGTTAAATCGCGATGTTACCCAGGCACCCAAAAAACGACCACCGGCACGGAAAACAAAGAAAATTGTCAAAGCATACGTTGCAATAAATATCCGGTTTCCCTCGTACTCTGCAATCAGGGTAGGCATCCATACATAAACAGCACATTCTGCCGATACATACAGAAACTCACCAGCAGAAAAGCCCCATGCAAAGGGATCCTTCAGCATAGATAATGTACTTTTCAGATTAATTGGCTCCTTCGTTGTTTTGACTTGTTTGGGATACTCCGCAAATACAGCCATGAGAATCAGAATAATACAAAGAGTACCCGCCACAACGTATAACCATGACCAGGCCACTCCTTTGGTCAGAAAGTATTTAACCAGGGCCGGTCCGATAATAGCACCCACTGCAAAAAAGCCTTCGGTATTATTCATGGTAGCAGTATGCTCTTTTGTTGATGAACTGATATCACCAATCAGAGCCAAAGCACCTGTTTTAAAAACGCCTATAGATAATCCTCCTATGGCCATTAAGCTTAAAATAAAACCAAAGGTATTTGCCGTAACATACAGATATGAATTAACAGCAAAACAGGCAAGGCCTAAAATTATTGTAAACTTTCGCCCCAGTTTGTCGGCCAGAAAGCCAAGAAATACACCGGCCAAGGCAATCGCAATCATGGGAGTGTAATGCATCAGACCCGCTGCAGTCATGCTAACTTCAAACTGTTTCATTACAACGGGAATAATTTCGCCAACAGCATCAGTCGTCATGGCAAACATCATAAACATTAAAAAAGTCAGCCATTTAATTATTTTCAGGTTTTGTTGACCCTGAGTTTGTGTATTCATAAGTCTTATTTTAGATTATTTGAAGTCTCTTAACAAACTGTTTTTAGCGGAAGCTATACACAAC
>JAFGOR010000213.1 GCA_016926375.1 Bacteroidales bacterium
GAATGGGATTCGAACCCATGAACCGCTTTTGGCGATTACACACTTTCCAGGCGTGCGCCTTCGACCACTCGGCCATCTCTCCTGATTGCCCAACCAAAAGGAATATTCTGGTTTGAAAAGGCGCGTAAAAATAGTAAAAAAATCAATAAAAAAACCTCAGTCCGTCATTTCTCCCCTTAACGATATGGCAAGGTGTTTGGCTATCCAGTTGTTATCGTTGCTCACGGCAGTAAGGTACATGAGTTTGGTTACGGCCGCTTCGGTGGTAATATCCCTGCCCCCGATTACACCTGCTTCCGAAAGCAACCTGCTGGTCTCGTATAAACCCATCTCCACACTGCCGGTATTGCACTGCGTTACGTTCATGATGAGGATACCCCGGCCCAGTGCTTCTTTCACACATGTGATAAACCATTCCTGGTCGGGTGCATTGCCGGCTCCAAAAGTTTCCATAATTACCGCCCGCAATCCCTGCAATTGAAATACCGATTCCACCATATTCCTGCTGATGCCGGGGAAGAGTTTGAGAATGATCAGGTTGCTGTTGAGCTCTTTGTGCACAATCAAGGGCAGCTTTTTGTTGTCATACCGGATGGCGCTGTAATTATACCTTATGTGCACTCCGCTTTCGGCAAGGGCAGGGTAATTCCCCGATACAAACGCATTGAAATCCTCTGTGTTGTTTTTGGTGGTGCGGGTGCCCCGGTATAGTCTGTTCTCAAAAAAAATGCCTACTTCCGGTACAACCGGCTCTCCACCTTTCAAAGCCGCTGCTATTTCCAGTGACGAGATCAGATTTTCCTTGGCATCGGTCCTCAATGAGCCAATCGGCAATTGTGACCCGGTGAAAATAACCGGCTTGGCCAGGTTCTCCAACATAAAACTCAACGCTGAGGCAGAATAGGCCATGGTATCGGTACCATGCAATACAATAAAACCGTTGAAATTGTCGTAATTCTGCTCAATGATCGCGGCGATCCTGACCCAGGCTTCCGGATTGATATTGGAGGAATCCAGCGGGGGATTAAAGGCATAAGAACTTAAATTGAACCCAAACTTTTTCAGTTCGGGAACTTCCTGCAAAATGTTGTCGAACCGGAAGGGCTTCAGAGCCCCCGTTTCCTGGTCCTGCACCATGCCAATGGTGCCGCCGGTGTATATGACCAGTATCGAAGTCTTTCTGTTTTCAACCATGATCCAGTGAAAAAAGATTCAGCACGTTTTCTGTGGTTACAGATGCCACATCATTCAAAGTTAGTTTTTTTATTTGTCCTATTGCTTCGGCAATAACGGGAATATAAGCACTTTCATTTCGTTTGCCCCGGTGCGGGACCGGTGTAAGATAAGGTGAATCAGTCTCCAGCACCAGCATGTGCAGATCGATTTCACGAACCACTTCGGGCAAAGTGGACTTTTTGTATGTGAGTATGCCCCCGATACCCAGCAAAAAGCCCATGCCTGTTACCTTTTTTGCAATTACCACATCGCCGGTATAGGCATGAAATATGCCTTTGAGGCCCTTGTTTTTATATCCATCAAGAACATCCAGTATTTCACTGAACGACTCCCGGGCATGAATCACCACCGGGAGGTGATGCAGCAGCGACAGATCAAGCTGTGCAGCAAAAGCATTGCGTTGTTCCTGAAGGAAGGTTTTGTCCCAGTACAAATCAATCCCGATTTCTCCAACACCCACATAAGTGCCTTTTTTCAATTCGGCTTCAACTTTTTCGAGCTCATCTGTGAAATTTTCCTTTACCGATGTGGGGTGCAAACCCATCATGGCATAGCAAATTCCGGGGTAGGCATTGACCATGTTGTTCATGGAGCTGATGCTGGAACTGTCGATATTGGGAAGCAGGATTTTTTGCACTCCTTGTTTCAGGGCAGTTTCAACAACCTGGTCCCGGTCGTTATCGAAGTCGGGCAGGTACAGGTGCGCGTGCGTATCGATGAAAAAAGACATGGGATAATTTGAGAATTTGAGAATTTGAAAATTTGAAAACCTGCCTGCCGGGCCAGGCGGGTTTGAAAATTAACCTAAATCCAAGTATAATTATAGGACAAATATCAGATTATCCTGATTCATTCTTATCATGTCAACTGGTAGACTTTTCCGGGAAGGCACTTAACAATACCTTTAAATTCGAGGTTCAGGAGTATTCCCGACGCCTTGCTTACCGGCATGTTTCCGCGAATTGCAATCTGGTCAATGGCAGCCGGCTCCTGGCGGATGATTTCGGTTAGCATTTTTTCTTCATCGGTTAACTCGGTAAAGAGTTCTCCCTGGATATTTCCCTTTTTTTTGTCGGTTCGTTGCCACCCCATCAGGTATTCCAGGTCTTCAAGTGTTTCCATCATGGCGGCACGGTTGGTTTTGACGAGCCGGTTGCAGCCAATGGAATATTTGTCATCAACCCTGCCGGGAAAAGCAAACACATCGCGGTTGTATGAATTGGCAATATCGGCAGTAATCAGTGCTCCGCCCTGTTCACCTGATTCTACCACAATAGTTGCATCTGCCAGTCCGGCAATAATGCGATTTCGTTTTACAAAATTGGGTGATTCGGGTTTTTCATCATGCCTAAATTCAGTCACCAGGGCTCCTTTCTCAACCATGAGTTTTGCGGTTTCCCGGTGCGCCGACGGATAAATGGTGGACAAACCGTGACCCAATATGCCCACGGTGTCCACATTGTTTTTCAGGGCAGACTTGTGGGCGCAAATGTCAATGCCGTAAGCCAGGCCGCTTACTATGAGCATGTCGGGGTGACTGGCTGCAATCTGTTCAACCAGGTTGCGTGTCATACTCCGGCCGTAATCGGTAGGATTCCGCGTGCCTACAATACTCACCACTTTTTGCCGGTTAAGAATTGCATCCCCCTTGACATAAATAATAATCGGAGCATCCTCACACAGTTTCAGGCGTTCCGGGTATTCGTGGTCAAGGTAAAACAGTGCCTTGATGCGGTGCTTTTCAATAAACTCAATTTCCTGGTCGGCCTTGTCGAGATTTTTATGATTGGAGATCAGTGTGGCCAGTTTTTCGGCAATACCCGGTATTTTGGAAAGTTTGGTCTTCTTTTCGTTAAATACGCCTTCCACGCTTCCGCAATAGGCAATAAGTCGCTTGGTAAGAATGGGGCCAATCTTGGGAATCAAACCAATAGCGATTTTGTAGCGAATATCTTCCTGATTTTTGCTTATATCTGACATTGTAATAAATATATAACTATCATCTTTGTTGGATATTAACAACTTTGTGGCTCAAAGAAAATAGAATGTATTTCAGAACGTTTGGTTCGTAATCCGATTTTATACCGCGGAGCGGTATAATATGAATAGCGCCGGGTGAAACCCGGTGTTGAACAACATATTTTATCAACAACCGCGGAGCGGTTGAATTTATTAAAACAATCTAAATCAATTGTGTATTGCACAAACATTCATTAATTCAACCGCTCCGCGGTTGCGTAATTCTAGCCCACTAATGTCACCGGGTTTAGCTACGCTGATTTTCAATTCACCCGGCGCTATTCACTTTCAAGCACTCCGTGCTTGTCTTTATCATTAAAACAGGAAGTCTTGAGTGAAAACAAATTCGCCATAGTCAAATTCTCTAATCATTTAACTTATCGGAAATCTGTAATTAAAATCCAATCGCATTCTCTGCTATTCCTTAAGGTAAGGTAACCTCACCTACTTTTCGTTCTCCTTTTTGATCCGGTTCAGTGTAATGAGCAGCGAGTCACGTTCTTCGGGGCTCAAAGCGGAGATGGATACAGGCGGATATTTTGCAAGGCCTTTTCCTGAACGTTTTAATAGCGTGATGGACTCCCGGTATCTCATAAAAAATGACTTCAGTGTATATCCGGCAAATTCCCTTTTGGGAATCTCAATGGAGTTTTTCCGCGAGGTGAAATAGGTGGGAGCAAAATACCGCAGAACGATTTTATCTGATTCATCGCTGAAATAAATGTAATTGTAGTTCCGGAACGACTCGTAAAATGCATAAATGACGTATGCAATGGCAAAAAAAATGGCCAGCATGCTGTTTTTGATACCCTTAAACAGATCGTATACCGGAAGGAAAAGCAGGAGGCAGATCACCAAAACCAGAAACAGTAGTGCGAAAAGCTTCCCGAGGTTTTTTCTATAAATGGTTTTTTTAATGTCGATAATCATAACAGGGGTGTATTACTCAAAGTTATCATTTTATTTATTTAATGTCTGTTCATAAAGTCCCATTTGCTGCGTTACGCTTGTCCGAAAATTGCTCATTTACGTCTAGTAAACTCCGCATTTTCGAACTGCGCAAGCCTTGCAAATGGAACTCTCTGAACAGACACATGACTGGTTAAACATTTTACCAACTTTATTGATAGACTCTATTTAGCAATAAGCAGATCCATCATGATCTCTTTTTCGCAAAAAACTCTTTCAGCAACCCGCTGCACTCTTGCTTCAGAATGCCTCCCTGAACAACGGTTTTAGGGTGTAACAGCCTGTCACGTACAAGTGTGAAACCTCTTTTTTCATCATCGGCGCCAAATACTATTTTCCCGAGTTGTGCCCAGTAAGAAGCTCCGGCACACATCACACAGGGCTCCAGCGTTACAAAAAGGGTACATTCATTCAGGTATTTGCCGCCAATGGTGTTTGTGGCTGAAGTAAAAGCCTGCATTTCCGCATGGGCAGTGGGGTCGTTGAGTGTTTCGGTGAGGTTGTGCGCACGCGCAATGATCCGGTTGTTCCATACAATAACGGCACCCACAGGTACTTCATCCTGCTCAAAAGCCTTATGGGCTTCCTTAAGCGCCTCGTTCATGAAATACGCATCGCTATACAGTTCCATTGACAAATATTGTAATTAAATTCCTATTTTCGCAACTAAAATAACGGATAATTGCTATGTACAGAACACATACCTGCGGTGAGTTGCGGTTAAGCGACCAGGGAAAACAAGTGACATTAAGCGGCTGGATTCAGCGCTCACGTGATCTGGGCGGAATGACGTTCATCGACCTGCGCGACCGATATGGCATTACCCAGCTTGTGTTCAACATGGACACCAACACGGGATTGTGCAACGAAGCCCGCAAACTGGGCAGGGAGTACGTACTGATGGTTGAAGGCGCAGTAACCGAACGAAGCAACAAAAACCCGAAAATGCCCACCGGGGATATCGAAATTCAGGTTTCAAAGGTAACGGTACTTAATGCATCCGATACCCCGCCATTTACCATTGAGGATGAATCAGACGGTGGTGATGAGCTGAGGATGAAATACCGTTACCTCGATTTGCGCAGGAATCCGGTTAAAAATAACCTCTTGTTGCGTCACCGCATGGCATTTGAATCGCGCCATTACCTGAACAAAAAGCAATTTATAGAGGTGGAAACACCGGTGCTGATCAAAAGCACGCCCGAAGGAGCCCGCGACTTTGTGGTGCCTTCCAGGGTAAACCCGGGACAGTTTTACGCACTTCCGCAATCACCCCAAACCTTCAAGCAATTGTTGATGGTGGCGGGATACGACAGGTACATGCAGATTGTGAAATGTTTCCGGGATGAAGACCTGCGTGCTGACCGGCAACCTGAATTTACACAAATCGACTGTGAAATGTCGTTTGTGCAACAGGAAGATATTTTGAACATGTTTGAAGGCCTAATCAGGCATCTCTTTAAAGAAGTGAAAGGAATCACCTTTGACCAGGTGTTTCCCCGGATGACTTTTGCAGAAGCCATGGAAAAATATGGTAACGACAAGCCGGA
>JAFGOR010000214.1 GCA_016926375.1 Bacteroidales bacterium
AAAGGAGCGGTACTATGTTAATTGCACAGGAAAAACGGAAAACAAATATTGCTGAATACATTCTCTACATGTGGCAGGTTGAGGATCTGATACGTGCCTACCGGTTTGATATCGGCCTGATTGAGGAAAACCTGATCGCCCAGTATTCACAGCCGCCAAGAGTTAAAGATGAAGTGAAAAACTGGTTTGCCAATCTGATTCTGACGATGCACCAGGAAGGCATCCGGGAGAAAGGGCATCTGAGTTTTCTGAAAACACTCATGGATGAAATCACCGACATGCACATCCGGCTTCTGAATCGTGAAGATGAAAATGATTACAGGGAATTGTACCGCAATGCAGCTGATAACCTGGATGTATTCAGACAAAAAATATCAAACCCCGATGCCGGAGATGTGGAAACCAGTCTGAATGCGCTATACGGACTCCTCTTACTCCGTTTAAAGAAGAAAACGGTAAGCCATGATACCGAACTGGCCATGGCCACTTTCAGTAAACTCATGGCCCGGCTTTCACAAATTTTTCTGCAGGTGGAACGAGGAGAAAGGGAGTTGTAGGAATTAGGCTTTAGGCTGTTAGCTGTTAGCCATTAGCTGTTAGCTGTTAGCTATTGGTCTGTTGCTGGATACCGAATACCGGATGCATGGGTGTTTAGAGTTGAGATTTGGGATTTGACTGCTACTGTTATTGCTACTGCCACTGCTACTGCTACTGCCGCTGCCGCTGCCACTACCGCTACTGTCTTGTCTCTTGTCACTCGTCACTCGTCACTCGTCACTTGTCTCTTGGCTCTATCCTCACTCCGGCATCTGCTGATTTACCACATTTTCCTCACGTATCCGGTTAACCAGTTTTTTGTAGTAATCATCAGCTTCTTTTTCCGCGAACTCAGTATGTGAACGGGCAGCCCATGATTTGGCCTGCTCCAGGTCGCCCAGTACTTCATAGGCCACAGCTATGTTAAATGCAGCCCGGCCGGCATCCTTGCGATCACCTTTCTCAACCACTTTCATCCAGGCATTAATGGCCCCTTTCCAGTCGGCAACAGAAGAATACCTTACCCCGGCGCCCAGTTCCTTTTTGGGCTTGTCAAAGAAATACCGGGTTACCTGGTAATAGGTTGGAGAAATCCTTTCCCCGTAAATAAAACCTGCGTCAAAACTGGCCCTGTTGATGGCTTCAGTTTTATCGAGTATCTGGTTCAGGGCAGCCTGCAATGTGGGAGCTTGCGCGTCCAGATTCAGGCGATGCGTGGTCTGGTATTCATCCAAAATAACACGATTTGCAGCATCATAAAGCCGGATTCCGAAATTGATCACAGCCACACCGGTAGCTTTGATTTCAATGCGGGGTATGACCACGCCTTTGTCGTTGGTGGTTTCAATTTTAACAGGACTGTTGGTCAGTATAAAATCCGTGTCAAAGATTTCAATGGACAGCACAGCATCCGACTGATGCCTTTTACAGATTTCGTCAATGGTATTCCAGTCGAGTGGCGCCGGAAAGGTGTTTTTGGTACCGTTGCTTTTGTATTTCTCAGCAGTTCTAACAGTCTGGTAGCGTTGTGTCCCCGAACAGGCTTCGATGAAACCGTCTGTAATTTTCAACACAGCCTGCTCATCCTGGCGGAACATTTCGCCGGTGACAACCTGTTCCAGTTTGCTTTCAGGACTCTCCTCCTGCACCGACCGGTCGATCAGGGCAACCGTTTTGATGTGGTCGGGAAGCACAATGGCAGAAGGCCTTACCAGGGTGAGTTTCACCCAGGCCGAATTGGTAAACAGCAGGAATACGGCAAAGGCACTTATGAAGTATGTAATTCTTTTCATAGTTACATTATTTTATACCGTATACGCAAAAAATGGTATTTATTTACATTTCCTGATGTGAATTTGAATTCGGAAATTTTATGTTATTTTTGTGGGAGAATAAGGGCATTTAGCTCAGTTGGTTTAGAGCATTACCTTGACAGGGTAGGGGTCACTGGTTCGAATCCAGTAATGCCCACAAAACAATTCAAAGAATCATACATGGTTTAGGGTGCCTTGACTTCAAATAGAAGAATAGCCAGTTCCCTGCCTGCCGGCAGGCAGGGATCCTGGCAGATCCCACAGAAAGGAAATATTTTGTTAGCGGCAGCGCAGGCAGGGATCCTGGCAGATCCCACAGAAAGGAAATATTTTGTTAGCGGCAGCGCAGGCAGGGATCCTGGCAGATCCCACAGGAATACAAATTAACTGAAGTCTTTACACCCTTTTCCCTGCAATCCATCGGGAAGCTTATTTCCAGATGCATTCATAAAACTGATAGATTTTTCACCAGCAAATTACCGGAGGCTCCCAAAGCGGTTCTCCATTGAACTGCCGCTACAGATTATTTTCAATGACATATAATCTTTCTTTAATTATTCGTAGCGCAGTGCTTCAGCCGGACAACGGTTGGCGGTGTAAACGTAATTTGTTGCAGCAATGAAGGCGGCAAGTATCAATATAAACATACTGCATGCGGCAAATACACCCCAGTGAAGCGTGATTTTATTTGCAAAGTGCTGCATCCATGTGCCTGCTGTAAACCATGCCCCCGCCAGTCCCAATAATACTGCAGGGATGGCAACTGATTCCAGGTCGAAAATAAAAATCCGGAGTATATCAGGCAGGTTGGCGCCATGAATGCGGCGCACAGCCAGTTCTTTCCTACGGCGGGCCGTTTCATTGGAAGTATACCCAAGCAGGCCGATAATGGTAATGAGCAGAATGATGACATTGCCTGCCATCATGGCATTGCGGAAACCATATGCCGATTTATAACAGGCTGTTTGCTCCGCCTCCAGGCTTTTAACCACGGCATCCTGATGAGGCAGGAAGTGGTTGATCATGTCGGTTAGCTTCTTCATCATACCTGCTTCAGCTGATGTTCCGGTTTTTATAAGGATATAAAACGGGAAAGAGGCACGTTCTTCCCTTACCTGTTTGAATTTCTCTTCGGGATAATAATAAAAGACCGACGGACGGGAATCAGGCCGGGTCAGATTGTTCACAACAAAATCGGGGAAAATACCACGGATGGTTGATTTACCGTGCTCACTGATGTCAACCTGTTGACCAACAACTTGTTTCCAGCCGTTGAACAATTTCAGTTTCTCCGCACCCTGCTGGCTGATGAGCAGGTCGTTTACAACAGAGTTCTTACCCGAAAAAGTTTCGCCTTCAGTAACAGGGATATCCAGGATGGACAGGTAATTTTCATCAATAAAATAGAAATCGGCAATGTTGAACAATTCCTTTTGCCTGTCATCTGAGAAAATATTGTTGCCCGAAGCTCCTTCTATGGGTAAATTGCAACCCAGGCCCACCTTTTCAACTCCCGGTAAAGAACGCAATTCATTGAGCAGGGTTGAAATCCTGACTGATTCTATTCCTCCGGTTTCAGCAAAGTATATTCCGCTGGTCCGGTATCCATGATCAGCAGTTATCAGCCTGTTGTATTGCATACTAACCAAAACCAGCATAGTGAGTATAAAGGAAGCCCCGGCAAACTGGAATGAAAGCAATGCCAGTTTCCACCTGTTCTTTTTTTGATGATAATTTCGGAAGGCAACAGCAGCAGGAATACGTGAATAAAATCTGCCTGGCAGGTAACTGGCCATGGCTATCAATACGACAATCAGGCTAAGAACCGGCCACAATACATGCGCATTTACCAAATAAATGAGTTTATGACCCAGTAACATTTCAGCAACCGGTTTGAGGAACAGTAAAAGCAATGCGGCCCCCGCAAGTGAAACCATAAATAGCAATAAGGTTTCGGAAAATATAAGATACTGCAGGTTTCCGGCTTTCGCACCGCATGTTTTATGAATAGCCGAGCTTTTGGCCCTTTTTATCAGCATGCTTAATGTAAGCAGGATGTAATTCATAAACGACACAAAAAGAACAGCAAAAGCAATGGCAGTAAGTATCATAATCATATCTCTTACCCCGTCGGAATACATTTTTTTAATGGGTTTAAATGAGTACTTCAGAATCTCTCCTCCCTGTTGCCGCTCCATTTCTTCAATATCCTGGTATTTTATTTGCATTTTGCGCACAGCAGGAGCAAGACTTTCGGGCTCAACACCGGATGCCAGTTTTACAACGGCATAGTATCGGTCGTTGCCCATCCAGTTCATTGAGCCGTCCCACTGGAAAAACTGACCTGTAGAAACCATTGAGATCAATACATCATATTTGTAATTGGTATTATCGGGCAATTCTTCAAATACCCCGGCAATGGAAATTTTTTTACCTGGGTATTCTTTAAGTTCAATCGTTTTTCCGGTTACCTGGCCGCCCATTTCTTCGGCAATTTTATTCGAAATCATACAGGTCATTGGATTTTTTAGAATTTCTTTCGGATTGCCGCTAATCATCGTCACAGGAAGCACATCAAACAGGTATTCATCAGCCAGTGAAAAACTGCCATAATAGCTCTTTTTGTCTTCAGTATAAAAAACGGAGGAACCAATGCTATTAAGCCTTGTTGCTGCCTCTATACCCGGCACTTCGGCTTTGAGCCCGGGGGCAATGGCTCCGCTCACTCTCGGGTGGCTTTCTGTCTTGTCTGAAGACTTGTCCATTTTGAAATTTTCATGCACTATGTAAAGCCGGTCGGCATCTTTATAGAAACTGTCGAAACTATAGTAGTAAAATACTTCGGACAGGAGTAAAATGCCAAATGCCAGTCCGGCAGACAAGGATATGATGCGTGTTACTGAATGTTCTCCCTTGCTGAACAATCTGCGGTAAGCAATTTTGAATGCGTTCATTTGAATATAGGAATGAATAATATTAATATGTGAGGCGATTCACTTTCATAAGGCATACCTGCAATAAGGATGCCTATTCTTTTAATGGTCAGAATATAAGGAAGTTAAGATTAAGTATACCTGGGGGGATTTGTCAATTTATTGGACAAAAGGTGTACGTTATCAATAAGAACAGCAAGAATTCACCATGGTCACCTTGTGAGTAAGTCAAAACTATTCAGAAGATGTTGCCATATTTTTCTCACTGGCCTTTAGTTCGGAAAGTATTTTGGATACTGTTCTTGCCGGAGCCCATAAGGTATTATGTGAACCGTAAGGTCCCAGCGGACAATCGGGGTATTTGCTGCCTTTCTCAAGGTATATCAGGTTTTTTACATGCACATTGCATTTGTAATAACCGCTTTCGGTACAAATTTCTCCGGTTTTGAACATGGTAAATTATTTTTTAACGGAATTCAAGTTTGCTTTTCACCGGCGCTCTTGCCTCAAACATCCAATTCACTGCTTCCGGCAGGGTTCGATTTTACCAGGTAGGGAGGATTGTTGAGTAAATATAATATAATCAGATGAATTTTGCAAGCGGGGATAGGGCTGCAACGATTAAATTGTCTTCAAGGTCTTCAAAGTCTTGCAGTCTAATGGCGGATGTCCCTTCAAGCGGTTGCAAACCCTTGAAGGGTTGTGGGTATTAGATACTGGACCTGCCTGCCGAAGCGGCAGGTGTGTGGGATTTGGGAGCGGGGATTTGGGGTTTGACCGCTACTGCTACTGATGCAACCACTGAGTGCTGTCAGCAGCACGAAAGGTAATTGTCCAAAAGTTACTTTAACCAGACTTTTTATTAAGTGCTTTCATCAAACATAATTTCGTCTGAACTTCCTGTTTTATATAAAGGTTTCTCAATGGGTAAAGTAAAATAAAAGGAGGAGCCTTTACCTTCAATACTTTCTACCCATATTTCACCACCATTTTTCTCTAAGAATCCTTTTACCAATAACAATCCAATTCCAGCCCCTTTATTTCTTTTTCTTGCTTCTGAAAGGGTTTTCATTTTTGGAGTAAAAAGATTTTCCATTATTTCTTTGGACATTCCAACTCCCATATCCTTAACCTGAACAATAATTCTGTCATCTTTGCTTTTTGCTGAAACCGTTATTGTCCCTCCTTTTTCTGTATGTTTTATTGCATTTGAAACGATGTTTTGAATGATGGATATTAACATTTTGCCATCCGCAAATACAGAAGTATCAGCTCCAATTTCATGATGAAGATTTATCGTATTTATTGAAGCAGCTTCGTTCAAAGTTGCGAAGACCTTATTTATGTATTCGGTAAGTTTTATTGTTGTTGGAGAGAATACATCTGATGCATATTTTATTCTTGCCCATTCAACTAAATAGTCTAACATATCCAATTCATCCGTTGATGATTTATAAAGTATGTCAAGCATTTCCTGAACATCATCGGGCTTCATTTTATGAAATTCTTTTTTCAAATAGTCTGCGTTTCCAATTATAGCAGCCAGGGGGCTTCTTAAATCGTGCGAGAGTATTGCCAAAACACTCTCTTTATGCGTATTAAGATCTTCCAAATCTCTGACATATTTTCTTATTGCATCCTCCGATTGTTTTCGCTCTGTCAAGTCCCGCAAAATTTTAACATAACCTAACTTCTCTCCATCCGAACCGATAAGAGGGAAAAGCAACCCATAAGCATAAAACTGGCTCTGGTCTTTAACAATGTGCCATCTATTATCAGTTGCTCTTCCTTCTTTTAAAGCTGTTTCAATTTCCTTTTTTGGAATACCGCTTTTTAAGTCTTCCTCAGTAAATATAATATTGAATGATTTTCCAATAACTTCGTCCGTTTCATAACCAAATATTTTTGTTGAGCCGGAGCTCCAACTGTTTATGTTGAATTCTTTATCTAACGTAAAAATTGAATAATCTTGTAAACTGTCAATTATTTGGCTATAAAACTCAGTGGTTGGTATATATTTATTATTAAGAATCATCGAATGTTCTTGTTTATTTTCCATTTGATTGATCAATTAGGTACTCAGGGTGCCGGACCGATGATGACAAACTATTAAACAACACAAAACAGCACATTTACAAATCCCACGAACTGCTGCACAATCCACAGGTTGCAAAAGAGCTGTTTTATGCAATACACATTCATTTGTGACGTCACATGGCAACCATTGATTATTTCCAAAAAGTGTCTGTTGTTAAAACAATCTTTGCGCCTGGCACCTTTGTGTTTTCATCCTCTTCGGCAGTAATAAAAATTTTGATTGGTTTAAATGAAGATACTGCCTCAAAAGAAACTTTTAGACTATTTGAACTGCTTATTCGACCTATGTTAATAGTTGTTTCTCTGTCTGTGTCCATCCATACGACATAGGTTTTCATAGCCGGATCCAATCTTTCTATTTCAGCCAAATTCTTGATACGAATCATGATGATATTATTGTTATTACCATCCGTATTTATTTTCACGTAACCCTCTGCTGCCGGAGCAACAGACGATTGTATGAAAGGAATTTTTTTGGCTTGTAAGGAGAAGGGTAGCATTAACAGTATCATTACTGATGCAAAACCAAAAAGGATCTTTCTTGTTTTGACACTAAATCTGGTTGTTTCCATAATTATGTTTTTATTTAAGTTATAATTGCAACTATATCAGATAAAATTATTCTATTATAGTCCATTCATAATATTGCGCAGTCTTCTTTGGCTTTATCAAACCTAACTTGCAGTATACAATACATTGAGAGAAAAATTCAGCATTACAAATGTCGGGTGATAAATCATAATAACTGTTACATAATTCTGTTTATTAGTTACATCATTCGCACTTATTGCTGTATATTTGAGACATAGAATACGATAAGTCTGTTTTTAGTCTTAGATCTTTCATCGTGGTTTTTGGTCTTCGATCTTATTTCTCTAACATCATCATTTTTAACTATTTCTTTTGAGGTGTAAGAAAATATTCATACTTTTAATGAAAACAGCGCTTTGACGAGCATGTTAATCCTTGTCCGCCAACTCTCATCTGGATTTTGCTTGTAAGTTGCTTTGATTTTTAATATCAAATAATACCTTACCGGATGAAAAACACCATTATTTTTCTGTCAGTTTTACTGGCGATCTGGATAGCGGGATGCACTTATTATTACATGTGCAAAGTAAGAAATCACTGCGACCGCAATCCGGTTCTTACTGAATCTGTTCAGACACAACCTGAAATGGCTGTGGCCCCTGAAATTTTGGCTGACTCGTTGGCCAACTTCTCACAGGACAATCCACCACCACCACCTCCTCCTCCTCCTCCTCCCGCTGCCTTTGTCATGCTTTTTAATTCAGGTGCCGGCTCATGTGAGCTCACTCCGGCACACAGGGCTTACTTTGCCTCAATTAAAAAAAATTCAGAAAGCAATGCGAACAGCAGGTTTGTAGTTACCGGTCATGCCGACAGCAGTGGACCGGAATCCATGAATCAGCAGTTAAGTGAGCAACGCGCTCAGTTTGTTAAGAAACAATTGCTGGAAGCCGGAGTTGCCTCAGAAAGAATAACCGTTATGGGAAAGGGTGAAAACGATCCGGTTGCTGATAACGGCACTCCTGAAGGGCGTTCAAAAAATCGCAGAGTTGAAATACAACCAAACTAAAACTAATTATTATGATTGAAAGATTTACCGCAGACCTGGTTTTCATTCTGGTAGCCTTGTTGGTTGCCGCCATATTGGGTTTTCTGATCGGATATCTGCCCAAAAGGGTACGGCGTGCAAAACTGCTGGCCCTGGAAAGTGAGATTTCACAACAGAAAAGTGAAAATGCACAGCTCAGCAGCAAAATCACTTTGCTGAATAATGAAATTGCACAGTTGAAAGCTCAACTGGAGAATTGCCTGAAGCAAAGGGAATCGGCATCAATGCCCTTTAATGCTACGATTGCCCGGGAGGTTTTCAATACCAAAGTTGTAGAGAATGATTTGAAGATTGTAGAAGGCATCGGTGAAAAAATAGAATCCTTACTAAACAATCGTGGTATTAACACCTGGTATCAGCTGGCACAAACCCCGGCCGATACTATTAAGGATATCTTGCTTCAGGATGGAGGTTCCGCCTATCAGATCCATGAGCCAAGAACCTGGCCTGACCAGGCCATGCTTGCCCATCAAGGCAAATGGAAAGAGCTTAAGGAACTCCAGGATCAGCTCACAGCTGGAAAATAATACTATAAATGACGTTGGAGCAAATATTTATGGCTTTGGCTTACAAATTTCCCTTCAGGTGGTTTCAACCGCTTGAAGGGATTTCAATATATTTGTTCATTGCCTATTGCCTGCCGGTAGGCAGGTTAATTGCTCATTGTTAATTTTTAATTGTTTATAAGATGCGCTGGAAGAACAGAGAACAAAGCACGAACGTGGAAGACCGCCGCAGAATTGGCGGAAAACAGATAGCTGCAGGAGGGGGGATTGGAACCCTGGCCATAGTATTGATTGTATGGTTGCTGGGAGGCAATCCTTCGGAATTGATCAACAACCTGCAAACCTCAGGGGGGCAAACCACAGCTGCCGATCCGGCTGTTATTGAGGCAGAGGAAGAACTTGTTGCATTTGCCAAAACTGTTTTAAAGGATACCGAGGATGTGTGGCATGAGATATTCCGTGCTGGTGGCAATACCTACCGGGAACCGGTTCTGGTGCTGTTCAGCGGTGCAGCTGAATCGGCCTGCGGGTATAATTCTTCTGCCACAGGGCCGTTCTATTGCCCCGGTGATGAGAAAGTATATATCGATCTTTCGTTCCTGTCGGATTTGCAGGATCAGCTCGGTGCCCATGGCGATTTTGCCATGGCCTATATTATTGCTCACGAGGTTGGCCATCATGTGCAACGTTTGCTGGGAATAACCGACCAGTTGAACGAGATGCGTGGCAGAGTAAGTGAAGCTGAGTACAACAGGTACCTGGTACGGCTTGAATTACAAGCCGATTTCCTGGCGGGTGTTTGGGCTCATCATGCGCAACGTACAAAAAATATTCTTGAGGAAGGAGATGTGGATGAGGCGGTAAATGCTGCAGCAGCAGTTGGCGACGACCGCATCATGATGCAATCACAGGGATACGTGGTTCCCGATGCATTCACACACGGCACTTCCGAGCAACGAAAGACCTGGTTCATGAAAGGTTTTACAACCGGCGATTTGAACCAGGGAGATACATTTTCAGCTACTAATTTGTAACGGAACTGTTTTTAAGCATCTTATTTTCCTTACTGGCTTTATGTATGATCAGCAACGATGGAAACTGGTCAATGGGAAGGTTATCTTCCTCTTCCAAAGTTTTCCAGTTCCTTGCAGTAATCATGATAAGGTCCATTGATTTAAGAAAATCAGGTTGTAACAGGCTGCCGTTTACAGGAGCAGCAGGGATTTCGGAAAACTCCGTTTCAACGGAAGGTTTGTTGTTCCCCGAGCTGTGCAGATAGAAATAAAAACTGGTTTTGTTGTTGTATTTGAGCAAGCGCGCGTAATTCAGCAGATAATCATCGCCGTTATTAAAATACAGTATCAGTACCTTTTTGATTTCTTTGAAGTTTTTCTCATTAAATATGAGTACGTCACAGCTGACTTCAGGCAATATACGTCTGACAACACCTCCAAGGATATCTGAACTGAAAACAGTTCGTGCACTGCCCAGAATCAGGAAGTTGGGTTGCTCGTTTTCGCATGTCTGCATGATTTCAGAATGAATATCGCTTGAATTGAGGTAAATGGTATTTAAAGCCAGTTGGTTCTCTTCTGCAGTGCGGCGGATGGGGGCAAAACTTTCCTTTTCAAAAACCCTGGCGGCTTCGGGTGACAGGTCGCTTCGCGGTGAAATATGCAAGGCTGTATAAAGGGTTTCAGATGAAAGATTGCTTGCAAGCCGGTGCGTGAGGTTCAGCAAAGTAGGTCCCATTTTTGGATTGGCAAAGGAAAGCAGGATTTTATAAGGTTTTTGTCGCAATTCTTGTTTCTCTTTTTTGGGTTGCAAATTTTCTATCAACGACAGTCCGGGTCCGGTAATAATGGTTGTGGTAAGTGCCATAAGTACGAGCATCGAAAACAACTCGGGAGTTAGAATGCCCAGGTCGTACCCGATGTTGAGTACAATTAACTCCATTAGGCCACGCGAATTCATCAGCATACCCAGAATGAGTGAATGGTTCCAGGTCAGACCCACGTAACGTGAAGCCAGCATGGTACCTGAAATCTTACTTATGGTGCCCACCAATATGATTACCAGGCAAACCATCCACAGGTGGGGGGTATTGATCAGCCCTATTTCTGTCCTGAGACCGGTGGCAACAAAGAAAAGAGGCAAGAGAATTACCAGTGCGACATCTTCTATTTTTTCGGTAAAAACCCTTTTGAAATTCAGGTTTTCTGGCATTACAACCCCGGCCATGAAGGCACCAAACAAAGCATTGATGCCGATAGCTTCGGCTGTTAATGTTGATATGAGCATGAGCAAAAATACAAAAGCTACTATGGGCTTGCCCATGACTTCCCTGCTGGCATAAACGTTTCCCATGCGATACATGAAGGGCTTTACAAGCAACAACATGAACACGATAAAAGCAGCCGCCAGTCCAATGGTGAGCAGGGAGTTGGCAATTCCGCGCGACCGCATAATGGCTATTACAACGGCAAGGATACACCAGGCAATAACATCGCCTATTGCAGCGGCAGAAATAGCAAAATTCCCAATGGGTGTTTTGGTAAGTTTTCTTTCCTGAACAATCCTGGCCAAAATAGGGAATGCAGTAATGCATAAGGTTGTGCCCAGGAAGAGTGCAAAGGAGGCAAAGCTTACTTCGGGAAAGGAGAATCCGCTGTATAGGAAGAATGCCAGAATGATCCCTGAAACAAAGGGTGCCGAAATACTGGCAATGCTGATTAGGAATGCTTTGTTGGCCGATTGCCTGAAAGCATTCAGATCAAGTTCCATGCCGATGATGAACATAAAAAAAATTAAACCCAACTGGCTGAGTTGTTTGAGAACAACAACGGAGTCCTCAGGGAAAAGAAAACTGGTTATCTGGGGAGCAAATGCTCCCAAAACAGAAGGTCCGAGCAATAAACCGGCAACGATTTCTCCGATTACCAATGGTTGTCCCATTCTTTGAAAGAGATAACCCATAAGGCGTACGACCAGCAGTATGATGATGAGTTGCAGCACGAAAATGCCCGGAGACTCCAGGATTCTGTCGGCAAAGTGTTTTAGGTTTATTCCTGTTTCAACATGTGAAATAACTGAAGCCTGTGTTGAAGTATTCAACTCAACTGCCGGCTTTACTGAAAATGTTATGCTAACAGCAGCAATTATTATCAGCAAAACGGTGACAAAAAAAAGCAGGTCTTTTTTCATATCAACTATCCTGCACTTTAAACTGTCCTCCCAATTTTGAGAATATAAAAATGGCAATAATGCCAACCAAAAGATGCAATCCAAGAACAATCCAGACCCATTCCGGTTTACCGGTTTCATTAAAAGCCCTGTATATCCAAGAAGTGTAAAGAAGTCCGCTCATAAAACCACCAATTCCGACAGCAAGAAAGTTTGTGCCCATATAAAGTCCTGCCTTTTCTTTTGGGGCAATCCATACAATATATTCCTGAATGCGGGGCGAACTTATCATTTCGCCAATGGCGAAAAAGGCAATACCCGGGAACATCCAGGCAGGGTTTGAAATTCCTGCCAGTGCCAGAAGCCCAAACCCCAATGCCATGATAACCAATCCTGTGATAAAGGAGGGAATGGGTTTGAAACGTTCAAAAAGCCATGCAACAAATACCTGGAATATCATAATTATCCATCCGGTATGTGAAATGGTTTCTCCCATAATTTTTCGGGTTCCTTCATAGTCTTTCGAAATCAAGTTTGCAAATGTAGTCCCCAAAACATTTCTAATGTTATTATACAGCGCGGCACCATCAAGGTTGAATTCAACATATTTGGAGCAAAGATTAAAAAAGGCCCAGAAAGGGGTCCAAAAGAAAACACCAAGAATGATTAAAAAAACTGCAAATTTTGAATCAGAAAGGACAATGCCAATATCTTTTATTTTTTTTCCCAGGCTTTCCGTTTGGGTTTGACGAGGAGGTTCCTTGTAAAAGAACAAGGTAATCAGAAACATAAGTCCGATAGAAATTGCTGCTGCAATGTATGCATTCTGCCATGATATTGCCCTGAGCCATCCCAGCACCAGTGGGCCAACCGAACCTCCAATATTAACCATAGCGTAAAAAATTCCAAATCCCATAGTGCGGTTTGTATTGTCGGTAACAACCCGGATGGTTCCTGAAATTAAGGGTTTGAAAGTTCCGGCAGCCAATCCTATACAGAGCATAGACAGTGCAATTCCCGAAACAGAGTCGGTAAAAATGAGCAGCAGGATGGATGGAAGGTAAGCGAGATAAGAAACCAGGAGTATTTTTTTAAAACCGTATTTGTCGGCAAATGTTCCGGATAAAATCGGAATGGTGTACGATATAAAAAGAAACAAACTCTGAATTATCCCCAGTTGCTTATCATTGAAACCTTTTGATGCAAAGAAAATAGGGAATCCAAAGTAAATGCCGTAATAGGCAAATCGTTCAATAATTTCAACGGAGTTGGCTATCCAGAAAACGCCGGGAAAGGGAGTGCGGTTTTTTCTCATAAAGCAATGCAGTTCTTTGAAAATTCAGTTCCGGAAGTTGATTCAACCGTCCGGAAAGATAGCAAAAAACATGCATCCAAGGTTGGTGTCAGCCCTTGTTTTTTACTTCGAGCCTGAAGCCTGTATTGTGTATGTTTACAATGGAAATGGAAGGATCCCCGCTGAGGAGCTTTCTTAATTTGGTAATGTATACATCCATACTGCGCCCCATAAAATAATCATCTTCACCCCATATGGCTTTCAGGGCAACATCGCGCCGCAAAACATTGTTCATATTCAGACACAGCATCTGCAACAATTCAGCTTCGCGCCTGGTGAGCTGGCGCTCAAAGTCGCATGCAGAAAGCAGGTGGCTTGAAAAATCAAAAGTATAATTCCCAATGGTATATTTATTTGATTTGCTGCTGCTCTTTTTTACCCTTCTCAAAACAGCGTTTATCCGAAGTTTTAATTCCTCTGTGGTGAAGGGTTTTGTGATGTAATCATCGGCTCCAATCCTAAAACCCATGTACTTGTCTTCCTTCATGGTTTTAGCAGTCATGAATATAAAAGGGATTTCACTGTCTGCCTTTCTGATTTCTTCGGCCAACGTAAAACCGTCAATATGAGGAAGCATGATGTCAAGCAAAACGAGATCATAGCTGCCTTTCCGGAATGCATCGAGCCCGGTTTTCCCGTCTTCCATAAGAATTACGTGGTAATCCGACATCTCCAAAAAGTCCTTGATGATGAAACCAAGATTTTTATCATCCTCCACCAGTAATAATTTCCCCTTACACGTTGTCATGGTTCCTTAATAATTCTTGTTGTTGATATGTGACGGCAGGTAAACATCAAAACGGCTGCCTTTGTTTATTTCACTACTTACTTTTATATGACCACCATGGGCCTGGGTCATTGTTTTAGCCAGGTAAAGGCCCAGGCCGAATCCTTTTACATTATGAACATTTCCGGTGGGTACCCGGTAAAATTTCTCGAATATCATTTTCAGCGATTCCCTGCTCATCCCGATACCGTTGTCGGCAAATGACATGAGTATGCCTTCACGGAAATCTTCAGTTGTGATGGTTAACTCAGGATTCTCCGACGAATATTTGATGGCGTTCTCCACAATATTGCAGATGATTCCCTTGATGTAAATGAGATCTGCCTTTATCACATGATTTACTGCATTAAGCTGAAAATTGATGTTGATTTCTTTTTCACTTTTTCTGAAACACAGGTCCGATGCAATGCTCTGAAGCAATTCATGGACGTCGAGCTGTACGGGTTCCAGTTTGATTTTCCGGTGGTCCTGCTGCGCTATTTCAAGAACCCGCTCAATCTGTTGTTTCATTCTTTCGTTCTCATCCAAAATGATCCTGGCGTAATTCCTGATTTTTTCCGGATTGTTCTTCGCCTCATTCCTGTGCAAAACCTCGGCCGCCAAGGCAATAGTTGAAACCGGCGTTTTAAACTCATGTGTAATATTATTAACAAAATCGTTTTTCATTTCAGAAAGCTTCTTTTGTCTCAGGTACGTGATAATAATGGCCGCAACGCCAAAAATTATAATGACCAAAAACAACAGTGTGATTCCTAACCATAAGACCTGTTTGAGCACAATTACCCTGTTCTTATGCGGAAAATACAGTGCAATGTGATAGTGAACGTCCTTCCAGATGTTTGTGAGATAGGCTTTATAAGGGTCAGCAGGTGCATTGAAAGCGGGGAATCCGGCTGATTTGTATATCATCGAATCATTTGTGGTTTTAACGATGGCATAGAAATAGTCGTCATCCAGATGGTGATAAGCAACATATTTGTCGACGAGTGTTTGCAAAAGCATTGTGTCAAGAGCTTCCAGAACTTCTTTGGAATCACCGAGATATGCGCATGCATAGGCTTTCGGAAAAAAGCGGGAGGAATTATATACATGGTCGCTTAGTTCATCCACAATACCCATCAGGGCGCGATCTGCACGATGGTCAAATTGTTTACGGGCAATTTCAATTTCTTCACGCATCCAGAATGTTTGGGTAAAAACCAACCCGACAAGCGCAAGAGATGAAATGAAAATGATTATTTTAACTGTTGAAGTACGCATGTAGCATAAAAGATGAACAAAAGTACCATAAATTAACCTGCTGCTATTTCATTTAACATATCTTTAACGAACTGCAGGTGTTGTTTGTTACACTGGTAACTTACTGATTATTATATGCATTCATGGTTTTGGCCACGCCGGCAGTTCCGAAGCTGCGGATGATATCGTGGCAAAGTGAAATTCTTTCGGGAAGCTTTTCTGCTTCATCTTTGTTCCATTTTCCAAGCACATGATCCACCTGCATACCATACTGAAAATCGCTGCCGATACCGAATCGCAACCTTGCAAAATGCTGATGCCCGATGGTTTCAATGATGCTGGTAAGCCCGTTATGCCCTCCGTCTCCTCCTTTTGAACGAAGTCTGATAGTGCCGAAAGGAAGAGACAGGTCGTCCAGCAGGACCAGCAGATTTTCAGGGAGAATCGACTCTTTCTGCATCCAGTAATTAACGGCTTTGCCGCTCAAGTTTACATAAGTGCCTGGTTTCAGAAGGACAAACAGGCGTCCTTTAAAGCGATATTCGCACAGGGCGCCATACCTCATGTCAGAAAAAGCAATATTGGATGACCTGGCTAAGGCATCCAATATTGTGAATCCAATGTTATGACGGGTGTCGTGGTATTCATCACCCACATTACCCAGTCCGGTAACCAGGTACTTCAAGACGATGGTTTATTATTTTTTGGCTTCTGCAGCAGGGGCAGCGGCAGGAGCAGCAGCGCCTTCAGCAGCAGGAGCGGCAGCGCCTTCAGCAGCCTGTTCCATACCTTTTGCGGCAGCCCTTGCAGAAATAACACCTACAACAAGTGAGCGCGGAGACTCCATGATGGTCACGTTGGGATACTTCAGATCGCCGGCTATTATTGATTGACCAATTTCGAGGTCGGTAATGTCAACCGACAGTAAATCAGGTAAATCATCAATCAAACCCTTAACTTTTATATGTCTTTTGCGCTGCTTGAGTTTACCACCAG
This sequence comes from Bacteroidales bacterium, assembly GCA_016926375.1. Classification (GTDB taxonomy): domain Bacteria; phylum Bacteroidota; class Bacteroidia; order Bacteroidales; family UBA10428; genus UBA5072. Next base: position 16,585 of record JAFGOR010000214.1, read on the forward strand.
CCCTGATACCGGCTGAATTACCTGTAACCTCAATGGGCAGGTCGATTACAATTGGTTTATTTTTAAATACTTCGATAAAGTCAATGTGGTTCAGGTTATCACTTACCGGATGAAACTGAATATCTTTCATTACGGCCAGGTGTGAATTGCCTTCAACATCGAGGTTGACTACATAGGCATGATGGGTGTACACCAGGTCTTTAAACGCCCGGTCTTCTGCATAAAAATGGATGTTTTCCTTGCCGCCATAAATAACGCAGGGAACCTGGTTGTTTTTCCGCAATGCTTTCGCATCTTTTTTACCTGTGCCTTTGCGCAGGAATACTTTTAAATCAATCGTTTTCATTTATAAAAAGAATTAAACAATTATAAAATGTGCTACTTGGAAACGGAATCATCTGTCGATTTGTTGAACTGTTGACTTGCCTGCTGGCAGGCAGGTTTGATGATTTGTAATCAACCAATCAATATATCAATCAATCAACCAATTGTACCGTTTCCCCATTACACCATTGTTTAATAAAAAACAGTGGCTAAAAAGGTGGGCAAATGTAATAAATAATTAACAATAAACAATAGTGGAAGAAGCTATTGGCTTTTAGCCCTACCTTCCTGCCGGCAGACATTGCTTATTGGCATAAAAGCTAACAGCTACCAACTGCTTCAAACAATAAAGTTCTTCGTAATCGATTTGTACTTATACACCTTATGTATCACATCGGCAAAGAGGTCGGCAATGGTGAGCACCTTGATCTTGTCGGAGTGACCGCGCAGCGGGATGGTGTCGGTTACAACCACTTCGGTAATGTCTGATTTTTCAATTCGTTCATAGGCTGGTCCTGAAAGAACGGGGTGCGAACATACGACTCTTACACTTCGCGCGCCTTCCTCCATCATGAGCTTGGAAGCCAGGCAAACGGTGCCGGCTGTGTCAATCATGTCGTCAACAATAACAATATTCTTATCCTTGATATCTCCGATAACCCGGATTTCCTCCACCACGTTGGCTCTTTTTCTTACTTTATAGCAGATCACCATTTCGCAGTTCAGAAACCGCGAATAGGCATTGGCCCTTTTGGTGCCCCCCATGTCGGGGGCGGCAATCACCAGGTTTTCGAGATTCAGGCTTTTGATGTAAGGCACAAAAATGGTTGATCCGTACAAATGATCCACGGGCACGTTGAAAAACCCCTGTATCTGATCGGCATGCAGGTCCATGGTCATAACCCGGTCGGCTCCGGCTGCAGTTAATATGTCGGCAACCAGCTTAGCTCCAATGCTGCACCTGGGCCGGTCTTTCCTGTCCTGCCGTGCCAATCCCAAATAAGGCATTACAGCAACCACCTGGTATGCCGATGCGCGTTTGGCGGCATCAATAAGCAACAACAACTCCATCAGGTTGTCGGCAGGTGGAAAAGTTGACTGTACAATAAACACGATACATCCGCGAACAGATTCTTCAAAATAGGGTTGAAATTCACCATCACTGAATTCAAGTACAGAAGTCTTTCCCAACTCAGTTCCATAACTTTTGGTAATTTTTTCCGCCAGGTAATGCGAAGCGCGACCTGAAAAGAATTTTATCGGAGCTTTGATTTTCATTGAATATGCGTTACACTGTTATTGAGGTGCTGCAAATGTAAAAAATATCCTGTCAACATGGATTAGAGATTCCTTAATTTTAATGAAACAGTTTTGAACAGCCCGGGGAAAGAGCCGGAAACCAAAACAGGGACAAGGGACGAGCGACAAGGGACAGGGGGCAAGGGACAGGGGACAGCGGTGCTGGCAGTGGCAGTGGCAGTCAATTCGCAGCTCATAGCTCATAGCTCATAGCTCACAGCTCACAGCCCTTAGCTCGCAGGTGTTCTTAGACCTAGAAGACCAGAAGCCAGTAAATTGATCAGACCTGCTTAAATCTGACAATACCCTCCTCAATAAAGGTGAGTATTTCCTCCCGGCCCTGGTATTTGGCTGAAGATGTGATAAAAACGGGAGGGAGTTCTTCCCAGCTTTCAAGCAACTTGTTGCGATAGCGGTCGGTATTTCGTTTTAAAGCGGCGGCCGACAGCTTGTCGCTTTTGGTGAAAACGAGTGCCAGCGGAATCTGGCTGGTTCCTGCCCAGTCAATGTATTCCAGGTCGCTTTTCAAGGGCTCATGCCTGCAGTCGATTAGTACAAACAAACAGACCAGAGTTTCGCGTTGTAACAGGTAATCTTCAGTTGTTGTCCAAAATAAATCCCTTGTTTTCTTCCCGGTTTTTGCATATCCATATCCCGGCAGGTCTACCAGATACCAGCTTTGGTTAACCAGGTAATGATTAATTAACCTTGTTTTTCCGGGTGTTGCTGATGTTTTGGCCAGGTTTTTAATATTAATCAGCAGGTTGAGCAAAGACGATTTGCCAACATTTGACCGCCCGGCAAATGCAAACTCGGGGAAATCCGACGGCGGACACGATTTCAGGTCGGGACTGCTTTTGACAAAGGTGGCAGATTGAATTTCCATTAAAACAGGGTTTCTAAAACTGATTTGATCCGGTTTTTTGATGCATCTCCGGGAATATAAACTTCCAAAACTTCGCATGAAGGGTGCGGAATCAACCTCACATTTTTTATTTCTGCCGGAAGCATTATGGTTTCACCTGTTTTTACAGCTTCCATCTGATTATCGCCATAAGCAATTGAAAAACTTCCCCTGACACACATGTAAATCACGAAAGAATCCAGATTTATGTAATCCTTGTCCATATTCTTCTCCAGAAGCAACAGGTTCACCGTGAAATAGGGGCAGGAGGCCAGGATAGCAGGTTTTCCGATGGCTTTTTCATATTGCGATTTGTAAGACGGGTACTGCCTGAAGTCGATTGCTTCAAGGGCTTTTTCGGTGTGAAGTTCCCTGGGTTGACCCTTGTCGTCGAGCCGGTCATAATCATAAATGCGCAGGGTGGCATCGGAAGTCTGCTGGATTTCGGCCAGCAATATGCCTGCACCTATGGCATGAATTCTTCCGGCAGGCAGGAAAAATACATCTCCCTGCTGAGCCTTTTCCTTATTCAGTATGGAAAGGAGCGATTTGTTTGCCAGGTGCTCCTGGTATTTTTCCGCTGTAATCAGCTGGTTAAAGCCCGTGATGATTTCAGCATCCTTTTCAGCTTCAACAATGTACCACATTTCAGTTTTTCCGAACGATTTGAATTGTTTCAGCGCCACTTCATCTTCCGGATGTACCTGAACCGACAGGGCATCATTGGCATCGATGAATTTGATGAGCAACGGGAAAAGAGTTCCGAATTTCTCAAAAACACTGTCGCCCACCAGGTCGCCCATATATACCTCAATCAGTTCCTCCAGGCTGTTCCCGGCAAGAAAACCATTGGTAACTTTGGACACATCCCCGGGATATCCGCTGATTTCCCAGCTTTCACCAGCTTTATCAGTTTTACAGTTCTTATGGAGAATGGTTTTGAGCCTGGTTCCGCCCCAAATCTTGTCTTTGATTATGGGTTTGAATTTTAAAGGGTACAGCTGATTCATAGCAAGAAATATTGCATTATGCCTTTTGTTTTATCGTGAATGTTCGTATATTTTCAGTGCATTGCAAAAATAGCGATTAAAGGAACAACCACATGCTGGAACAGGTAAAAATTGGTAATATTCTTTTCCTGGATATTGAAACAGTTCCGGCATACCCGGCCTTTGAGGAGGCACCCGGTCAGATTCAGATGCTTTGGGAAAAGAAAAGTATGTACCTGAAAAGAGAAGCCGAAACTCCCGGGAGTCTTTATCAGCGGGCTGGTATTTATTCCGAATTTGGCCGCATCATTTGCATTTCAACAGGAATGATAGGTGTACAGGATGACAGGCGTGTTTTTCGCATCAAATCGTTTTACCAGCAAGAAGAAAAGGAGTTACTTGAGTCATTTGCCGGGTTGATTAGCCGTTTGTCACAGCGGCGTGAGATCGAACTGTGTGCCCATAACGGCAAGGAGTTCGACTTCCCATACATAGCACGCAGGATGGTGATTCACGGAATCGGGTTACCTGAATTATTTGACATTGCAGGTAAAAAGCCTTGGGATGTCAAACATCTGGACACACTGGAATTGTGGAAATTCGGAGACCACAAGCATTATACATCGCTGAATCTGCTTGCATCGGTTTTTGGTTTGGAAAGTCCCAAGTCAGACCTGGATGGCAGCCAGGTAGCACATGTTTACTGGCATGAACAGGATTTGGCAAGAATTGTTGAATATTGCCGGCGTGATGTGGTTACCACTGCCCAGATTATGCTTAAATTTAAGGGTCAGGAGATTCTTGCCCTAAAGGACCTGATTGTACTTGATGAACATTGATTTTTAAATAGTTGAACTGACCTATACCATGCTTTTATGAAAATTATTGATCTCGAAAAAACGGAAAAAACGCCCGAGATTCTTCTGGATTCAGGCAAAAGGGTATTCCGCATCAGCGGCAATTGTTTGCCTGAAAACATCAGGAATCTCAGCAGGGAAGTCCTTGAAAAGCTGGATGCATTTTACAGGGAACAAACAGCCCCTTCTGAAAGCGAAAAGGACAAGGGTGTCTTCAGGGTAATTTTTCGCCTTGGATATTTCAATTCCGCATCAGCCAAGTTCATTGCCGATGTGCTCATACTCTCGGCTGATTACGCAAAAAAAGGGTGCAATCTGAAAATCTACTGGTATTACGATGTGGATGACCTCGACATGCTCGAGGCAGGTGAGGAGATGTCACAACTGGTCAGCGTTCCCATGGAATTTGTTGCGGTTGTGAAAGAATAGAAAACCGCACAATAATCCCCCTTTGGAGGCATAGCCGTCAAGCTAATGCTCATTTATCGTTAATAATGAAGATGTTATAAGTTGTAAGATGTTTATTTACC
>JAFGOR010000215.1 GCA_016926375.1 Bacteroidales bacterium
CCATCGCAACCAATTGATTCAACACAATCAATTGACCCATCGCGATCAATTGACACACCCCCGTTTTTCGGGGTTGAGGGCGAACACCTGGGTTCGCCCCTATTTCGGGTGATTCAATGGGTCAAAACGATGTCAACAAATGAATATATCCGGAATGTAAAATCAAATGGATGGAAACCATTTGATCGGAAATTGTGGCAACGAAATTATCATGAACACATTATTCGCGATTATGAATCCTATCAACGGATAAAACAATATATTATTGAAAATCCGATGAAATGGGGTAAAAAACCGGGGTCATAATAATGGGCAGACACGTAGGTCTGCCCCTACGATTATTTCAATTGTTGTAACGCCCGGCGAATGTTTGTTTCAATTCGGTTTTCGACATTCACAATCTCGGCCTTTTCGAATTCCTCGCCGATTATGTTCTCATACAATTCAATGTAACGCTCGGAAACCTGGCTGACAAAATCATCTGTCATTTCGGGTACTACCTGGCCTTCTTTTCCCTGAAAATTGTTTTCGATCAGCCACTGGCGCACAAATTCCTTTGAAAGTTGCTTCTGCTGTTCACCTTTCTGTAACCGCTCATCATAACCATTTGCATAAAAATACCGGGATGAATCGGGGGTGTTGATCTCATCAATGAGGTAGATCCTGCCATCTTTTTTACCGAACTCATATTTGGTATCAACCAGGATCAACCCCTTGGAGTTGGCAATCTGGCTTCCCTTTTCAAATAACTTACAGGTATAATCCTCTAGTTGAATGTATTCAGCTTCAGATACCAATCCGCTTTTGATGATTTCTTCCCTGGAAATGTCCAAATCATGACCTTCATCTGCCTTGGTGGTAGGGGTAATAATTGGTTTGGGAAATTTCTGGTTTTCCACCATACCGTCGGGCATGGGCACTCCACACAACGTTCTTTTTCCCGATTTGTATTCCCGCCATGCGTGCCCGGTAAGATATCCGCGAATTACCATTTCAACTTTATAGGGAGTGGCAAAGTGTCCAATGGTGACCATGGGATCAGGACTTGAAATCTTCCAGTTGGGAACAATATCAGCCGTGGCATCAAGAAACCTGGAAGCAATCTGATTCAACACCTGACCCTTATAGGGAATGCCCCTGGGAAGTACCACATCGAAAGCTGATATGCGGTCAGTAACGACCATTACCAGGTATTTTCCGTCGATATTGTACACATCCCTTACTTTTCCCACATAAAGGTCTTTCTGACCCGGAAAGCTGAAATTTGTTTTGGTAATCGCGTTACTCATATATATCTTGGTTTTCAAAAATTAACAAATCAAAACACATTTTGTCAAAAATAACAGATCGAATTGTAATTTAAAACAGGGTTCATTAGGCCATTTTAACTTTTTTACATTCCGGCAACCATGCCTGCTTACAATTCACTATTTTCTAATCCGGGGTCTTCCGGTTTTTTGTCGGATGACCCTTTTGTTTTATGGATGTTCTGTTCATAGGCATTCACGATATGTCTGACCAGACGATGCCTGATGATATCGCCCTTATCAAACTCAATGGTGGATATTCCTTTGATTTCCTTCAGCAATGCAAGTGCTTTCAACAATCCCGACTGCTGACGCTCCGGCAGGTCAATCTGGGTGATATCACCGGTTACAATAAACTTGGCATTCTTTCCCATTCGGGTCAGGAACATTTTCAGTTGGTTAACGGTAGTATTCTGTCCTTCATCGAGGATTACCACAGCATCACCCAGCGTACGGCCCCGCATGAAAGCCAGTGGGGCTATTTCAATAATACCTTCCTCAATAAAACCTTCCAGCTTCTTAGGAGGTATCATGTCTCTCAAAGCATCATATAGCGGTTGCAGATAGGGATCAAGCTTCTCTTTCACATCGCCGGGTAAAAAACCAAGCTTCTCCCCTGCCTCAACTGCAGGCCTTGTAAGAACGATCCGCTTCACCTCCTTGTTTCGCAGTGCCCTTACAGCAAGCGCAATGGCCGTGTACGTCTTTCCTGATCCGGCCGGTCCGATGGCAAAAATCAGGTCATTTGAACGGTAGTCCTCCACCAGTTTTTTCTGATTCACCGAGCGGGCTTTAATGACTTTGCCATCGTTTCCGAAAATAAGCACATCTTCATCTTTCTCATTGAAATGGCGCAAAGCATCATCTTCGGTGAGGATAATCTGCTCCACATCGTCTTCGGTAAGCTGATTACGAAGATGCACGAAATCGAGCAGTTTGTCGACATCACTCTCAAACCTAATGATTTCAGAGGGTTCACCAAGAACTTTAAGTTCATAATCGCGACCAACGACTTTCAGTTTTGGAAAAAAGGATTTGAGCTTATCCAGATTGCGGTTGCCGGAACCATAAAACGTTTTGGGATCAACCCCTTCTAAATATACAACCTTTTCAATCATTTATTTTATAGAATATTGCTTACATTTGAGACGTACAAAATAGGACTATTTTTATCACAAAAACCAGTTCATTCAGTAAAAAATATAACCTGATCTTAACCCATGCCGATTGTTACTTTAACCAGTGACTGGAATTCAGATGACTATTATTCTGCTGCTGTAAAAGGGACTATAATCAACCGATGCCCTGGCGCCAGCGTTGTTGATATAACCAATCAGGTGCCTTCATTTAACATAGCACTGGCAGCATTTCAGGTAAAACACGCCTACCGGCATTTTCCACCCGAAACCATCCACATTATTGCAGTGAACAATGCATCGGATGAAAAAAGTATGTTCATAGCTCTCAAAGCAAATAACCATTATTTCATTGGATACGATAATGGGATATTCGGGCTCATATTGGATTCCGACCCTGAAGAAATGGTAAGCATTGAGTTTGCAGGATCAGGAACTTTTCCGGAGCAATCTGCATTTGCACATGCTGCCTGTGAAATCATCATAAACGGAAAACTGAGTGGTTTGGGTAAACCACATAAGGATCTTTACAAACAGGTGCTCATGCTTCCTGCCATTGATGAGTCGGTAATCAACGGGAGTGTGGCATATGTCGATTCTTATAAAAATGCCATTACCAATATAACCAGGGACTTATTCGACCAGATTGGCAAAGGCAGAACATTTGAAATTTTTGTACAAAGTAATCACAACCGCATAGTCAGGCTGTGTTCAAAGTACAGTGATTCATCACCGGGTGAAATGCTTGCCCTGTTCAATTCCCTGAACCTGCTGGAAATTGCCATCAACGGAGGAAATGCTGCAGAGCTGCTGAACCTGTCATTAAATTCTTCAATACGAATCAAATTCAAGGAAAACAAATGACCCCGATCAGGGTTAATTAATAGTGATTATGCACAGTAAAAAAGAAAAGCTCGAGGCGCTGGGTAAACTGCTGGACATTATGGACGAGCTGCGGGCCAAATGTCCATGGGACCGGGAACAGACATTCGAGAGCATCCGCAACAACACCATTGAAGAGACCTATGAACTGGCAGATGCCATCCTGAAGAAAGACCTGATTAACATAAAAAAGGAACTCGGGGACCTGCTTTTACATATTGTTTTTTATTCAAAAATGGGATCTGAAACAGGAGACTTTGATATTGGAGATGTGGCTGAAGCCATTTGTGAAAAGCTTATTTTCAGGCATCCTCATGTTTTCGGAGATACTGATGTCAAAAATAATCCGGAAAACGTGAAGAAAAACTGGGAAGAACTGAAGATTAAAGAAGGCAATCACAGTGTTCTTGGAGGGGTTCCACCATCCCTTCCTGCCCTTATAAAGGCAAACAGAATACAGGAGAAAGCAAGAGCGGTTGGCTTTGACTGGGAGGAACGTTACCAGGTATGGGATAAGGTAGAAGAAGAACTGAAGGAACTGAAAACGGAGATTGACCGGATGAACAAGGACAGGATATCAGCTGAATTCGGTGATTTGTTTTTTTCGCTGGTAAATGCAGCCAGGCTCTATGATGTTGACCCGGAAACCGCTTTGGAACAAACCAACAGAAAATTCATCAGTCGTTTCAACTACCTTGAATCCAAAACACTTAAACAGGGACGCAAACTGAAACACATGACACTGGATGAAATGAACGCCATTTGGGAAGAAGCGAAGGGAAATGAGTGAAGAAGCTTTTAACTGTTGGCTGATAGCTGTTGGCGAAAGGCCAAAACAAGTAGTAACAGTAACAGTAGCAGTCAAATCCCAACTCCCAACACACACACATCCAGTATCCAGTATCCAGTATCGAGCATCCAACATCAAGAGATAGAATGCTAAAGACAACTTAAACCTGCAAAAAACAGATCAAAATATATGCTATACGATTTGAGTACACTCAGGAAGCTTTCAGATAATGACGAAACTTTTATTATTGATATGCTTCAGACCTATAAAAGGACAACGCCACCTGCTCTTGAACGAATGCAGGAGTATCTGACACAACAAAAAAATGAAGCAATAGGCCGTGAGGCTCATAAGATGATTCCCGGAGTGTCTTTTTTGGGTGCCAGGCAATTGCAGGAGGTTTTGGTAAAAATTGAAGAAACGGCAAAAAGCGGAGAAGGCCTTAAAAATATGCCTGAACTGGTTGCGGAAGCTATAAAGCAATCGAATGAACTGATTGTATGTTTTGAAAATGATTTCCCCGGTAAAATATAACAAGAGCCATGAATGATTTACGTATTACAATAGTGCAGCCCGATATCAAATGGA
>JAFGOR010000216.1 GCA_016926375.1 Bacteroidales bacterium
GTTGGTATTTTTAATATTCAAAATGCCTCATCGCACCCTCCTCTCTCCCCTCTCCTTCAGGAGAGGGGCAGGGGGTGAGGTGAGCACTAGAGTGAGGTTGTAATATATTATGTCCGTGACCACCCCACATAACCATACTTCCCTTTCCGACCCGGAACTGGTTAACCTTTACCGCGAAAAATTAGATCCGGAGTTACTGGGTGTTCTTTATAAAAGGTATATGTTGCTGGTTTACGGGGTGTGCATGAAGTACCTGAAAAACCGCGACGACAGTCAGGATGCCGTGATGCAGATATTTGAAACCCTGGTTACCGATGTTCCCCGTTTTGAAATCCGCAACTTCAAGAGCTGGCTTTACGGTGTGACCCGGAATCACTGCCTGATGAAGCTGAGAAAAGACCATGCCGAAAAAAACCGGCATGATCAAATTTCAGCAGAATTATTTGTGGAATCCACCTCGGTATTGCACCCTATTGACGACAACGAAGACTCCGGTTTGCAGGAGCGTTTGAAATCCTGCATGGAACAGCTGAAAGAAGAACAGCGCCGGTGTGTGGAAATGTTCTATTATCACCAGCGCTGCTATAAGGAAATTGCCGCTGAACTGGCACTTGATGAAAACAAGGTGAAAAGTGCCATTCAGAACGGCAAAAGAAATTTGAAAATTTGTATCGAATCCAAACCATTGGTGAAAAATGTCCAGGATTGAACAAACATATAATCAGTTTCTCAAGTATTTGAAAGGCCTCCTTTCAAACCGGGAGCGTCATGACCTGGAGCGAAACATGATGCAGGATGTTTTTGACGAGGAGGCTTTTGAAGGACTGAACCGGCTTACCGGTGAAGAACTGGAAGCCGATATGGAAAAGCTGTTGACCAGGCTGAATAACCGGGTGGAAAATAAAAAAACCAGAACCCTGACCTGGTTTTACCGCGTGGCTGCAGCCGTAGTTTTGCTGATCGGCATCGGCAGCATCCTGCTATTGGTTGTCAAAAAGCCTGCAGATGAACTGATCACGCAAAAAACGGAACAAACTGCAAAATCAAAAGAAACCACAATCTTACCTGTTGAAGCACCCCAAACAGAAGCTTCCACGGCAAAAGAACAGGCTGATCAGCAGCCGGTGATAAAGTCGCAAAAGCCCGAAGGAATCCCATCAGTTGAAATTGTAATTGAAGATGCTTCAACCAAAGAAGACTTTGCGGTAGTAGAGGACTATGAAACCATGACCGTGGAAGATGAAGCAGTTATTGCACAGGAAGAGGCAATCATGTCTGCGCCCGTTGCTGAATCGCAAAAGTCTGCAACCGCAGCACCGGCAACAGCAAAAAGCAAAAAGGATGGAACTGTGAGAATAAGAGGCGTTTCATCCATATCTCCTTCCGGAACCATTACCGGTAGGGTTGTTGATGTTCAGGGCCAGCCGTTAACGGGAGTAAACGTAATGTTCAAAGGAAGTAACCAGGGAACGGTAACGGATATGAACGGCTATTTCAGCCTTCAGCCTGCCGGCGACAATGTTGTTCTGGCGCTGAGTTATGTGGGTTATAATGCGCTGGAAGTGGATCCGCAGGAAGCCTCCGGAAAAGAAATAACCCTGACCGAAAACGTGATGGCTTTGGACGAGGTGGTGGTAGTGGGTTATGGCACACAAAAACGATCAACCGTTACAGGAGCCATAACAACTGTTGAATCAAAAGATATCTCAGATGTCAGGGAAACTACTCCTTACAATTATACAAAGCCTGTTCCACCAGGCGGTTCAGCAAAAAATTTCAAAGAATGGGTGGATGGCAGCGTCAACAAATCGCTTTTCATCTCATTTCCCGGCAAGCACCGGATCACCATTCATCTTACAGTGGGCTTAGATGGTTCATTGAGCCGTATCCGGGCAGAAGACAAGGTTCCCTCTGTTATCACCGATGAGTATATACGGGTCATTGCAACAAGCAGTATATGGCAACCGGCCAAAGAAAACGGCACACCGGTTGAAGCTGAAATAGCGTTGCGGTTTGTGTTGGAGGTTGAATAAAGCGTTGGTGGTTACCCGGATTTTTTTATAACATTCTGCAAATAGGATTCTGATAAACGATTGAAAGACATTCCCGATGACCCAAGGATGATATTTCAATGATCTACTGATAAAACCCCAATAGTTTTTTCATCTGAATTTCGTACTTTCCGTCGCAATATATTCTAAAACATAACACCCTATACTATGAACAAATTATTGATGTTATTGACTACCGCCATACTGCTGGCAGGATGCAATGGCAAAAATGCGAACAGGAAAGTCTATGATATTCCTGAACTTACCTATCCTGCAACTCCTAAAGTGGAAGTAAGTGACAACTACTTCGGAACCCCTGTTGCCGACCCCTACCGTTGGCTCGAAGATGACACAGCAGCCAGCGTAGCCGAGTGGGTAAAAATGCAAAATGAGCTCACCGACAGCTTTCTGAATCAAATTCCGTTCAGAAACAAGATCAAATCCAGGCTGGAAGAAATTTATAACTACCCCCGCGTAGGCGGCCTGGTAATGGCCGGAGATTATATTCTTTACTATAAAAACGACGGATTGCAGAATCAATCGGTGATTTACAAAAAGAAGGGCACAGATGGTGCAGAGGAAGTATTTCTCGACCCCAACACGCTGTCGGCCGACGGCACCATTGCTGTGAACCTGCTGGGAGTTTCCAAAGACAAAAAATACATTGCCTGTTCCAAATCGGTTGCCGGTTCCGACTGGAAAGAAATCTTTGTAAAGGAAGTTGCTACCGGAAAGGATTTGCCTGATCTCCTGAAAAATGTAAAATCCACCGATGCAGCCTGGTTTGGCGACGGTTTTTTCTACAGTCGCTTTCCCGCACCCGAAAAGGGCAAGGAATTGCAGGCACTGAATCAGAATCAACGGGTGTACTATCATAAACTGGGCGATCCGCAGGAAAAAGATCTGCTGATTTACGAGGATCCGATCAACTCATTGCGTTATAACGGTGTTTATTTAAGCCACGACAGCAAATACATGTTTCTTATTGTGGCCGAAGGCACCGATGGTTATGAGTGCTATTACAAGCCTGCCGACCTGAAAAAGGGCGGATTCATTCCCCTCTTCACTGGTTTTGAACACAAAAGCAGCGTTATCGATCACCAGGACGGGCTTTTCTATGTTCAAACCGACATAGATGCACCCAATTACCGGCTGGTTGCCATTGACCCTAAAAAACCAGAGAAGGAAAACTGGAAGGAGATCATACCTGAAAAAGACTTCCTGCTAGAATCAGTCTACCCCATGGGTGGTAAGCTTTTTGCCTCCTACCTCCAGGATGTCAGTTCACATCTTTACCAATACTCTTATGAAGGAAAACAGGAGAAAGAAATCGAATTCCCGGTAATATGCTCTGCAGGCATTATGGACGGGGATAAAGATGAGAATCAGTTTTACTATGTCTTCACCTCTTTTACCTACCCCTCTACCATTTATTCCTATGACATACCAACCGGCAACCAGGAGCTGTTTTTCAAAACCGATGCCAAATTCAACCCCGATGCATTCGAGCTGAAACAGGTTTTTTACACAAGTAAAGACAGCACCCGGGTGCCTATGTTCATTCTGCACAAAAAAGGAATCAAACTGAACGGTAAGAACCCGGTTCTGTTGTATGGATATGGCGGCTTTAATATAGCTGAAACACCTTATTTCTCATCTTCACTGATTGCCCTTTTGGAATATGGCGCCGTTTATGCCGTTGCCAACATCAGGGGCGGAAGTGAATACGGCGAAACCTGGCATAAAGCCGGAATGCTGCTCAATAAGCAGAATGTATTTGATGATTTCATAGCTGCCGGAGAATACCTGGTAAAAGAAAAGTACACCTCACCCGAAAAATTGGGCATCTATGGCGGATCAAACGGTGGACTGCTTGTAGGCGCCTGCATGATCCAACGGCCCGATTTATTTAAGGTAGCCATACCGGCTGTAGGGGTTATGGACATGCTGCGTTATCATAGATTTACCCTGGGCTTTGGCTGGGTGCCCGAATACGGATCGAGTGAAGATTCTGTTCATTTTGGTAACCTGTATTCCTATTCCCCGGTGCATAACCTGAAAGAAGGAGTGGAATACCCGGCCACACTGGTCACCACGAGCGATCACGACGACCGTGTGGTTCCCGCCCATTCATTCAAGTTTATTGCCACCCTGCAGGAAAAACACAAGGGAAAGAATCCGGTACTGATCCGCATCGAAACCAGGGCCGGCCACGGAGCGGGTAAACCCATATCCAAAATGATTGAGGAAACCGCTGACAAGTGGGCTTTCTTCTTGTATAACACACAAACCAGGGTTGAGTAATAATGAATAAAGAAAGCCGGGATCGCTGCCCGGCTTTCTTTGAAGTTTTTGTGCCGCAACGGAAAGATACCGCTCTGTTGAATTAACAACAGATTATATTCGGTAACTTTGTAAAAAGCGCATTATATGAAATTCACCCGCGAAGATTATAACAAAAGAATCGTTGATACTGCCGGCAAAATACCAGCTGACGAGCCTGTATTTTTACTTCGTGCACAAGATGTTTACGCTCCTTCCACACTTCGTTTCTATGCCAAACTACTTGAAGATGACGGCAACATTGAAATGGCTGAAGAATTGCGCGATCATGCGCGGCAGATGGTAGTCTGGCAAAAATCGGTCAGGGTGCATTTGCCGGATAAATAATCCTACTGCTTAATAAGTTAGCATTTCGGAAATTCAACCACATAGAAAGCGGTCAATGACCTTTACTTCAAACTATCTATGGAGAAACAATCAATGAATAATTCATGCCTTATTATTGTATTTACAGTTTTGTTGCATACTATTCACATAAACGACCCGCTGGCATAAAACAATTGTAATCCGGCATTCCTAATTTTCCCGGCAAAAAGCAACACCTATGAAAAGCCGGAAAACAACCCTTATGCTGATACCAGTTATTCTCATTCTAGGTATTATATTTCCCGGGACTGCAGTTTTGGGACAAACAAAAACAGAAAATGTAATAATTATTACCCTCGACGGATTCCGGTGGAAAGAGGTATTCCAGGGTGCTAACCGAAAACTGTTGAAAGTTCCCGGAAACAAAAGAAAAAGAAACAGAAAAAACATTACATTCTGGGATGAGAGCCCAATAAAAAGAAGGCAGCTATTGATGCCATTTCTTTGGACAGAAGTTGCTAATCATGGCGTCCTTTACGGTAACAGAGATTACGGTTGCAAGGTTAATGTTGCCAACAGGTACTGGTTTTCGTACCCCGGTTACAACGAAATGTTAACAGGCAATCCCTCTAAAAACATCAACAGCAATTCACTGGGACCGAACCCGAATGTGTCTGTTCTTGAAACCATCCACTCAATTCCCGCTTTCAGAAATAAAGTGGCAGTTTTTAGTTCATGGGACAGATTTAATGATATCGTCAACGAAAAGCGAAGCGGCATCTATGTGAACAGCGCTTTCAGTGAAATTCCTGAAAAACAGGCCTCCCCCATTCAACAAAGTATTGAATCGGTTTACGGTTTACTGCCAAAAGTTATTGGTAATGTTCGTTACGACGGACTCACCTTCATGCAGGGTTTCGAATATCTGAAGCATCAACGGCCAAAAGTACTGATGATTGCCCTGGACGAAACCGATGAATTCGGGCATAAGGGAGAATACTTACAGTATCTGAAATCGGCCAACCGTGCAGATAAACTGATACAAGAGCTATGGACCTGGGTGCAAACCGACAGCCTTTATCGCAATAAAACCACACTCATCATCACCACCGACCATGGAAGAGGAACCGGAAGAGGATGGCGAAACCACGGACAATTCATCTTTCATTCCAATGAGACATGGATTGCCATGATAGGAGCAGGAATTATCAAACAGGGTGAAGTAAAAGAGAAATGTAAATACCATAATGCACAGATTGCACCAACCATTGCGGCTCTTTTGGAAATTGACTTTAAACATAACAATCCCCTATACACCTGCATTTCAAACTGCACCAATAACACCCTTCAGCTGGCAGATGCAGCCATTCCTGCAAATGAAACAAACACCCGCAAAAGAACAATGCGAAAAAAATAACTCCAAATTCATTTAAATATCCCCAAAATCATAACCGAAATGAGCTTAAAAAAACAGTACAATAAAACCAAACCGTTATGCAAGGTAGTTTTCAAACTGGATAAAGAAGTGTCTGCATCCGTTAAAAAAGCTAACCTGGCAGGTGATTTCAACAAATGGGACATGAATAGTATTCCGATGAAGGAATTAAAATCCGGTGAATACACTGTTTCGCTGGAACTCGAAAAAGGCAGGGAGTATCAATTCCGATATCTTCTCGATCATGAAAAATGGATCAATGAAGAGCAGGCCGATAAGCATGTTCCTAATGCATTTCAGGGACAAAATTCAGTTGTAATCGTTTAATAACTTGAGTTTAACCACATCAATTTAACAGTCTTTTTCAATACCTCGCTGAGCGTAGTCCTCGCTGAGCGTAGTCTCCCGACTACGCTCTCCATTGTGTACAAAAAGGAACAAACCCTGCCTTTAATCAACTTCCTGCAAATTCAATTGAAATAAACGATAAATACTTCATTGAAAATGATTATCTTAGTAAGATATAAATTACTGGTTATTTCGCAATTTAATCCTAAAAGTCATGCTACGGAACCTTGTTATTCAATTGGTTATTTTGATGCTTGTAGCATGTGAGAAAGACATTTCTTTGAATCCGGAACTTGAAAAATATGTTGAA